>CAILCO010000041.1 GCA_903832735.1 uncultured Sterolibacterium sp.
AATGTCCCGATGAGCCTTGCCAATTCTCTCGTCCTCATTTTGCATCTCCTGGCTCCAGCGCCCGTGCGCTATGTAGCCAGTATCCACTTCCACAGGCTCGCTAGATGAGCCAGCCACGTTATTCGCTAAATGAGCCTAAAAGAAATAGTATGTTCATTACAGTCTATTAGATAGCGACGAGGGCAAGCCTTGGAAGCAAAGTCCAAGTTTGTTGCTGTGTGCGCAAATCAACTTCGGTAGCCACAGTTATGAATACGGATCTCCATAACATCGACCTCAATCTGCTGACCGTATTCGTGCAGATTTATCAAGATCGCAAGGTGTCTGTGGCAGCCGACAATCTAGGCCTGTCTCAACCGACCATCAGCAACGCCCTTAGTCGCTTGCGCCGTCTCCTCGATGACGAGGTATTTCTACGTACGGCAAGAGGAATGCAGCCGACGCCGCTCGCAGATCAACTCGCACTGCCGATAGCAAATGCTTTAACAGCGATCCGCGAAGCCCTGGCCAGGCAGTTGGTATTTGACGCGACGACCAGTACCCGCCAGTTCACCATGGCCATGACCGATATCGGCGAATTTCACTTTCTGCCGCGCTTGATGAAAAGCCTGGAGTTGGCAGCGCCGGGCGTCAGCATAAGCACCATTCGCAGCACGGCGGTGAATCTGAAATTTGAAATGGAATCGGGCAAGGTGGATCTGGCACTCGGGCACCTTCCCGATCTGACCACGGACTTTCATCGTCGAAAGCTCTTTTCTCAGCGCTACGTATGCCTTTTCCGTAAAGGGCACGCGATGGACTGCAAAACCCCCTCGCTCGATGCATTCTCGATCGCAGAGCACGCGGTCGTTATTTCTGCCGGCACCGGTCACGGTCGCGCAGACGATCTTATCGAAGATGCCGGCATCAAGCGCCGTATCCGCTTGCACGTGCCTCACTTCGTCGCGCTGGCGGACATCCTCGAATCGTCAGACCTTATTGCTACCGTACCCGAGGCATTCGCCATTCGCAGCGTCAAACATTTCTCATTGACTTATGTGCCCCATCCAGTCGATTTGCCGAAGATAGATATCGGTCTTTTTTGGCATGCCAGATACCACCGCGATCCAGCCAATCGGTGGTTACGAGACCAGGTAGTTAGTCACTTTCGGAGTGGCGATGCCTAGCTCAGTTACGAACGGTCCGGCGCGAATGTTGGCCACATTCGAGATGGATTGATCCTGTCCGCGGGCACGATCCCGGCACCCGGTGTTTTCGCCAGCGGTCCGTCGAACCGGGCGGTTGCACCTCGGCGCCATTAACCTCCGGGGCTAGGAGCTTGCGCAGCTGCGCCGGATTTTTCTTGCATCCGGCATTGGCGATCAACTTCAGGAGTTGACGCAAATCAAACAATGAATAGATAGATGCCGATGGATACCCAATTGGGATATGAATCTGTGCTTATGAGGCGCATGATAGGCGGAGAGTAATCTCGTCGTGTCACTGATGCTGGCGCTGAACTTCGTTGTAGTGGATTGGCTGAATCGCCGGTGGTCTTGCGAACGATGGCTTGTTCCGCAATGCATGACCGCGACAGTTCTCGACAGGTGCTCATCATTACCCGATTCGCCGATTGCTATAACAGTTGAAAAGGATGTCCATGTTCATCGAGCAACTCAGTGTCGGCGAGACTGCCGAAAGCCTGAATACGGTTACTCTAGCCCATATTCATGCCTTCGCCGGTGTATCGGGCGACCACAACCCGGTGCACCTCGATGCCGCCTTCGCGGCCACCTCCGTCTTCAAGGGCGTAATCGCTCACGGTATGCTCTCCGCTTCGTTTATTTCCGCCATCATCGGGACCAGGTTGCCCGGAGCGGGCACCATTTACATGGGCCAAAGTCTTAAGTTCCTGGCCCCTGTGCGCCCGGGCGATCAGGTCAGAACCGTGGTTACGGTCAAGGAGATCATTCCGGAAAAGCGCCGCGTCGTCTGTCGCACGCTCTGCTACGTAGACGAAACTCTGGTCATCGATGGTGACGCCACGCTGATGGTGCCGACGCGACAGGCCAAAGCGCAAGCCTTCTTCGCGCCTGCAGCCGTGCCCAGCGGATTGGCAGCTGCGCTGTAAATGCCCCGACTCCCTTTGAGGGCCGCCTGAGCGACAGAGCGAATGCCGCCGCCAACCAAACTTAACTCCTGTACATCCGCGACACAGGTCCGCCTTGACGTGGATTCATCGAAATGAGGGAGCAAGCGCCATGTACTTATCACTCCAAGACTGCATCGACATGTCGGATCTGACCGAGGAGGAAATCCTCGCGATCGCCGAACATGAAGACTTATCCGAAATTCTTGCCCTGGAATTAGGCAGCTATCTGGTCCATACACCGCGCGGCGAAAAGCGCATCAAGCGCATGATTCAAGATGATATCAAGCACGCTCAAGAGCAAGGGGACCATCGCCGCTCGCGGTTGCTCAAGAGTGTCCTGCGGCATTATTTGGAGCATCACGCGACATTAATGGAGCCCTAGTTGGTGCGCGGAATTTCGCGGCGCGAATTATCTCGACGCGACGTTCATATCGTTGCGATGGACATGCCCGGGACAGTAGATTTTGGCGAGTTACTCCACAGCTGCTGCGATATTTCGTGCGCAGCCGGGCCAAGGTGCCTTATCCCGCCACGTCGAGCTTGAACAACTTGGCGGCGTTGCTCCGGCCAATCTTGATGCGGTCCGCCTCGCTGATACTGGCAGCGTCGAACCAGTCGGCCGCGTGATCGACGTTTTCGAATGGCCAGTCGGTTGAGAACATGATGCGGTCGGCGCCGATCTCGAGGATCGCGTCGATCAGCGTCTGGGTGCGAAAGTTGCCTGAGGTGGTTAGATAAAAATTCTCCTGGAAGTATTCGCCCAACTTGCGCTTGGCCGGGTAGCTCGGCGGGGTCTTGACCCAGCCGTTGCGGTGATCGACTCGCCACATGCTATATGGCAGGCCCTCGCCCATGTGGCCGAGGACGATTTTTAATTCGGGGAATTGGTCGAACAGGCCGCTGGCCATCAGGCGCAGCGCGTGCACCGCGGTCTCCTGGCCAAAGGCCCAGGTCGGCCCCATCAACCAGGGATGTCCGCCATAGATTTGCGACCAGGCAGCGGTAGGATTGCGCGGGTGCAGGTAAAACGGCACGTCGAGCTTTTGCACCACGGACCAGAAATCGCGGTATTGCGGCAGGTCGTAATAGAGAATGTTGTCCTCGCTGTTGGCCTGCGAAAAACCATTGACCAATGCACCCTTGAACTTCAGGTCATGGATGCAGCGCTCGAGTTCGCGCGAGGCCAGGTCGGCGTCCTGCAGCGGCAATGCGGCCAGACCCTGGAAGCGGTCGGGGCGCTTGGCGACTTCATTGGCCAGAAAGTCGTTGGCCCGAATCGCCATTTCATGCGCGCGCTTGACGTCGTGGATCGCCTGCACCGTAGGCGCATTGAGCGAGAGCAGCATCATTTCCATGCCGTGCGCGTCCATCAGGCGCAGACGGTTGTCCTGGATGTCGAGCAGGCGCGCGCGCAGTTCCGGCCAAACTTCGGGAGCGAGAAATCCGTTTGAATCTTCGATGGTTTCTTCGATCGCGAAATGTTCTTCGAGTCCGATTTTTCCTCGCATGAAGTGCTCCGATATAAGGGGTGGTAAAACGAAAATGCGCCGGCCTGATAGTGGAGTTGCGGTCGATTCCGGCATTCTACTGAAGGCCGGGGCTATTCATAAGACACAGAGCATCGCGTCATGAAGCGCCGCTTCGGACGGTCTTCGGATACCGCCAATCTCCGGTTGACAGAAATCCGGGTTGGCTAGACTTGGCTTGATGATCGCCGCCTTGCCGGCGGTGCGCAGCGAGTATTATCGTGAACCGCCGGCGGATCATCGTGGACCCGCCCGGGCGTATCTGGTCCGGGTCGAATTCAACCGTTGAGGAGGTCGTTGTGTCGTTGCTGAAAACCGTTGCCAGGGTTGCCCTGTTCGCGTTGCCGCTGATGCTGTCCGCCGTTGCCGGCGCCGAGCCGGAGTTGAAGGCCGCATGGGTGGTTCTCGGCGTGAACGGCCTAGCGGTCGCCAGAGTGGTCAGCGCGGATGGCAACTGTCCGAAGATCCTGATCGACGGCAAGTCGTATCCGATGAGCCTGCGCGCCAGGGCCGAAACGATCGCGCTGCGGCCGACGGCGAGCGCTCCTTCCGACTCCAAGCCCTCGTCCTTCCCTTTCAGCACCTGCGAATATCCGCTGCCCGACAAGGTCACGCGCGCCTCGGTAGGTTCGCACAACCTGCCCGTGCCCAAGACGAGCCCGCAACGCATCGTGGTCATCGGCGACAGCGGTTGCCGGATGAAGCAGGCCGACGACATTTGGCAGGACTGCGCCGATCCGAATGCCTGGCCGTTCGCGCAGATTGCCCGCGCCGCCGCCAGTTTCAATCCTGATCTCGTCGTCCATGTCGGCGACTATCACTACCGGGAGAATCCCTGTCTTGCCGGTGGCTGCCAGGGCAGTCCCTGGGGTTATGGCTGGGATGCCTGGGACGCCGATCTGTTCGAGCCGGCGGCGCCGCTCTTCGCCGCCGCGCCCTGGGTGGTGTTGCGCGGCAATCACGAAACATGCGCCCGCGCCGGCCAGGGCTGGTTCCGCTTCCTCGATCCGCGCCCGTACAGCGCCGCCCGCTCATGCGACGATCCGGCCAGCGACAACGCTGCCGACTATTCCGAACCTTATGCCGTGCCTATCGGCCCCGACGCGCAGATCATCGTCTTCGATTCCGCGAATGCCGGCAGATCGCCGCTCCGAGAGAGCAATGTCCAGGATGCCGCGCTCTTCGCCAAGTACCGTGCGCAGTTCCGGAGGGTCGCCGAACTCGCCGGCAAGCCGGGTATCCTGAGCATGTTCGCCGACCACCATCCGCTGCTCGGCTTGTCGCCCCAGGACGATAATTCGGTGCTCGGCGGCAATCCCGCATTGCTCTCGGTGCTGCTGGCGGACTATGGCCCAGCCTACTATCCGCCGGGAATTCAGGTTGCCCTGCACGGCCACACGCACTTGTTCGAGGCGATCAGTTTCGCCTCTGATCATCCGGCCGTCTTTCTCTCCGGTAACGCCGGCGACAAGCTCGACAGCCCTCTGCCCGATCCCCTGCCAGCGGACGCAGCCCCGGCCGCAGGCGTTGTGGTCGAGCGGATCACCCAGAGCAATAGCTTCGGCTTTCTGCTCCTCGATCGCCTGGAGGAAGGCTGGGCCTTCAAGGCCTACCGGCGCGACGGCAGCCTGATGGCGACTTGCCTGCTGAAGCAGGGCAAGATAGCTTGCGACCGGACCGGCTCGATCAACTAGTGCCCGTCGTTGTCTGAAAGACAACCCAGGGCTCTTGTGCCAGCCCAGCAGGTGCTAGTGCCCGTCGTTGTCTGAAAGACAACACAGGGCACTTGTGCCGGGTAGACATACCTTGTTACGACAATGGCTGCTTTTGACATACGCCCGATACCCGCTTCTGTTCCAATGGCCATGAGCTTCAAAAGTTCCAGAACCTGAAGGGAGTCATGCCATGAAAAAGACCTTGCTGATTTTGTCTCTTGCGATTTTATCCGCCTCGCCGGCCTATGCCGACCGTGGCCGGGGTGGCGGTTGGGGCCACGGCGGCTGGGGTTGGGGCGGTGCCTGGATCGTTCCGGCGGTAATCGGCAGCGCCATCGTTTATGACCTGACCCGGCCGCAACCCTACTATGTGCAACCGACGCCGGTCTACGCACCGGCTTATGCCCCGGTGATGGTGTCGCCCGCTCCTCAATCCTGGTATTTTTGTGCCGCCGCCAACGCCTACTATCCCTATGTGACCTCGTGCCCGAGCGGCTGGCAGGCGGTGTCGGCGACGCCGCCCGCGATGCCGTCTGCGCCTTACGCACCGCCGCCGAGATAATGCCCGGAGCCGAGTTCCTGCATGCCAGCTATCAATACCGCATCCTGGCGATGGACGTGATCGCCTTTCGGTAGCGGCAAAGTCCGCGCAGATTAAAATTCCGCATGCAGACGCACGCCATAGATCGAGACCGGGCCGCGATCCTGGTTGTAGGCGGGATGATCGACATGCTGATAGTCCAGGGTGACGGTCGAGTGCGGGCTGCTGCGCCAGGAATAATAGGTTTCCTGAATCTGTTCCGGCGCATAGTTCATGCGCCCGTCACCGACCTGCACGCCCAGGCCGCCCGCCGCAAAATAGGCTTGCGCGGCGCCCGATATCCGGTTGACTGCTGCGGCTATTCCTAGAGTGTCGTCATGACGTCCCCAGGCGTCGCCCTGAATCGACAAGCCGGCGGAAACGGCTTGATTGATGTCGGCGAACTCGAAGGTCTCCTTGCCGCCCCTGTTGCTGCTCAGGCGCGCAAAGGCGCCGATGGCCGAGGTCAATTCCTGTTCGACATTGAGGACTAAGCCGGGCCGCGAACTGAAGCGGCGGACCAGCGCGACGTCGGGTGTGCTAGTAGTCGCGAGGCCCAGGTGGACGGCATCGGCGTAGCCGGCCATGTCACCGCGATTGACGAAGGCCAGCAGTTTCACTTTGCCGGGATGTCCCCGCCATTGATGCCGTTGCTCCGCTTCGAGGATGACGGAATTTTGTCGAAAATCGAAACCCACGACCTTGCCGTTGGGCACGGCAGAGAGGCGGAACACGCCGCCGCGCAGCGTCCACCAATCCTGCGTCCATTCGGCCGCCGCACCCAGGGTATAGCCCCATGAGTCGGCGGCATAGTCGAACGCGCCGCCCTCGATAATCGCCCAGTTGAGGAAGTCCGCGCGGGGATCGTGGGCATAGCGGTTGGTGTCGAAGACATCGACCACGGCGAATTTGCCTACGGTCAGAGTGAGATTATTGACGCTCTGGCTGCCGGCCAACTGGTTAGCCGCCGCTTCGCGTATTTCTTCCGCATCGCCCAGAGAAATCGCCTGCCGGATGAACGCCCGCGGGATGCGCAGGTAGGGCAGATTGGCGCCCACTTTATAGGCGCCGCCATTGGGAAAGCCGGCCATCCCGACGGTATTGTCGAAGCCAAAGCCCTGGTCGATTTCCGGATTCAGCCAGAGTTCCGCGCCGCGCCAAAGGCTCACGCCTGCGAACAGGGTCAGATCCGTCGTTTCCTCGTTCCGGCCGTTGGTGGACAGGCTGTTCTTGCCGCTGTACGCGGCAGCAAAGTGCGGATGCCCCTGGGTGATGTTGGTGAATTGTCCATGGATCGCCCATGTCTCGTCAGCAGGCGCGTCCTGCGCGAAGGCCGACGGTGAGCTCATGAACACTAGCGTGCACCATGTTATGGCGATAGCCCCTATGCGGGACGAGAAAGCCCAAACGGATGTGAGGTGATGCAACCGTAGCGTATTCATTGTTATTTCCCGATCATCGGACGACAAGCGCCCCTCTGACGCCCGTCAGGGCATTAGTCATTGGCTAACAGGGTTCCTAGAGCGCAGTCCCGTCGGTTGCCATGTGAAACAGCTTGAACAGCAACAAGCCGGCCGCAATGAGCAGATACGCCCGCAGCACGCCCATCCAGACACGGCTCATCAGCGTGAGACTGGCCGGTGGCAGTTGCTCCAATGGCGGCATGCGCCACTGCACCCGCAGCGCCGGGGCTATCAGGTCGTCGGCAACGGGCTGGATGCCCTTGGCCTTCTCGTAGAAACGCACCGCGAGGGTGATGACGATGCCCAAGGCGCTACCGCCAACGAGAACACCGAGTATCTGCGCATCGCTGATGTCCGGGAACAACACCGCGGCTGTCAGGATCACCGACAACATGACCAGCACCGCAATGATCGCGGCGGTGAATATGTTGACGGAACGCTTATTGACCCAGGGGCCGAGCACGGCCTGGTCATTGCATAGCAGCAGCAGGAATACCGTGGCACTCGGCAGCAGGACGCCGGCCAGGGTCTGGACCATGTTGGTCAAGAGGCCCAGTGGCGTTCCCGGCGTGAGCACGAGCGCCGCCGCAATGACGATCAGCCCGAAGAACAATGCGTAAAAGGCCAGCGCCTCGGTTGGCTTGCGATGCAGGGAGTGCTTGATCGAGAGTACGTCACCCAGCGCATAGGCGGTCGACAGCGACACCGCCGCTGCGCCGATGATGCAGGCGTCAATCAGCGCCACGGCAAACAGCACGCCGGGCAGGCGACCGACGTACTTCTCTATCCCCAAGGCCACGGCACCGGCATCGGCGAAATTGCCGAACTCGGGCCGTCCGGCGAACGTCGCGGAGGTAAACCCCATCATGGCGACGGCGCCGACCACGACGAGCACGATGCCGAGCCAGAGATCGATGCGCTCGTATTTCATGAAGCGCGGCGTGATGCGCTTGTCGATGACATAGCTTTGCTGGAAGAACAACTGCCAGGGCGCGACCGTGGTGCCGACGATGGCGATGATCAGCAGCATGACTTCGGAGAGCTTGCCGCCTATGGGCATCTGCGGGATAAAGAAATTCCGGGTCAGTTCGCCCATAGCCGGATGGGCGACCAGGAACACCGGCACGAGCAGCAGGCTGCCGAACACCAGGAACATGGCGAAGCGCTCGAAACGGCGAAAATCTCCGGTGCTGGCGGCTGCCATGATGATGAATGCGGCAATCGACACGCCCAGGATCTTGGAAATGCCCAGGTACTCAAGACCGAGCGCGATTCCGATGAACTCGGTGACGATGGTCAGGGCGTTGAGGATGAACAGGTCGATGACGCTGAAGGCGCCCCAGAATTTGCCGAAACGCTCGAAGATCAGGCGCGCATGACCGACGCCGGTGACGGCGCCCAGGCGCAGCACCATCTCCTGATTGACATAGAGCACCGGCACCAGCAGGAACAAGGTCCACAGCAAGCTGGTGCCATAGTTCTGTCCGGCCTGGGTGTATGTGCCGAAAGCGCCCGCATCGTTGTCGCCGACCATGACGATCAGGCCGGGGCCGAGTATCGCCAGCAGCGTCTTGAAGCGATGCCACAGCCCGGTCCTGGGGCCGACATCGCCATGGCGTATCGTGCCGAAGGCGCCGCGGATGTCGCCGATGTGGGCGCGGTCGAGCACGGCGGATTGCGAATGGCTGGTCATAGCTTGCTCCCTCGAATGTCAGCTTGCGGGAGGCAGCACCTGGCCGCCTCCCGGTCCGTCTTTAGAACCACTGTCCCCGGGGGGAGGAGCCGCCGGAGACCAGCAGGCCGTAGATGCCGCTGCCGCCCCGGGTGCCTTGCTGTTGGCCGATGGCCGCAAGCTTAGCGGTACCTCGTGCCGTGGACAGCCAACCGGAAGCCGGGACGTTGCGGCCGGTGGAAACGGCTGCTGCTTTGTTCACAGCGAAATTGAAGATCATGATGACACCTCGCATGTATGCGTCCGCCACTTAGGGCAAACAGGCATTGCGTTGATCGAAATGCCGTGCCGCCGCCTGACCGAAATCAGGCAACATAGCCAATATCGCTAAGCAGCAAGGCTGCTACGACATCGGAAAGACACGACGGATTACAAACGACCGTGAGGAGGTGGCTAGGAGCAACCCGCTTGCTGCGGGTTAAGAAGATTTGCTGCTGGCGCACCGTCCCGCTGTAGCAGCGGAACGGCGGCGGGAGTCTAAGACAGTGCCTGGGGTTTCGCTGAATCAGCTGACGCGGTTTGAGCTACTAGGGCAACAGTCCAAGATGCCTCCCTGGAAACGAAGAGGGGCGCATTGTTAAACTTTTCACCAGCAGAGTCAACATCTTCATCGGCCTTCAAGCCTTTCGATAGGCCTCGTGGAGATATCATATTTCGGTAACGGCGCTGTAATACGGCGACTGTCTAATGGCGACTTTTCCGCTTGTCCAACCATTAGGGGTTTCCATGTCCGTGCCAACTCTCAAGCCGCATCGCGCTCGCCAGGCAGCCATTGCCACCCTCTTCGCCGTGTCGGCGATCGCCCTCGCGGTATCCCAGGCCTATGCCGCGGATGCCACAGACTTGGGCTCGGTGGGCACCTCGGGCGGCAGTGCCGGCGCGGTTCCCGCGGCAGCAAAGAACGCGCTTTCGCAAAGTTCCCTGGATGCGCGTTCGGCGCAGTCGGAGATCAGCGACGAGTTCATCCGCAATTTCACTTCGCCGGTCGCGGACTACAGCCAGATTCTGCAGATGGCGCCGGGCATGTTCAGCTACAGCCCGAACGGCCCCGGCCTCGGCGACACCAAGACCTCGATGCGCGGCCTTACGGACAGCAATGCGGTGATCTCCTTCGACGGCATCCCGTTCAACGACACCAACGGCGTCAGCCATCACTCCTGGGTGTTTTTCCCCAGCCAGTTCGTCGGCGGCGCGGTGATCGACCGCAGCCCCGGTTCTGCCGCGACGATAGGCCAGGCGACTTTCGCCGGCTCGATCAACCTGCTCTCGCGCAATCTGGAGCCGGCCAAGCGGACCAGCGTCGAAGGCTCGTACGGCACCTGGAACACCTCGCTCGTCGGCATCGAACACGAGACCGGCCAGTTCGGCGCGGACGGCGCTTCGAACCTCTTGTTCAACGTCCATGAGATGAAGTCGGACGGTTACGAAACCTTCAACAAGCAGAAGCGCGACGCCTTGTCGCTCAAGTATCAGTACGCCGTCTCGGCCGACACGGCGGTGACCGCCTTCGCTTCCTATCTCAACCTGAAGTCCAACACGCCGGCGGTCAAGGGGGTTTCGCGCGCCAACGTCAATCTGGGCAACTATGACTTACTGCTCAGCGGCGTCCCGAACACGCCCGCCTATTACGGCTACAACTTCTACGACGTCTCGACCGACTTCAACTACCTCGGCGTCAGCTCCAATCTCGGCAACGGCTGGAAGCTGGAAGACAAGGTTTATGTCTATCGCTACTGGAACAAGCAGAATTACAACAATTTCAAGTATGACGCGACCGGCCTGGTGCCGACCTCCCTGACCACCACCAGCGCCGTCGACAAGCTTAATTCCTACGTCACCAAGGGCAACCTGCTGCGCCTGTCACAGGAGTCTTCCCTGGGAACCTTTCGCACCGGACTGTGGTATGACGTGGCTGACAGCTACCGCTATCAGGTGAAATCCGATCCGCGAACCTGGATCGATACGCCATTGCCCAACTTCAGCGAGACCTACCGCACGACCACGATACAGCCCTATGTCGAATACGAATTCAAGGTCGCCAAGGATCTGAAAGTCACGCCCGGCGTCAAGTACGCTTCCTACAAGCAGGCCTTCAACCACTTGCAGGACTGCGCCACTATCGGCGGACTGGGCGCCACGGTGAACGCCGCCACTTGCGCCATTACTTTGCCCGGCACCGGTCTTGGCCAGCCGAGCGTCTCCAATTCCGTCAGTTACAGCGACGTGCTGCCGTCACTGGACGTGCATTACCAGATGCAGCCGAACTGGTCCGTTTACGGCCAATATGCCATCGGCGACCAGATTCCCGATACCGGGGTGTTCGACGTGAAGAACGCCCAGATCCTGAGCAAGCCGAAGCCGACGAAATCGACCACCTTCCAGTTCGGCTCGGTGTGGAAGTCCGACAAGTACACCCTGGATGCGGACATCTACCACAGCAAGCTGGACAATGCCTATACGGTCAGCGTCGATCCCGTCACCCTGCTGAATTTCTACCCGCTGATCGGCAATCAGATCATCCAGGGCATCGAAGCGGAGAGCAATATCCTCTTGGGCAGCGGCTTCAGCCTGTATCTCAACGGCACCTTCGGCAGCGCCAAGTACGACACCGGCAAATGGATCTCCGGCGCTCCCGCCGATACCGAAACGCTGGGCCTCAACTACCAGGCCTCCGGCTGGAACACCGGCCTGTTCGCCAAGCGCGTCGGCAAGATGTACAACGACAATGCCAGCGTACATGAGGCCTTCACGATCGACCCGGTGGTGATGACCAACCTGTTCGTCAACTACACGCTGAAGACGCCGTCGAGTTTCACCAAGCAGGCCAAGATCCAGTTGGCCATCAACAATCTTTTCGATCGCCACAACGTCGTCGGCGTCGCCGGTGCGGGGACGGCTGCGAGCACGAGCGCGGCGCCTTCGCCGGCCGATTTGCTCACCGTGTTGCCGGCGCGCAGCGTATCCGCCACCGTGACGCTGGATTTCTGATTCCTTAGTCCGACTTATCGGGGGTGTTCGCACCCCCGCTTTTTTTGCGAGAGACCATGAATATTCCCCGCTTGCTCGAACTTGCCAACGACTCCGGCGGCACGCTCTACCTGATGCTGCTCCTGCTTCTGGTCGCGCTGACCGTGATCATCGAACGCAGCCGCTTCCTCTCCAACATGCAGGAAGGCGGTGCCCGGCTGATCGCGTTGCTGAAGCAGGAAGGCGGGCAGATAGCCGACCTGGCGTTGCCCGGCAAACTCGCGCAACTGCCGCATGCCCGGCTCTTCGCCATCGTCCAGACCGAGCCGGCCGGCGTCGACCGCAACAGCCTGGACGGCCATCTGGAAGAAGCGGTGATGCATGAAGTGCCCAGCCTGGATCGTTCGCTCTGGATGCTCGACACGGTGATCACCCTGGCGCCGTTGCTCGGTCTGTTCGGCACCATCGTCGGCATGTTCAACGCCTTTCATGCGCTGGGCGATGTTCAGAACGGCGCCACGCAGATCACCGGCGGCATTGCCGAGGCTTTGATCGCCACGGCGTCCGGCCTGTTCATTGCGATGATCGGACTGGTCTTCTTCAATGCCCTGCATACCCGCGTCCGGCTGATCGTGCACCAACTCGAAACGCTCAAGGTCATGCTGGTCAACCGCCATCACCGGCTGGGATCGCCGCCAACATCGAGCCGCGTGCCGGTCGAACTGATCCGTACCCAGGCGAGGGCCTGAGATGCGCTATCTGGAAACGCGCAAGGCCAGGATCGAGATCATTCCGATGATCGACATCATGCTCTTCCTGCTGGTCTTCTTCGCCATGCTGACCCTGCGCATGATCCCGACTTCCGGCCATGTCACCAAACTGCCGACCAGTTCCAGCGCGGCGACCATTCCGCCGCCGAAACTGCTGGTCGAAATCAGCGCCGATGGCAGCCTGCTGGTCGAGAACCGCTCGCTGACCCCGGCGCAACTCACCGAATTGCTGAAGAGCCGCGGCAGCAGCAAGACCGCCGTGACCATCGCCGGCAACCAGACCGCGACCTTGCAGCAGGTGATGAGCGTGATCGATGCGATCAAGGCCGGCGGCGCGACCGAAATCGGCCTGGCCACGCGCATCAAGGCCGGCAGCTAGTACGGCATGTCATTTTCAGACCCAGCCAGGCAGCTGCAGGCCATAGTCCTGGCGCTGCTCCTCGAGGCCGTGCTGCTCGGCGCCGCCGGCGTCGTGCTGGCCGGCGCCTTGCAGGCCAAGCCGGCGATCGCCGAGCCGGTGACGATCACCTTGCTCAGCGACGAATCGTCGTCACCCCCGCCGCCGCCCCCGCCGTCACCTCCACCCCCGCCGCCCAAGCCCAAGCCCAAGCCGCCGGAGCCCAGGCCCAAGCAGCAGTTGCTACCTCAGCTGCCGCCTCCGCCGACGCCGCTAGCGCCGCTGCCAATTCCGCTTCCCCAGGTGGCGGCGCCGACCGCCTTTAGCGAACCGGTCAAGCCGCCGCTGCCGCCGCCGCCCGCTCCTGCGGTGACCAGCCGGCCGGACCAGAGTCTCGAATATGCCGCCAAGGTGCGTGCGGCCGTTCAGGCGGCGGTGTTCTATCCGACGGCCGCGGCCGCGCTGCGCTTTTCCGGACGGGTGCGGCTGGAGTTTCATCTTCGGGACGGTGTCCCGGGCGAAGCGCAGGTGCTGGTCGCTAGCGGCATAGGCTTCATCGACGGCGCCGCCTTGCAGGCAGTGCGCAGTGCCCGTTATCCTGAACCGCCAGCGGAGATGCGCGGAGCCGACCGGGTATATCAGGTGTGGGTCGAATTCAACCGTTGAAAGGGGCGATCTTGGCGCATCCGAGCCATGTAGTTGCGGTATGCGCTGTATGCGCTTGTCTGACCTTGCTGATGCAGCCGCTGCACGCCGTTGGTGCTGCCGAGGCGGAGGTCAAAGCGGCATGGGTAGTGCTCGGCGAGGATGGAGCAGCGGTCGCAAGAATCGTCAGCGCGGATGGCAACTGTCCGAACATCCTGATCGACGGCAAGTCGTATCCGATGAGCCTGCGCGCCAGGGCCGAAACGATCGCGTTGCGGCCGACGGCGAGCAGCATCGCAGATTCCAAGCCCTCGTCCTTCCCTTTCAGCACCTGCGAATATCCGCTGCCCGGCAACGCCACGCGCGCCTCGGTCGGATCGCACAACTTGCCCGTGCCCAAGACCAGTCCGCAGCGCATCGTGGTCATCGGCGACAGCGGCTGCCGGATGAAGAAGGCCGACAATGCCTGGCAGGACTGTGCCGATCCGAATGCCTGGCCGTTCGCGCAGATCGCCCGCGTTGCCGCCAGCTTCAATCCGGATCTGGTGGTCCATGTCGGCGACTATCATTACCGGGAGAATCCCTGTCTTGCCGGTGGCTGCCAGGGCAGTCCCTGGGGTTACGGCTGGGATACCTGGGACGCCGATCTGTTCACCCCGGCGGCGCCGCTCTTCGCCGCCGCGCCCTGGATCGTGGCGCGCGGCAACCACGAGGAATGCGCCCGCGCCGGCCAGGGCTGGTTCCGCTTCCTCGATCCGCGTCCCTACGCTGCCGGCCGCTCGTGCAACGATCCGGCCCGGGACGGGGAGGGCAACAGTTCCGAACCCTACGCGGTGCCCCTTGGCGCCGACGCCCAGATCATCGTCTTCGATTCCGCGAAAGTCAGCGGTTCGCCGCTGGATCCGGCAAGCGCCAAGGACGCGCCGATGCTTGCAAGGTTCCAGGCGCAGTTCCGGCGGGTCGCCGAACTCGCCGCAAAGCCGGGAACCCTGAGTCTGTTCACCAACCATCATCCCATCCTGGGCCTGACGCCCAAGGCCGCCAACTCAGTAATCGGCGGCAACCGGGCGCTGCTCTCGGCGATGCAGGCGGACTATGGCACGGCCTACTATCCGCCCGGCATCCAGGTTGCGCTGCACGGCCACACCCACCTGTTCGAGGCAATCAACTTCGCCTCGGATCATCCGGCCACTTTCCTCTCCGGCAATTCGGGCGACAATGTCGATCAGAGCCTGCCCGATCCCCTGCCCGCGGATAGCTCACCGGCCGCAGGCGTTGTCATAGACCAGATCACCCAGAGCAATACGTTCGGCTTCCTGGTCCTCGATCGCCTGCAGGAAGGCTGGGCCTTCAAGGCCTACCGGCGCGACGGTACGCTGATGACGACTTGCCTGCTGAACAAGAGCAAGATCAATTGCAATCGGACGGGCTTGATCAAATAGCTGGCTCGCCTACTTCGCCGCCTACTTCGTCAGTTGCCGGCGCTCGACGAACAGAGAACTGCCGGCGGTCTTTTTCGCCTGCTTCTTGGCGTAGCTGACGGCGACCGAGATCTCGTGGTGCGATGAAAACAGGTGCGCATCGACGCGCACGCAGCCGATCGACAGCGCCGGAAACGGATGGAAGGCCGGTTGCCCCCGTCTGTCCTCGCTGACCAGGCCGCCGCGCTCCAGATCTTCGGCAGGCAGCAGGGCTTCCATTTGCTCGTCGAACTTGACCAGCATGCGCTCGCAACGGGCTTCCCAATCCTCGCTTTGCAAGAGCAGCATGAAATCGTCGCCGCCGATGTGACCGACGAAATCGGACTGCAGGTCGACCAGGCCGGAGAGCAGCTTGCCCATCATCAGGATCACATCGTCGCCCTTGCGGTAGCCGTAGGCGTCGTTGAAGGGCTTGAAATGGTCGATGTCGCAATAGCAGGCAACGAAGCTGGCGCCGCGCGCCAGCAGTCGCTCCATGTGCTCGTTGATCGGCACATTGCCGGGCAGCTGGGTCAGCGGGTTGGCGTAGCGGGCGGCGTGGATCTGCATGTCGGTGATCAGGGCCATCAGGTCCTGGCTGTTGCCGACGCCGATATAACGGCCCTGCTCGGTGATGATAAAACCGTCGAAGATGTGATGCTTGGCGGAGCCGCTTAACAGGCGCCCGACTTCCTGTACCGACGTTTTATGGTCGACGATCAGCGGCGTGGCATCCATGAAATGCGTGCACGGCTTCTTGCCGAAAATCTCCCGCTGGAAAGGACGCGCAAAGCGATCGATCAGGCTATGGCGGTTGACCATGCCCAGGGGCATGCCATCCTTGACCACGGGCAGCACCTGCAGCTCCGGATTCTGCTCGAAATGGGCATAGACCTTGTCGTTCTCCATGCTTGGCGCCAGCGGCGTGATCTGGCGCAATAGCTTGCGGATGACCGTCGCCTGCGAGCGTTCGTGCGGGAAGATGATGACGCTGCTCTCCTCGATCAGGGCGCGTATGCCGTCGCCCAGGCTGCATCCGGGATCGGCCTCGGGGCGGCAGATACGGTAGCCCTGGCCGAGTTCTATCCCCAGGTCGCGCACCGTGGCGAATTCGGCATCGGTTTCTATGCCTTCGGCGATGATCCGGGAATTGCAGGTCTCGGCGATGTCATGCATGGCGCGCACCAGCTGGAACTTCAGCGCATCCTTCTCGATGCCGCTGATGAAGTGGCGGTCGATCTTGACGAATTCCGGCCTGAGCTCGGACCACATGCGCAGGTTGGAGAAGCCCTCTCCGAGATCGTCGATGGCGATCTGGTAGCCCTGGCTACGGTAGGCCTTGAGGGTGTCGCGCAGCGCCGAGAAGTCGCTGATGTGCTGGTTTTCGGTCAGCTCGATGACGATCCGGCTGGTCTTCAGGCCGAGACTGCCGAGCAGGGTCGCGGTCTCGCCGTTCATGAAGGTAGGGTCGCGCAGACAGCTTGGGCTGACGTTGATGAAGAGCTTTTCCGGAACGTTCAGGGCCGCGAAGCCGCTCAGCACGACGCGCCGGCATAACCGCTCGAACTCCATGGTCAGGCCGGCGTGACTCGCCAGGCCGAATAGCGCCAGGGGAGAGTGCAGGGGCGTGCCGGCCGGCCCGCGGATCAGCCCCTCGTAGCCGAGATAGCGCCGCGCCTTGAAGTCGAGGATCGGCTGAAATACCGCGCTCAAGCCGGGGCCCTGCAGCAGTTCGTGGAAGCGGCGCAGATTGGCCTCGCTGAGCCAGTCCGGCGCATCGTTGTCGATGACCATTTTCAGGGGAGTGTTCGCTAGCCTTAGGTGTACAGCTGAAGTGGACATGATGACGAGCCGGGACAATTGCAGAGCGTAGAATCTAAGCGTCCTGTGTTACACAGGCATGACCGCGACTAAAACTGATGCCATATTTATTCGCTGTGAGGTCTTCAAGTTGACGATGTGCAAGTTCACCGTAGGTGCTCATAGGACATGGCCTTGAACTATTTCGAGTGGCTGCCCCCTGAAGGGGCGCATATCCTCTTCGTGCTGTTCCTTTCCTTCATCATCGGGCTGGAGCGGGAAGAGCGCAAAGCCAGCGACGACCACTACGCCTTCGGCGGCGTTCGCACTTTTCCGCTGATCGGGCTGATCGGCTATGCCATGGCCCTGCTCTCCGACGGCGAACTCCTGCCGCAAGCGCTGGGCTTTGCCGTGGTCGGGGGGTTCCTGTTGATGTCGTACTGGCACAAGATTTCTACCTCCGGCTATTCCGGCGTCACTTCCGAAATGTCCGGCCTGGCCACCTATCTGGTCGGTGCGCTGATCTATCGCGAGATGTTCTGGATCGCCACCACGCTCACCGTGTCGAGCATCCTCCTGCTGGAACTCAAGGTCGGGCTGGAAGGATTGGCCAAGCGCATCGAGACCACAGATATCCTTACCTTCGCCAAGTTCCTGCTGCTCTCCGCCGTGATTCTCCCGGTCTTGCCCAACGAGCCGTACGGTCAATTCCAGATCAATCCCTTCAAGACCTGGCTGGTCGTGGTCGCGGTGAGCGCGGTTTCGTACGGCAGCTATGTGCTGCAGCGATTGACCAGGGATCAAGGCGTGATCCTGGCGGCATTGCTCGGCGGCGCCTATTCCTCGACGGTGACGACCGTGGTGCTGGCCCGGCGGTCGACGCGCGAGCCGGCATCGCGGTTGTATGCGGCCGGGATTCTGCTGGCCTCGGGGATGATGTACCTGCGCCTGGCGATCCTCCTGGCGCTGTTCAACCGGGATCTGATGATCCGCCTGGCGCTGCCCTTCGTCCTGCTGGCTGCTCTGGCGATCGCCTTCGCCTGGCTGTGGTCGCGCCGGGGCGAGGCGCCTGCGCCCGATCAAGGCGGCGGGTTCGAACCCAGGAACCCGCTGGAAATAAGCGCGGCGCTGCTCTTCGCCTTGCTCTTTGTCGCCATGCTGGCGGCGACTCACCTGGCTATCGCCTATCTCGGGACATCCGGTGTCTATACACTCGCCGCGATCATGGGAGTCACCGATGTGGATCCCTTCATCATGGGCATCACCCAGGCCTCGCCGACGCTCACCTCCTTGCCCGTGGCCTCTTCGGCAATCCTGATCGCCGCGTCCAGCAACAACCTGGCCAAGGGCATTTATGCCTATGCGCTGTGTTCACGGCAGAGCGGCAGGCAGAGCCTGTGTTTCCTGCTGGTGCTGGCGCTGCTGGGCCTGCTCCCCCTGCTCTGGTGAAACCTGCAGCTTGTCGGTCTGAGAGCAGATCGCTAAACAGTCGACCAGCGCAGGATCATGCCGCGCCTTGGGCCAGGCCCGACGCCGTGCGCTTGGCCGGGTCGGCGGAGCGTCCCTGGCCCAAGCCGTCTTCCGAGCGCTGGAACTCGTCGCCATCGAATTGATTGATGGTCCGGGTCACCTCGCTGCGCTTCGGGTGCGCCTTGAAGCACTGGGGATAAAGGACTTCACGTAATGCCGGCCGTTTGCTATCCATGTCCTGGGCTCCTGAAGATATTGACTCGCAGTGTAGGCGCGAGCTTATGCGGAAATGTGACAGCCGATGGCGAATTTGTAAGCAGATTTTCCCTGGCCCAAGCCACGGGGATTTTAACGAGAGCGCAACATTCGCCGGCTAGAATGCGCCGACGTCGACTCTGCCGGTTACTTCTCCCATGGCTATTGCAAAATCACCGCTCTGCTGGCTCGGACTCGTTCTGCTGGCCATCGTTCCGATCCATGCCGCAGCCGACACCGGGCTGAGAATACTGCCGCCGACCGGGACGCAACTGATTGCCGGCCAGCGCTTCGACCTGCGCGTCGAGACCCAATTGCCGGCGACTGCACCGCCCGAACTGGTGCGTCTGAATATCAACGGCCGGGATGTCAGCGAGCGCTTCAGGAAGCGCATCGCCGCCCAGGGGCCGGGCCTGGAAAGCGGCACGCCGAACTCGCCCTTGCTCTATGGCGCGACTGCGCGCAATCTCAGCTTCGGCCGGCCGGGCATCTGGAAGGTCGAGGCGGTGGTCGAGGTCGATGGTGTCCTGCGCACGATAGCGAATACCTACCCGGTCGCCCAGTCGCCCTTCGACGGCGTCAAGCCGGGGGCCGGTCCGCAGCACGTGGTGTTCTTCCTCGGCGACGGCATGGGCCTGCCGATCCGCACCGCGGCGCGCATCGTCGGCCGCGGCTTGGCCGAAGGACATGACCGGGGGCGTTTGCAGATGGATGCCATGGACGATTACGCGATGATCCACACCGCGTCCTTCGACAGCATCATCACCGACTCCGCGCCGGGCATGGCAAACTATGTCACGGGCATGAAACAGGCGAACAATGCCCTGAACGTCTCGGTCGACAACACGCCGGAAAGCAATCTCGACAACCCGCGCATCGAAACCCTGTGGGAGTTCCTGAAGCGCACCCGGGGCTGGAAGACCGGCGTCGTCACCGACGCCTTCGCCACCGATGCCACGCCCGCCGCCGTCGCCGCGCACAGCCGGGCGCGCTCGGCCAGGAGCGCAATCGCCCAGCAGATGATCGGCTACTACCAGGACGGCACGGCGCAGCCGAAGACTGGCTACGCCGGGCTGGCGGCATTGACCCAGCCGCTCGACGTGATCCTGGGCTCCGGCGGTCGCGACTGGCTGCTCAAGACCAATCCGGCAGCCAGGACGTTCTACCAGTACCAGGATCAGGGCAGGGCGGACGTCGATCTCTTCGCCAGCGTCGCCCCCGGCCTGGGTTTTGCCACCGTGAAGAATCTCGCCGAACTCCAGGCGGCCCCCGACGACCGCCGCCTGCTCGGGATCTTCAGCGGCGAATTCCGGACGACGTCCTCGGGCCTGGGCGCCGACAACATCCCGGCGGTGCTCGATCGCCGCGTCGCCCGCGGCCTGGCGACGATCCGCGGCAAGGACGCGACGGCCGACGAGATCGGCATGAACGTCGCCCCGCCCTATGGCGACGGCTGCGGTGCGACGGTCGCCGACTGCTTCCGCGCGGTGCCCTCGAAGCTGGAAATGCTGACCAAGGCGGTCTCCGTCCTGAACCGCCTGGCCGGCAAGGACCACGGCTGGATCCTCCTGGTCGAGCAATCGCAGACCGACAAGCTCGGCCATATCCTCGAATACGACAGAGTCATCTACGAGGCGCTGGAACTGGACGAAAGCGTCGCCTGGGCCATCAAGCATGTCCAGGATGCGCTGGTTATCGTCACCGCCGATCACGCCCAGCCCGAGACCATCATCGGTGTGGCCATGCCCGGCGCGGTCAAGGCCACGCCCGGCGGCTGCTTTTCCGGCGCCAGCTATCCGCTCAGCCTGGGCAATGCTGCCGACCTCGATCGCCCTTGCGCGCTGCAGGATGCGATCGGCACATTCAACGACGCGAGTTTTCCGACCTACGTCAGCAGCCGGCATGACGGTTACCCGGACGACCCGGATCCCCTGGTCAAGCTGGTGCTCGAAGACGGCGGGCGGCCGACCTACAGCACCAATTACCTGAGCAACTTCCAGCCGCTCGAGCCCTCGGCCAGGAACGCCGCGCTGCCCAACCCGAAACGCGCCCCCGACGGCCTGCTGATGACCGGCAACATGCCGACGCGCAGCGTCGCCGAAGGGGCGAACAAGACCGAGGGCAACGTCAGCATCGCCCCGCACTCGGGCGACGATGTGCTGCTTTCCGCATCCGGTCGCGGCGCCGGCCTGTTCGGCGGCAGCTACGAGAATTCCGAACTGCAGGTGCGCATCGCCGCCGCGCTGCGCGGTGCTTCGCGCCGTGAGCAACTGAAACTTGGTTCGGACTATCCCGGGGTGCCGGCCAACTCGCCTTCCGCGGACCATGTCGGAGGCCTTTAAAACGGCCTGCAGGCGAATTTTGCCTGCCGCCCTTATCCTATCCTCGCTTTGCTCCCCGGCGGCCGCTGCGGACGTCTATGGACGTGTCTATGACACATTGCGGGGCAGTACCTATCCCGGGGTCCGCGTCCGGATCGACACCGAACCGGCGCGCGAGACCGTCAGCGACGGCCAGGCGCAATACTGGTTCCGCGATGTCCCGCCCGGCGTCTATCTGGTTCATCTCGCGCTGCCCGGGCGCGACGCCGTCACCGGTCGCCTGCTGGTCGCGGAGAGCCGGGCGGCGACGATCGCCAATCTCGACCTGGCGAAGATCGCGCCGCCCGAGGAAGACGACGAATACTGAGGGAACCCGGAGAACGAACTTTCCGGCGGCGATCGCTAGCGCTCAGCCGCCCCAGGCACCCAGCCAGAGCGCGCCGGTCATGAAGGCCAGTCCCGGGACGATACGGACGGCATACCTGGCGCCGCCCGAGTTGAACGCGACGAGCGCCTTCATCGCCGAGTTCGTCGTCAGCCCCGCAAGAATCGCCTGCAGCGCATCTGCCGGCGGCACCTTGCCGGCGGCCACCAGGGAAGCCACCGCAGCCGCGGTCGCGTGAGGATCGACCAGCCCGGTCAGCGCCGCCCCCAACAACATGCCGCGGGAACCCAGCCAGGCATTCAGTCCGGCGGAAAGCAACAGCACGAAACTGACGATCGCGGCGAAGGCTAGCGCCGTTTTCAGATCAACGGCATGACCCAGGTTTTCCATGCGCCGCTCGTCGGGGGCGCGCACCGACCTGAAGATCGGCACGATGCCATAGGCGCAGGCCGCCAGGCCACTCGCTGCCAGCGGTACGACGAGCGCACGTAGCAAGGCTGGCTGGACCAGGGTAACGACGATGGCCAGCTGGATGATCGTGGCCACAGAGGAGAGGACCGCGCCGGCCACCGCTCCGGTGATCTGCGACGGCTGTTTCGCTGCCAGTTCGCCCATGGAGTGGATGGTGGCCGTGCTCGAGATGAAGCCGGCGGCAAACCCCGCCAGGGGTAGTCCATAGCGCGGTCCCAGAGAGCGCAGGGCAATATGGCCGAGAGCGCCGATCGCCATCACCAGCGTGATCAGACGGGCGACGGCGCGTGGATTGATGGCATCGAACGGGCCCATGAAACGGTCCGGTGCCAAAGGCAACACGATCAACGCGACCGCCGAAAAAAGGATCAGGTCGTGCAGTTCCGGCTCGGTCAGGACGCCGCTGACAAAGTAGTGCAGACGGTTGCGCACAGCCAGCAACGCGGTCAGCGCGGTTCCCACGGCGGCGGCCAGGATAGCCTGACGCACCGCCAGGCCGCCGAGGAGGCAGGTCACCAGCAAGGCGATCTCGGTCGTGATGCCCGGATCCTTGTCGCGCTTCCGCTGGTAGGCAATTGCCCCGAGCACGCCGACCAGCAGCAAAGCCGCCGCCAGCACCACGCCACCGCCCATCAGGACGGAGACAGCGCCAAGCAGGGCGGTCGCGCTGAAGGTGCGAATGCCCGCGGCGCCGCGCGTCGCTCCGCTGCCTTTGCGGCGTTCGCGTTCCGCACCGATCAGCAGGCCGACGCCGACTGCCACGCAAAGGCCTAACAGTTCGCTTGGATCGGCAGGCATCTCGACCATTCTCGCTGCTGTCCGTCAAATGAATTTGACATGCTACTCTTTCCCACCGACCGGCCTGTAATGCCAGGGTCACACGGCGCCGGTATCCTGGCCCGACTCCGTGACCAGCCGAGGATGCCTTGATTCGCAAACCCAGCCTTGCCGACAAATTCGACCAGAAAATTTTCAACGCCATCTATTCCCGCTCCCTGGTCTACAACACCTGCTGGGAAGATCCGGCGGTCGACCGGCTGGCGCTCGATCTGCGGCCGGACGATACCGTCCTGGCGATCACCAGCGCCGGTTGCAACGTTCTCGATTACGCCCTGGCCGGGGCCAAGCGCATTCACGCGGTGGACGCCAATCCGCGCCAGACGGCCTTGCTCGAACTGAAGCTGGCGGCGATACGGCGGCTCGATCATGGCGACTTCTTCCAGATCTTCGGCCACGGCTATCATCCGCGCTTCCGCGAGATCTACCGCGATCTGCTCAGGGATGAACTGGAGGGTTTCAGCCGCGACTACTGGGATGCTCAGGCGCACTGGTTCACCAGCCGGGCCGGCAGCTTTTACTACCACGGACTTGCCGGCCTGGTCGCGCGCTGCTTTCGCACTTATCTGAGACTGCGGCCGCGACTGGCCGAATCGATCGCGGCGCTGTTCCAGGCCAACAGCCTGGCCGAGCAGCGCGATTTGTACGATCGCCGTATCCTGCCGCTGATGTGGAGCCGGGGCATGAACTGGACCCTGTCGCGGCAGATCACCATGAGCCTGCTCGGCGTGCCCTATCCGCAGCGCAAGGAGGTCCAGGCCCAGCATGCCGGGGGAGTCGCCGGCTTCATCAGGGAATCCGTCGAATACGTCTTCCGCCATCTGCCCGCCTGGAACAATTATTTCTGGCGAGTCTATGTCCTGGGCAGTTACAGCCTGAGCTGCAGCCCGGAATATCTCAAGCCGGCCGGCTTTCTCGCGTTGAAGCACGGCCTCGCGGAACGCATCCTGGCGCACACCGGCACCGTTACCGAGTTCTTGAAAAGCGGCGACGAAAAGATTTCGAAATTCGTCCTTCTCGATCACATGGACTGGATGGGCGCTTACCATCCGCAGGCCCTGCTCGAAGAATGGACGGCCCTGCTGGTGCGCGCGGCGCCCGGCGCCCGGGTCATCTTCCGCAGCGCCCACGCCCAGCCGGCCTATCTCGACTGGGTGACGGTCGAGGTCGCCGGCGCCCAGCGCCGCCTGCGCGATGCCATGGCTTTCCAGGATGGCCTGGCGGGCGAACTGTCACAGCTGGACCGGGTGCATACCTATGCCGGCTTCCACATCGCCGACCTGCCCGCCTGATGCCGATAAGCGCAGCCCGGTTCGGCACCCTGATGCAGCTGCTGCGCGGTCAGCGGCGCCACGGCGATCATGCCGGCAGGCTGCAGGCCTTCTATGCGCCGCAGGCCGACGGCTACGATGACTTCCGCGAGCGGCTGCTGCATGGCCGGCAGGAACTGGTCGCCGGCCTGCTGGCCAATCTGGCGCAGACGAACCGGCCGATTCTCGCGGAACTCGGCGCCGGCACCGGGAAAAACCTCGACTATATCGGTCGCGAAGTGGCGCGCTTCAAGCGCATCGATCTCGTCGATCTTTGTCCGGCCTTGCTCGCGATCGCCCGGCGCCGCGCCGCTTCGCTCGCCAACGTCAAGGTGATCGAGGCCGACGTGCGCCGCTATCGGCCGGCCGCAGCGCTCGATGCCGTGCTCTGCTCCTATTCCCTGAGCATGATGCCGGAGTGGCGCGAAGTGCTCGACCTAGCCCTGGCGCTGCTCAAACCCGGCGGCACGATGGCGGTCGTCGACTTCACCGTCACGGCCGGTCAAAGCCGCTTCGCCCGCCGCTTCTGGCAGGCCTGGTTCGGCCACGACGGGGTGCGTCTGTCGCCCGAGCACCTGGCCCTGCTGCGCCGCCATTTTCCCGAGCACCGTTACCAGGAGCGGCGCTGCGCTGTGCCCTACCTGCCCGGCCTGACGGTTCCCTACTATCTGTTCATCGGCCGCAAGACTGCAGGAAATGCGTAATGGATATGTAATGCTGTTGTGATATCTTGATCCGCCCTGTCCAACGAGTTGAGTTTCCCATGCCATTGTCAGATCGCCGTCGCCATCCGCGTTTTCCTTTTCACACCCGAGGCAGCCTGCTGCTCGATGGCTGCAGCCATCAAGGCACGCTCCTGGATATTTCCCTGAAGGGCGGGCTGTTCGTCCCGGATGCCAACCCGGCAGTGCCGGTCGGGCGGGATTGCCTGCTCAGGGTATTCCATGGCGGCAAGGAAAAATTCGTCGAACTGCCAGGCAGCGTCGTCTATATCCACGCGCACCTGATCGGGATCGACTTCGATCCGGTCAGCGAGGATGCGTTGCGCTGGTTTCAGCAGGTCATTCTGCTCAATCTGGCAATACCCGCGCTGTTGCATCGGGATCTGCCGGCGCTGCTCAGCCGATGAGCAGCGCCAACACGGTCAGGCAAATCCTGCCGCCGGGCGCGGAGGATCTGTCCCTGTTCGCGCTGACCGCGCTGCTGCTCTGGCGCTACGCCACGCTGTTTTTTCCGCTGCTGCTAGGCGCTTTGAGCATGGTCATGCTGACTTACGGCGGCATGACCAGGGCGGCGACCGAATGCCGAACCTGAACGGTTTCTCACTAGGGATAAGTCATGACTATTTCCTCCAGAGGGCAGAGTATTGCCGGCATCTCCTGCGTGATCTGCGCTTACAACGAGGCGCCGAGAATCGCCGCCGTGCTGTCGGTGGCCGCGATCCATCCGCTGCTCTCCGAGGTCATCGTGGTGGACGATGGCTCCACCGACGATACCGCCGAGGTCGTCCGGCGCTTTCCCTCGGTCAAGCTGATCTCCTATCCGTTGAATCGGGGCAAGAGCCATGCGATGGCGACGGGCGTCGCGGCGGCGCAGGGCGAACTCCTGATGCTCCTCGATGCCGACCTGAGCGGCCTTGCCGCCGAGCATATTTCGGCCCTGGCGGCGCCGGTCCTGTCGGGCTTCAGCGAGGTCAGCCTGAGCCTGAGGCAGAACAGCCTGCTGCTGTTCCGGGCCATCGGCCTGGATTTCGTTTCCGGCGAGCGGGTCATCCGCAAGGAGCTCCTGAGCCGGGCGCTGGAAGAGATTTACCGGCTGCCGCGGTTCGGCATAGAAGTATTCATGAATCGGGAGATCATCGCGCGCCAACTTTCCATCTCGGTTACGCGCTGGCCCACGGTCACGCAATCGCGAAAAACGGAAAAGCTCGGCTACTGGAAAGGCCTGCGGGCCGAATGGCGGATGATCACCGATCTGTTGCAGGTGACGTATCCCGTCCTGCTGATCCTGCAAACCTATCATTTGCTCGGCTTGCGCAGAGATCACCACGGCGCCGTCGCGTCGGCAAAAAAATATCTCCGGCTGCTGTTTGCCGGGTCGTCTTAGCATGCTCGGCGTGATCAGTGCGATCACGCCGAGCCGAGTGTCAGGCTTCGGACTTACGCAGCCTTCCTGCTCTTGTTGGCATTGCCCGCTGCCTTGGTCGGGGCGGTAGCGGCGAAGCTGGCTTCGGCGATTTCGGCAGCCTGTTTGTTGGCGTTGCTGAAATTTTCGTACGCCGTGCTGGCCGAGGCGATGGCCGATTTGACCGCGGCGATGGCCACATCGGAACCTGCGGGGGCATGTTTCGCGGCGCTATCCAGGGCCTCGGAGACATTTTTGTTGATTTCGACAAAGTGCGCCTCGGCGACTTTGGTCATCGCGCCCTGAAACTGGGCGGTAATCTCATAGAGGCTGCGCGTGTAGGCGACCAGCTTTTCCACCATGGATTGCGACTGAGACAGGCGCAGGGCGAAATATTGCTGCGCATCCTTCGCCTCGTGCAGTGCCTGGACATTGCGAATCTCTTCTTCCAGCAGGGTGCGGGCAAGATTCAAGTTCAGGCTGCTCAAGTCCTCCTGACGGGTCAAGGCATTGCTGGCGAGCGCGAAGAAGGTTTCGGCGGCGGCCTGACTGGCTGAGGCCAGATGTTCTGCGGTGCTGTTCATGGTGATTTCTCCTGATAGGGCTGGTTGGCAAGGGGATATTCAAGATCTCGCGGCGGACAGCCAGGACGAAGCCGGCTGGGCAGGAATGCAATGTACCCACCGAACATGACGGCGCCATGTCGGAAATGTGAATTCCGCTTCTTTAATGCCAGTGAAATATTGCCGTAATACCCTGCAGGTTTTGAGCATAGGCTCGGCAGGCAGGTTATCTGGTGCTGAGCTGCGCTTCCCGCTGGTCATGGCGAATTCCTGGTGCGGCGAGCACCAGTGCGCGCAAACGCGGACCGATGCGCGAAGCTCATGAACCGACGCCGTGCCGGCCCAGGAGCGATTACTCCTGGTTTTGCGCGCGCAGTTCCGCCATTCTTTCGCGCCATTCCTGCAGTTGCTTGTCTTCCAGCTCGAGTTGCAGGGCGACGGCTTCAAGCGGGATGAGCTTTTCATCTTCCAGCCGGCGCATCAACTTGCCGCGCAGCCGCGACAAGATCCGCTCAGCATCACTCTTCGACAAACGCTTCGCTTGTTCGATATAGCGTTCAGATGGGGTTTTCAATGCCATTGCGAACTTCCTTTCATGATGAAATCTGCTCAATTATTTCATATCTCAGCGCATAGGCTTCGAAGTGCGCCAGCGGCAACGGCCGGCTGAACAGAAACCCCTGATAGGCATGGCAGCCGTGGCGGGCCAGGAACTGACGCTGCGCCTCCAGTTCCACGCCCTCGGCGATCACCATCAAGCCCAGGCTCTCGGCCAGCGCCACGATCATCTTGGCGATGGCGGCATCGTTCGGGTCGGTGAGCACGTCCCTGACGAACGACTGATCGATCTTCAGCTGATCCAGCGGCATCAGCTTCAGGTAGGCGAGCGAAGAGTAGCCCGTGCCGAAATCGTCGAGCGAGAAGCCCACGCCCCTGGCCTTGAGCGCCAGCATCTTGGCGATGATGTCCTCGACGTTGTCGATCAATTGGCTCTCGGTCAGTTCCAGCTTGAGCCGGTGCGGATTGGCGCCGGTATCGTCGATGACCGCCAGGACCTGATCGACAAAGTCGGCCTGATGGAACTGCTGGGCGCTGACATTCACCGCGATCGTCAGGTGGCTCATCTCCGGGCGAGTCGCCCAGGCCGCCAACTGGGCGCAGGCGCAGGCCAGCACCCAGTGACCCAGGGGCAGGATCAGGCCGGTCTCCTCGGCCAACGCTATAAACTCGGCAGGCGACACCATGCCGCGCAGCGGATGGCGCCAGCGCACCAGGGCTTCGGCGCCGGTCAGACGCCCTTCCTCGCCGATCACCTGCGGCTGGTAGTGAAGGATAAATTGTTCCTTCTGGACGGCTTCGCGCAGTTCGGCCTCCAGCGCGACGCGTATCGACACCGTGGCCTGCATGTCCGGGTCGAAGAAACGGATGGCGTTGCGGCCCGAGTCCTTCGCCTGGTACATCGACAGATCGGCCTGCTTGAGCAATTCATCGACGCTGTCCCGGCGCGCGCCGAACAGGGTGACGCCGATGCTTGCGCTGCAGTGGTGCAAGATGCAGTCGTGCCCTTCGCTGCCGCCGCTGACCTGCAAGCGGTACGGCTGGTCTAGCGCGGCGCGGATCTTCTCCGCCACGCCCTCCACTTGCACCGCGACCGGGCCGTCGGCTTCGAGGTTTTCCAGCATCACGACGAATTCGTCGCCACCCAGACGGGCCACCGTGTCGCCCTGGCGAACCGTGGCTTGCAGCCGCTGCGCGGCCTCGATGAGCAGTCGGTCGCCGGTCTCGTGTCCCTGGGTGTCGTTGAGCGTCTTGAAATCATCCAGGTCGATCAGCATGATCGCACCCTGATGCTGGCTGCGCTCGCTGCCGGCCAGAGCATGGCCCAGTCGCTCGAGCAGCAGTCTGCGGTTGGGCAAACCGGTCAGCGGGTCGAAGCAGGCCAGTTTGTGCAACCTGTCCTCCACGGCCTTGCGCTGCGTGATGTTGATATGGCTGGCGACAAAATGGCTGACCGAACCGTCGTTTCTTCTCACCGCGGTGATGGTCAGCCAGTTCGGATAGACCTCGCCGTTCTTGCGCCGGTCCCAGATCTCACCCTGCCAGGTCCCGGCGTTCAGGCTGGACGCCCACATGGCGGCATAAAAGCCGGCGTCGTGACGTCCGGACTTGAGCAAACGCGGCGTTTGGCCCACGGCTTCCTCGGCCGTGTAGCCGGTATTTTCCGTGAAGGTGCGATTGACCCGCAGGATCACCCCATCGACATCGGTGATGATCATGCTCGCCTGCGATTCGAAGGCAATCGCGGCGATGCGCTGCTGGGTTTCGGCTTCCTTGCGCAAGCTGATGTCCCTGAACGAGGTCACCACCGCGTCAGGCAACTCTTTACCGACGCGCTCTATCGGCCTGGTGTTGAGCGAAATCCAGGTAAGCGCACCGTCCTGCTTGTGGATGCCCATGACGGCGTCGGCCACGGCGCGGCCCGTGCGCAAGGTCACTCTGACGGGGTGCCGGTCTTCCGGCCAGGGCTTGCCGTCTTCATCGACGGTTTGCCAGCGCGGATCGTCGAGACTGAGTCCGCGCAGTTGCGCCAGTGGCCAGCCGAGAATGGCCGCCGCGGCGTTATTGGCGGCCAGGACTTCACCGCCGCTGCCCTGGATCACGACCCCTTCGGAAAGCGCGGACAGGGCCGAGCGGTAACGGGTCTCCTTGTTGCGCAAGGCATCGCGCGCTTGGCGCAGTTCGACGAAGGCCGTCCTGATGCGCCATGACACGGTCACGACCAGCGTTGCCAGGATTGCGCCGAACAGTTCCAGCAGCGGATTTCCGGAGAGCATGCCGCTGCTGTCAGTCGCCGGTGATCCGCTGGTCGGCGGCATAGATCCGCCGATTCACGTAAAGGCTGTTGCCGGGCATGGCCTTGGCGCGCTTCTTCACTTCGGCGGCGATCTTGGAAATCTGCAGGTGGTTCTGGAACAGGCCCGGCGGCGCCTCGACGGCCCCGATGGAGAGCGAGGTGAGGTGATGAAACTCCAGTTCGCCGTTGCGGTTCTCGGTGATGTAACCGCCGCGGGCAATGTCGTCGGCGCTAAAGAACCCCAGAATTTCCGCACCGAAACGCTCCAGCGCCTGCTCACAGCGCTGGATCCAGTTTTCGCTGCGGAAGATCAGCATGAAGTCGTCGCCGCCGATGTGGCCGAAGAAGTCGCGTTCCGGGTCGCAGAATTCCGCCAGGACGCGCGCCGTGTGCTGGATGACTTGATCGCCCTTGGCATAGCCATAGACGTCGTTGAACGGCTTGAAGTGGTCGAGGTCGCAATAAGCGATGCAGCAGGCCTCGCCGGCGGACAACAGGTTGTCGATATGCTGATTGATCGGCACGTTGCCCGGCAACTGGGTCAGCGGGTTGGCGTACTTCGCCGCCTCCATCTGCATCGCGGTGACCTCGCGCACCAGATCCTGCACCGAACCCATGCCGAGGTAAGCGCCGCGGTCGGTGATGATGAAGCCGCTGATCAAGTGGTGCGGATCGGCGCTGACGACAATCTCGGTGAGTTCTTGCAGCGAGACGCCGATGTCCACCACCAGAGGCTGCGGATCCATGAACCGGGTGCAGGGTTTGCGGCCATAAACTTCATGTCGATAGGGGCGCGACATGTTGTCGCCCATCTCGTAGCGCGAGATCAGGCCGCGTGGCTGGGTGCCTTCGACCACGGCGATGGCGCGCAGTCCGGGTGTCCCTTCGAACAGGGCGAACACCGCGTTGGCACTGGATGTCGGCGCAACGCTGGCCGCCTTGATCAGCAGTCGCTCCAGGACGGCACCGGGCGCCGCGCGCCCGGGCTTGCGCTCCTCGGTGCATTCCGAGCAGGTTGCGGCGATCGCCTTGTGCGCGGCGGCCGACATGGCTTGCGTCGGCACGGGATTTGCCCGGCCGATGAAGTCGCCGGTGCCGTAGTTGATGCCCATCTGTTTCAGGGCGCGAAAGTCGTTGCTGCTGCCGATGCCGCTGGCCACGACACTGCGGCTCCCGGCGAGTTCCGCTGCGATGCCCTCGACGAAACTGTCGCTGGGAGCGGTCGCGAGATTGACGCCGTCGAACATGTGTTCTTCGAGGAACACGAAGTCGGGTGCCATTTCCGACCAGAGATGCTGCTCGGCGAGGCCGCAGCCGAAATCCTGCGAGGCGATCTGGAAACCGGCTCTGCGCATGGTGCTGATCCAGTCGACGCCGCGACCCGGATTATCGGAATCGCTTTCCGGCAACTGCAGGACCAGTCGTTCGGGGGGGAAGCCGCGCGCCTCGATGATGCTGCTGATTGCCTCGGCAAGAGCTGGTCCGCCGACTTCGATGGCACCTGCCAGAATCGGCACGAAGAGCAGTCCCTTGCCCTGGCTGTCGACGAAGGCCGAAACGATGGTGGTTATCGCCGCGCCACTGAATTCATGCAGCCGTCCCTGGTGGCGGGCAGTCCGGGCCAGGCGTTGGAAAGACCCGTGGAGCATGCCCAGCGGACCGCGCACGGCGCTGAGATAGCCGAGTATGGTGCAATGGGCGAAGTCCGCGATTGGGCGGAAACTGGCCTGGAGAGAGCGATTGGCCAGGATGGAAGCGAGTTCCCGGGCGCAGGCGTTGCAGGCCGGTTGTTGGCTTACCGCTGTGATCAAAGTTCTCCGCATGGGACCCTCCGAGGATAACCAGCATCCTAAGGGCAGGGCGTTACAGTCTGATGACCGCGCCCTGTCACGCAGCTGCAATGTTGCACTGCGAGAATATCGCCTAAGTTAGATCCTGGCGTCGCCGTTCCAGCCCGAACCGGGCTAGCGGCTAGTGTATTCATCGCCGTTCCTGAGAGGTTTCCAAAATGACTATCCGTCAACGCATGACCTTGCTGATCATCCTGACCTTCCTCGCCATTTCGTCGATCGGCGGCTACGCCGTGTTCCAGTCGCGCGGCAGCGCCGCGGCGGTCAAGCAGGTCACCGAGGGCGTCGTGCCCAGCGCGCTGGCTTCCGCGGATCTGGTCGCGCAGTTGAAGGAAGTGCAATTGGCGACACTGGCCCTGGTCTTCGAGCCGGACCCCAAGCTCGTGGCCCAGTCCAGGGACAAGCTGACGGCCAGGAAGGCGCTGCTCAAGGACGCCCTCGACCTGCAGGCCCGGCAGGCCGACGGCGCTGCCCAGCGCGGCCTGGTGGAGCAGGCCAAAGAGAGCCTGGCCAACTACTTTGCCGCCATCGACGAAACGACCAAGTTCAAGCTCGCCGCTCAGGCAGACATGGCCCAGGCCTACCTGTTCGCCAGCGTCGCCATGTACCAGGCCGAACTGGAGGTCATCGTCGAGACCCTGCGCATCGAGAAGAACCGCAGCAAGGACGCCGCGATTAGCGGCTTGAATGCGAGCCTGGCGACGACCACGGCCGCGCTCACGGCGGTAACCGTCGTTGCCGTCATCCTGCTGAGTCTGATCGGCACCCTGCTGTATCGTCAGATCACCCGGCCGATCAGCCGGATGCAACTGATGATGAGCGAGATTGCCGCAAGCCAGGACTTCACGCGCCGCGTGCCGGTCGATCGGATGGATGAGATCGGCCGTTCCATCGTCGCCTTCAACGCCATGATCGCGAAGATCCAGGAAAGCTCGGCGCAACTCAGGCAAAAGACCGCCGATATCCAGACCATGCTGCAAAACATGCCGCAGGGCATCCTGACGGTCACCGAGGGCAGCAGGATACATCCGGAATACTCGGCCTACCTCGAAACCATCCTCGAGACCCGGGACATCGTCGGTCGCGACCTGATGGATCTGCTTTTCTCCGACAGCCATCTCGGCGGCGACAGCCTCGCGCAGATCGCGGCGGCGGTCAGCGCCTGCATCGGCGAAGATGTCATGAACTTTGCATTCAACGAGCACCTGATGGTCGGCGAGATCGAAAAGACCATGGCCGACGGCCGCGTCAAGATCCTCGATCTGAACTGGTCGCCGATCAGCGACGAAGCCGGTACGACGGTGCGCCTGATGCTCTGCCTGCGCGACGTCACCGAACTGCGCAAGCTGGCCGCCGAGGCCAATGAACAGAAGCGCGAACTGGCGATCATCGGCGAGATCCTGGCCGTCTCCCAGGAAAAGTTCCACGAATTCCTGGCCGGCGCGATGAAGCTCATCGACGAAAACGAACAGACCATACGCCTGCTGCCGCAGTCGAACGCCTTCGCCGTCGCGCAACTGTTCCGCAACATGCACACCCTCAAGGGCAACGCCCGGACCTACGGGCTGCTGCACCTGAGCAATATCGTCCATGCCGCCGAGCATAGTTACGCGGAATTGCGCAAGCCCGAGCCGGCGCTGGCCTGGGACCAACGCCGGCTGCTGGAAGAACTGGCCGAGGTCAAGGCGGTGGTCGATCGCTATGCCCGGATCAACGAAGTCAGCCTCGGTCGCAAGGGACCGGGCCGCCGCGGCAACGCGGAGCGCTACCTGATGGTCGACAAGGAACATATCCAGGAGAGCCTGCACCGCCTGGAAACGGTGAATACCGGCAATCTCCACGAACTGGTCACGGTGCGCGACGCGGTGCGCAGGACGCTGCGCCTGCTCGGCACCGAGAAGATTGCCGAGACCCTGTCTCCGCTGATCGAGTCGCTGCCTTCGCTGGCGAAACAACTAGGCAAGGCGGCGCCGGCGGTCAGAATCGAGGATGGCGGCTATGTCGTGCACAACCAGGCGAGCAGCGTGCTCAGGAACGTGTTCACCCATCTCCTGCGCAATGCCCTGGACCACGGCCTGGAAACGCCCGCGCAACGCCTTGCCTTGGGCAAAGCGGCGGCCGGCACGATCCGCCTCCAGGTCGGCCGCGATGCCGGCATGCTGCAGATCGTGCTCAGCGACGATGGCTGGGGTCTGGCGCTGGAGCGCATCCGCGGCATCGCCATCGAGAATGGTCTGATCGCCGCCGAAGATCCGCTAGCCGACGAAGAGATCGCGCGACTCGTCTTCCGTTCCGGCTTCTCGACGGCGGCCAGCGTCACCGAGGTTTCCGGGCGCGGCGTCGGCATGGACGCGGTACAGGACTTGGTCAAGCGCGAGGGCGGGGGGGTGGTCATCGAATTTTCCGATAGCGCCGTCGGCGCGGAATTCCGCCAGTTCAGGGTGGTGGTTTCCCTGCCGGCCAGCTACGCGGTGGATGTCGACGGCGACGACGCGGATCTTGCCTACCGGGCCGACCAGCCGCTGCTGGCACCCATCGAAGCGGGCGGCGGCGCCACCGAGCGGCAGGTCGCCTGAGGCGTGGTGAGCTTGCGCTACGGATCCGGGGAAGGGCTGCGCCTTGTTTGAGTTCATCATCGCCGCGGTCTTCGCCGGCGCCGCCGCTACGACCGTGCTGATCCGCCTGCTGGCGGCGCGCAACTCGCGTGCGCTGAGGCGATTGGAGAGCGAGTTGAATGGCGAGATTGCGGCACTACAGGAGACCGTGGCCCGCCAGGGCGCGGCGCTGGCCGGCGCCATGGCGCGCCGGAGCGCGCTGGAATCCGGGCACCAGGCTTTGAGCGCGCAACTGGCCGAACAGCGCGCGCTCCTGGAAAAATCGCGCGCCGCGCTGGCCGAGGCCCGTGCCGCAGAGCTGAAGGCATCCCAAGAGGCGCTTCAGGCCGAGGCCGGGCGCAGCGCGCAGCTGCGTCAACAGGCCCTAAAAATCGCCGCCGAGTCGTCCCGGTTGAAGAGCATGGCGCTGACCTTCGAGCGCTGGCATGAGGCGATGAATGTCCTGATGGAGCAGAACCGCGAAATGCATGTAAAGAACCGCGAGTTTTCCGCCATCGTCAAGCATGTGCTGATCGTCTCGCTCAATGCCTCGATCGAGGCGGCCCGCGCCGGCGAGGCCGGGCGCGGTTTCGCCGTCGTCGCCGACGAGGTGCGCACCCTGGCATCGCGCTCGGACGTGCTTTCCAAAGACTACGGCAACAGGCTGGACCGCAACGACATGACGACGACCGCGACCTTCCAGGACATTCAGGCCGGCGGCAAGATGATCATGGCCGCGATCAGCGGCATCGAAGCCCTGACCCGGCAGTTGCAGGCCACGGTCGAGCAGGCGGCAAGATGATCAGCGATCAGGCCAGGCGGAGCGTCGAGCAGATCTTCATCAAGGCGGCCAAGGCCAGGCTGATCCTGGACTCCGGCGACTTCTGCGATGTCGCGCCACTGGGCGGGGACAAGGCCGGTGAAATGCCGGAAAAGAACATCGTCGTCCTGACCATCTCCTCGATCCTGTTCAGGCTCCTGCTGATCTTTCATATCGACGAGAGCCCGACGACGCGGGCCTACTTCGTCAGGGACGCGGGTGACAAGTCCTTCGCCGAGGTTTTCTCGGAAATCGGCAACCTCTGCTGCGGCGCCATGAACCGGGAATTGCTCAACCACTTTCCGGACCTGGGGATGTCCACCCCGACGCTCCTGAGCAGCCGCTGTGTGTCCTTCCTCGGCGAGTTGCAGCCGGGCTATCTGGCCCGCTTTGCGATCACCATCAACGGCGCCGTGGAACTGCATGCGAGCATTTGTCTCTCCGGCTATGCGCCGCTCGATTTCGCCGTCGACTTGTGCGTCGCCGAAGAGGAAACCGGCGTGCTGGAGATGTTCTGAAAGTCGTTCGCAGTGATCACAGGGATTTGAAACATGAATGAAAAACCCGTCTGTAAAGTTCTCGTGCTCGACGACAGCCCGGACCATGCCGAAGCGCTCAAACGCATCTGCGACGACAACCACCTGGTCGGCCTCAAGGTGCGCAAGAACCGGCTGATGTCGGTGCTGCGCTCGAACATCGATCTGGGCGCCATCCTCTTTGCCGATGATTACGGCGGCTCGGCCGAGGCGAGCGCGGAGATCGCCCTGAAGATCCACGCCGTGCGGCCCGAATTGCCGATCATCATACGCCGGCAGCGCGCGGCAACGCTGGACGATCTGCCGGAGAGCATGCGCCGGGTCCTTTGCGCCGCCTACGTCGGCAGCGACATGGCGCTGCTGCAGCAGCTCATCGACCAATACATCTTCAGCCTGGAGTACCCGAACGCGCTGGTGCGCGGCATTGCCGAGATCACCGAAACCGTGCTGGCCGGGCAGTTCAGGAATTTGGCCGTGACTTGCGATACGCCCACCATCGTTCGCGACCGGATCATTTTCAGCGAGGTGTTCAGCCTGATTCCGCTGGAAAGCAACTGGTGCCGCGGTTACATGATGCTGCAGAGCGAAGAGGACCCGATCCTCGATCTGCTCGACGAAGACCGGCCGGCCGACTCCTCAGGCGATTTCCGGCTGGTCAATAGCCTGCTCGGCGAAATCACCAACCTGATCTGGGGATCCTTCAGGAACCGTTTCGTCGGCGCCGCCGCGGCGTCCTCCAACAGCCATGTCCAAGTGCCTCTGGTGGTCAATCACAAACACAAGTACATCTCCTTCGGCACGGAAAATCCCCAGCTGTGTTTCTGCTACACCTTGTCCGACGAAGACGCCGGATTCTCGGTGAAGCTCTATCAGCGCTTCATTTTCAATCTCAGCTGGTCGCCGGAAGACTTCAAGGAAATCGAGGACATCGACGAGATGGTCGAGTCGGGTGAATTGGAATTGTTTTAATCAACTCATTGAGGTAAGAAGACATGGCAAAGATACTGGTCGTAGATGATTCCAGCACGGTGCGCGACGAGGTCGCGGGCTTCCTGAAGAAGCACGGTCTGGATGTGGCGACCGCGGTGGACGGCAAGGACGGCCTGGCCAAGGTGAAGGCCGATCCCGGTCTGAAACTCGTGGTTTGCGACGTCAACATGCCCAACATGGACGGGCTGACCATGGTCGAGAAGGTTCGCGGCGAACTGGGCAACGCGGCCATCAACGTGATCATGCTGACCACCGAAAGCAGCCCGGCCATGAAGGAGCGCGGCAAGGCTGCCGGCATCAAGGGCTGGATCGTCAAGCCGTTCAAGGGCGAGGCGGTGCTGGAAACCTTCAGGAAACTCGCCGGCTGAGATTTCTGATTACTGGAACGCGGGGCCATGCGCTGCGGTACAATTTTGCCGATGAATCCCGATTCATCTCGCCATCTTGTGAATGGCCGGGCAGCTGCAGCCTGACATGTCTAACGAAATCGAGCTCAAGCTCGCCCTGCCGGAAGACGCGCTGCCCCTGCTGCAGCGCCAGTCGCTGCTGCGTCGGGCGGTTTCGCGGAAAACCGAGCAGTTGGTCAATCTTTATTACGACACGCCGGCGCTGGCTTTGCACCAGCGGGGCATCGCCCTGCGCCTGCGCAAGCAGGGCAGGATCTGGCTGCAGACGGTGAAATGCGCGGGCAGTTCGTCGGCCGGCCTGTCCAATCGACCGGAGTGGGAAGCGCCGTACAACCACTATTTCGATTTCGCCGCCATCGACGACCCCAAGGTGCGCCGCTGGCTCGACAGGCCGATGCTGAAGCGGGCGATCCTGCCCTTGTTCGAGACCAGTTTCCGCCGCACCACCTGGCGCTTCGAACCGGCCCCAGGCTGCGTCGTCCTGATGATGCAGGACCGCGGCTGGGTCGCCGCGGCGGGCCGGCGCGAGACGATCTCGGAACTGGAACTGGAGTTGGCCAGCGGCGACATCGAGGAGCTGTTCAAACTGGCGCAGACGCTGGCCGAGCGTTTGCCGCTGGTACCGCTGCTCCTGAGCAAGGCCGAGCGCGGCTACCGCCTGTACCGCAAGGTTCGCCCCGCTCCGGTCAAGGGGGAGCCCGTTGCCCTTGATCCTGCTGGTCCGCCGCTCGCGGCTTTTCGCAGCATCGCCCTGTCCTGCCTGGAGCATCAGCAAGGCAACCGCGACGGCGTATTGACCGGCGATGATCCCGAATACATCCACCAGATGCGCGTGGCGACGCGCCGTCTGCGAGCCGCCATGCGCCTGTTCGGGCCGCGCCTGCCGCCGGGTTTCGACGACCAGTTGCTGCCGGCGCTGCGCCAGTTGATGGACAAACTCGGTCGGGTGCGCGACCTCGATGTCCTGCTCGCGGAGATCACCCTGCCGGTGATGCGCGCGCTGCCCGACGAGCCGCGCCTGGTGACCCTGGTCGGCGCCGTGACCGCCCGCCAGTACGCGGTGCGCGAGGTCGCCATTCGCTATCTGCGTTCGTCGGCATACGGCCGCCTGATGCTTCAGGCCAGCGCGCAGCTCCATCGCCCGCCGTTCATCGAGCCGCCGGCGGAGGAAACCATCGTCGCTTTCGCCGACGACAGGCTGAAGCGGCTGAGGAAGAAGGTGCGCGAGCTGGCCGAGGCGGCGAGCACGGAAGATCCGTCCTCGCTGCACCGCTTGCGCATCGCGATCAAGCGGCTGCGCTATGCCCTGGAGTTCTTCGCGCCGCTGTGTTCCGGACGGCCGCTCACAAGGCTGCTGAAGAAACTCGGCTTGCTCCAGGACGAACTCGGACAGTTGAACGACCTGGCCAATGCCGGCGTGCTCCTGATGCATTGCGCCGGCGACGATCCGCGTTTGCGCGAGGCGGTGTCCCTGGTCGGTGGCTGGCACGCCGCGCGCCACAGCGAACTGCTGGCGTGCATACCCGGGCGCCTGAAAGAACTGCGCCGCTTCTCTCTGCCCGCTTTGGGCTGAGCAGACCCGATCAGGCGGATCAGGCCACTCTTGCGGCTGGAAATTCTGCGAGACGGCCGAGTCTGACGGTTCTCGCGTCGTCCGTGCCGGGGTAGCGGATCGCCTCGAAGCCGCCTTCGCCATCGGTCAGGATATACAGCCAGTCGGGATGGTCGCCCAGGGCGAAGCGATACAGGACCATGCCATCGTTGATCGTCAGCGATCGTGTCAGGTTCAGGGGTTTGCCGGTGACGGTCCTGGCGACGCTGGTGATATCGACATTCATTTTCCTACTCCTCGTTGTTCTGGATTTGCGCATCGACTCGGCTGGTCGGCGCCGTGACGGATAACTCCCGGAGCCAGGGCGACCAGCGTGCGGGTGGATTTCCCGCAGCGGATTCCGGCATCAGGTTCAAGGTATGCAACAGGCGCTCGGCGAATGCCTCGGGCGAGGGCGAGATGATTTCGCTCGGCACGCCCAGTTGCGTTGTCAGGCGCACGCCGTCCTCGAAGCCATAGGCGACGATGAAGGGATTCATGCCGGCGCCGATCGCCGCGAGATAGTCGCTGTATTCGTCGCCGCAGGCATAGGACAGCGCCGGATTGATGGCGAAGAATTCGCGCACGCGTTTCAGTTGCGCCAGTTTGTTCTCCTTGAGCGGTATGCAGGCGACGAAGTCGAAGTCGCCGCTGTCGATGCCGTGGCGCCGAAACAGGCACTTCAGCGTTTCCTCGGGCTCCACCGTGATGTTGCGCGTCACCAGGCCGACGCGGACATCCGGCGTCGCGAGCAGGGTGTTGAGCAGGGCGGCGATGCCCGGATACAGGGCGGCTTCATGGCGATAGACTTCGGTCAGCGTCGCGAGCAGCCTTTTGCGCCGCTGCTTGCCGAACTGGCGGCGCAGATTGGTGGGAAACTCGCGCAGGCCGCCGAGATACTTGAACAGCTTGCGCCGCTTGCGGAAGCGGTCGAGGTCGCCGATGGCCATGTCATGGCGCAGGAAGGTCTGCTCGATGGCGTGAAACGCGTCGATGATCGTGCCATCGGCGTCCAGGATCACCAAGCGTTCCCTGTTTGCGTACAGTGCCATGGCGGCCAGCTTAGGCCGCCGGTGTGACAGGGTCATGACACGGCGGATGCAGCTCAGAGATGGTGGTTGGCGAAGTCGGCCAGGCGGCTGCGCTCGCCGCGCACCAGGGTGATGTGGCCGGCATGCGGCCAGTTCCTGAAGCGTTCGACGGCGGAGGTCAGGCCGGAACTGGCTTCGGTGAGGTAGGGGGTGTCGATCTGGGCGAGGTTGCCCAGGCAGACCACCTTGGTTCCCGGGCCGGCGCGCGTGACCAGGGTTTTCACCTGTTTCGGCGTGAGGTTCTGCGCCTCATCGACGACCAGGAATTTCTTCAGGAAAGTGCGGCCGCGCATGAAGCTCATCGACTTGATTTTCACCCGCGAGGAGACGAAGTCCTTGGTGGCGGCGCGCGAGAAAACGTCGCGGTTGTCGTGCTCGCCCGATTTGGTGACGTTGCCGCCGCCGAGCAGGAATTCCAGGGTGTCCTCGAGGGCACCCATCCAGGGCTGCATCTTCTCTTCCTCGGTGCCCGGCAGGAAGCCGATTTCATCGCCGATCGGCACGGTCGCCCGGGTCATGATGATTTCGCCGTAGGCATTCTTGTCGAACACCTGGGCCAGACCGGCGGCGATGGTCAGCAGGGTCTTGCCGGTGCCGGCCGGTCCCAGCAGCGTGACGAAATCGACTTCGGGATCCATCAGCAGGTTGAGCGCATAGTTCTGCTCTGGATTGCGCGCGACGACGCCCCAGACGGGATTCCTCGGGCTGGAATAATCTTTGATGGTTTCCAGCCGGGCGGTTTTCCCGGAGACGGCGCGCACCACCAATTGTTGGGCCGCGTCGGCCGGACCTTCGGACTCGCTCTGGACGGACAGGAACTCATTGACCGCCAGGCCCTTGGTGCCCGATCCGGAGATCTGGTAATGGGCTATGCCCTGGCGCTGCTCGCAGGAAATGATTTTGTTGCGGGTCCAGAAGTCCGCCTTGAAACCCTTGTGGCCCTTGTGCAGCAGCGAGGCGTCGTCGATCACCTGGTCGTTGAGGTAATCCTCGGCATCGAGGTTGACGGTACGCGCCTTGAGGCGCATGTTGATGTCCTTCGAGACCAGGGTGACCCGGCGCTCCGGCTGGGTTTCCTGGAGATGCAGGGCGACGCCGATGATCTGGTTGTCGGCTTTGCCGACCGGAAGGGATTCGGGCAGCCAGATCGTGAACGACTCGCATTGCAGGAACAGGCGGCCCGTGGCCATCCCGCTGCTAGGCTTGACCAGACTGATCCCGCCTTCCACGCCGTTGTCGTGGCTGCGCAGGATCTCGTCGATCATCCGCGTCACCTGCCGGGCATTGCGCGCCACATCGGTGGTGCCGCGCTTGTGGTTGTCGAGTTCCTCGAGCACCATGATCGGCAGGTAGATATCATGTTCCTCGAAGCGGAACAGGGAGGTGGGGTCGTGCAGCAGTACGTTGGTGTCGATGATGAAAAGCTTGTTCGGCAAATTGTTTTCGCGTACCGCTTTCTTTGACATCGAAACTCCTTCATTCAGGTTGTCTTCGGGGCTGCGCCTCCTCATTTGAACTCAGTTGTGTTACGGATTTAAGAAGCTCGATGTTCACCATGTTCTGCTCCAGCCATCTGCCAGCGCCGCTTCCGGTTTACAATGGGCTGATGAATTCCATTTCGGCGTGCATGTATGGCTGACATGACTGGCGCCGATTACGCAAGCATTGCCAGGATTGCCGGTTCGTGGGCAGGAGACCCGGCTCTTCCGGCAGCGAAACGGCGGATGGCCAAAGCGCTGGCCGAACTGGCCGGGATCCTGACCGATCCTTACTACGGCTGCCCGTCCGAGGTCGAAGCCCTGCGCTTGATCGGATGCCGTTTGTGCCAGGGACTCAATGCCGACGTTTGCCGCCAGTCGGGCAATCGCGTGGGCAACTGCGAATGTCCCCTCGGGTTGCATACCGCTGCACCTGATCCAGGCTGAAATCGGCGGCAGCCGTCCGTCAGGGGAAGCTTAACCGCCGCAGGTTATAGCTTTGTCACGGCCCCGGGCTGGCGCCGAGCGGTCTGGCGCCACGGCTTGCGAAATCCACTGGGGTTTTCGCAAGCGGCTATCCCGGTGCGGTTATTTCCGGTTCTGTCCTTATTTTTGTCCTTTTGCCGGCCGGCCGGTCTTGATCACTTCGAGACTGCATACCGCGGCAATCAGGTCGACATCGCGCAACGCCGAAAGGCTTGCGACGGCGGCGCGCAGGATCTCGCTCTTCTTGGCGGCAACGCCATTCTTCAGGCAGCGCTCCTTCAGCAACGAGATCGTCCGGTATTCGGGCTCCGGCATGGTGAAGCTGTCCCGCACCAGCTTGACCTTCTTCGCCTTGGCCGCCTTCTCCGCCTTCTCCGCCTTGGCTAACTTGGCCTTGGCAGGACTGGGCGCGTTTTCGGCCTTGGTTTTCCCGGCTGCCGGCGCCGGCTTTTTCTTGGCCGCCGCGGCGGTGGCGGGTTTTTTGGCAAGCGGCGGCTTCTCTGCTTTGGCGGTGCGGACCGGCGCCGCCTTTTTTCGGGGTGTTGCCGGTTTTACGTCTGCAACTTCGCTTGCGACCGGGGTCTTTTCCATGACCATCTCCTGTTGAATTAAACGGTATATTCAGTTTATACGGTTTATCGGAATTCTCAAGCCGCCGGGCCGCGTTGGCGATGGGCTTTCGTCTGTGGACGGGCATGGGGCTGCCAGGGCAAGGCGCGAGCAGCGCGGTTGGCCTGGGCTGGCAATTCATATTTCCGTAACGCCCCGGTAACAACGGCGGAGTACTTTCGCTGCATCAAGCAGCACGCACAGACCTCTGAATGTTTCGCTCTAAGTCGCGGAGAACCGATCATGCAGAACCTAAGTCACTCAGCCCTAGCTGCCGCCGCCGCACCAGGCCAGTTCCGCTCGATATCGTATGATCCTTCATTTGGCGATTTCGTGGAGCCCGCTCCTTGCCTTGGCGAAGCCAAGAGCATTTCGCCCGGGCCGGCAAACTCCATGGCGGAACTCTATGCGCATGCCCTGATGGCCGGTGCGCAAGCGATCGCCGCATGCGATGAGATCGCGGAATTCCTCGAAACGCGCGGTTCGCACGACACCGCCGCCTTGTTTCAAAGGCTGGCCTTTGCGGAAGCGGAGTGCGCCGTCAAACGGGCCCGCCAGACGGACAGTCTGGCGCTGCCGAAACTGCCCCGGTGGCAATACCACTGGCTCTACGGCGCGCCGCCGGATCAGGCCATGCGCGAAATCGTGGCTCACCTGATGACGCCCCACAGCGCGATCAGGATTGCGCTGGATGCCGAGTGTCGTTCGCTGGATTTATATGAGCGCATCTCGTTCACCGCCGTCAGTTACAAAGTGCGGGCGCTGGCGCGAGAACTGGCCGCCGAAAAAATGCAGCATGTGCAGTGGCTGAGCGAGGCTCTGGCGAGAGTTCCTGCGGCCCTCGCCTGGAAGGAAGACGTCGACGATCTGCGCTCGGCGCAGTAGCCGTCGTTTCCTCGCAAAGGTCATGCGCAGAGCTTCGACAAGCTAGCCTGGCAGCGCCAAAGCGGAGAGCAGCAGATCCTGGGCGCAGATGCGCGAGCGGCGCGAGGGCCGGATGGCGTACTGGCCTTCGGGGTCCATGTCCCAGGCCTGGCAATTGTCGGCGAGATAGGGCCGCAAACCTTCCTTGATCACGCGCCGGCGCAGCCTGGGGTCGGCGATCGGAAAGCAGGTCTCGATGCGGCGAAAGAAGTTGCGCTCCATCCAGTCGGCGCTGCAAAGATAGACCGAGTCTGCACCCTCGGCGTGGAAATAAAAGATCCGCGTATGTTCGAGGAAGCGGCCGATCACCGAGCGCACCCGGATTTTTTCCGAGAGTCCCGCCACCCCGGGGCGCAGGGCGCAGGCGCCGCGCACCAGGAGATCGATCCTGACCCCGGCCTGCGAAGCCTCGTATAAGGCTTCGATGACCTCGGGTTCGAGCAGGGCGTTCATCTTGGCGATAATGCGCGCCTTCTGACCCGTGGCGGCCGCGGCGCTCTCGGCCTTGATCAGGGCGACGATGGAACTGTGCAGGGTGAACGGCGCCTGCAGCAGATGGTGCAGCGGCCGGTGCTGGCCGAGGCCGGTGATCTGCTTGAAGACCTCATTGACGTCGTCGCAGAGCGCTTCCTGGCAGGTGAACAGGCCGAAATCGGTGTAGATCCGCGTCGTTCGCGGATGGTAGTTGCCGGTGCCCAGATGCACGTAGCGGCGCAGACCGGCTTCTTCGCGGCGCAGCACCATGAGCATCTTGGCGTGGGTCTTGTAGCCGACGACGCCATAGACCACGTGGGCGCCGACTTCCTCTAGGCGTTCGGCAATATTCAGGTTCGCCTCCTCGTCGAAGCGCGCCATCAGTTCCACCACGACCGTCACTTCCTTGCCCTGTCGCGCCGCACGCAGCAGGTGCTCCATCAGCACCGAGTCCGTACCGGTGCGGTACACGGTCATCCTGATCGCCACCACCTGCGGGTCATCGGCGGCCTGCTGGAGGAACTCGATCACCGGCGCAAACGACTGAAATGGATGATGCAGCAGGATGTCCTGCTTGCGGATGCGGGCAAAGATGTCATGGCGCTTGGCCATATTCCTGGGCAAGCCCGGGCGGAAAGGCGGATAGAGCAGATCGGCGCGGTCCAGCGCGTCGGGGACCGAGTTCAGGCGCACCAGATTGACGATGCCCGGCACCCGGTACAGGTCGGTGGAGCTGAGGGCAAACTGCTGCAGCAGGAAATCGCTCATCTCCGGCGAGCAATTGTCCGCCACCTCGAGGCGCACCGCGTCGCCGAAATTGCGCTGCGGCAATTCGCCCTGCAGCGCCGTGCGCAGATTCTTGACCTCCTCGTCGTCGACGAACAGATCGGAGTTTCGCGTCACCCGAAACTGGTAGCAGCCGAGTATCTCCATGCCGGAGAACAATTCGCCGACATTCTGGTGCATGATCGAGGACAGGAAGACGAAGCTGTCCTGGCCGCCGGAGAGTTCCTTGGGCAGCCGGATCACCCGCGGCAGGGCGCGCGGCGCCTGGACGATCGCAACACCCGAAACGCGGCCGAAGGCGTCGGTGCCGTCGAGTTCGATGGCGAAGTTCAGGCTCTTGTTGAGCACGCGCGGAAAGGGGTGGGATGGATCGAGGCCGATCGGGGTCAACAGCGGCATCACTTCGCGCAGGAAGTAGTCGCGTATCCAGGCGTTCTGCTCTGCGGTCCACAGACTCCGGCGGATGAAGACGATGTTCTCCGCCGCCAGCGCCGGCAGAATCCGCTCATTGAGCAGCGCGTACTGCAAGGCGATCAGCGTATGCGCCTCCAGGCACACCCGGCGGTAGGCTTCCTGCGGGCTCAGGCCGTCCGGGCCGGCGCTGGTGCTGCCCAGTTTGATCTGTTCCTTCAGGCCGGCGACGCGGATCTCGAAGAACTCGTCGAGGTTGGACGAGACGATGCAGAGAAAGCGCAGGCGTTCGAGCAGCGGCGCGGTTTCATCCGCCGCCTGCGCCAGGACTCTGCGATTGAAGGCGAGCAGAGACAACTCGCGATTGAGGAAATGAGCCGGGGGATAGTGGCGTGGTTGGGTAGCCATCGTTCATTGCCAGCCGTAGCGGCGCGAATAGAAGTTCTTCATCAACTGGGTGAGGACCATGTAGCCGGCGAGCAGCGCCGCCAGGATCGGGAAGTAACTGATCGGCAGCGCCTGCATCTTGAAGTAGTGGGCGATCGGCCCCATCGGGATGGCGATGCCGACGGCCATTATAAGGCCGGTCGTGAGCAGCAGCGGGATACCCGGTTTGCTCTGGATGAACGGGATCTTTTGCGTGCGGATCATGTGCACCACCAGCGTCTGGGTCATCAGGCCCTCGATGAACCAGCCGGACTGAAACAGGGTCTGTTGTTCCGGCGCGTTCGCGCCGAAGACGAACCACATGACGCAGAAGGTCAGGATGTCGAAAATCGAGCTGACCGGTCCGAAGAACAGCATGAAGCGGCCGATCTCGCCGGGATTCCAGCGCTGCGGTGCCCTGACCAGTTCCTCATCGACGTTGTCGAAAGGAATGGCGATCTGCGAGATGTCGTAGAGCAGATTCTGCACCAGCAGATGCATCGGCAGCATCGGCAGGAAGGGGATGAAGGCGCTGGCGATCAGCACCGAGAAGACGTTGCCGAAATTCGAACTGGCCGTCATCTTGATGTACTTGAGCATGTTGGCGAAGGTCTTGCGGCCTTCGATGACGCCCTCTTCGAGGACCATCAGGCTCTTTTCCATGAGGATGATGTCGGCCGCCTCCTTGGCGATGTCCACCGCCGTGTGCACCGAAATGCCGATGTCGGCGGCGCGCAGCGCCGGGGCGTCGTTGATGCCGTCGCCCATGAAGCCGACCACGTGGCCGTTGGCTTTCAAGGCCCTGACGATGCGTTCCTTCTGGGCCGGGGTGAGCCGGGCAAAGATGTTGTGGACTTCCACCGCGCGCGACAATTCCGCGTCGTTCATTTTCGCCACCGCTGGCCCGAGCACGATGCCTTCGTCGGTCAGCCCGACTTCCCGGCAGATTTTCGCCGTGACCAGTTCGTTGTCGCCGGTCAGCACCTTGACGGCGACGCCATGGACCGCCAGGGCAGCGAGCGCAGGCGCCGTGGTTTCCTTGGGTGGGTCGAGGAAGGCGACATAGCCGATCAGCGTCAGGCCGGCCTCGTCGGCCACGCCATAGACTTCCCTGTGCGGCGGCAATTCCCTGACGGCGACCGCGACGACGCGCAGGCCGTCCTCGTTGAGCGAGCCGGTCACCGCGCGGATGCGGGCGAGCGCCTCCGCCGTGAGCGCTTCTTCGGCAGCGCCGTGGCGGACCCGGGTGCACACGGCGAGGATCTCCTCGACCGCGCCCTTGCAGATCAGGAGGTGCTGCTCGTCATGTTCGGCGTGTTTGGCGTGTTGGGCAACCACGACCGACATGCGCCGGCGCTGGAAGTCGAAAGGTACTTCGTCGACCTTGCGGTAGTTGGCGGCCGGATTTAGATTCCGCTGGACATCCGCATGCTCCAGCACGGCGACGTCGAGCAGGTTCTTCAGGCCCGTCTGATAGTAGCTGTTGAGGTAGGCGTATTCCAGCACGTCATCGGATTCCGTGCCCCAGACGTCGGTATGGTTGGCGAGAAATATCCTGTCCTGGGTCAGCGTCCCGGTCTTGTCGGTGCACAGCACATCCATCGCGCCGAAGTTCTGGATGGCGTCCAGGCGCTTGACGATGACCTTGCGTCGGGACAGGATTACCGCGCCCTTGGCCAGCGTAGACGTGACGATCATCGGCAGCATTTCCGGCGTCAGGCCGACCGCGACCGACATGGCGAAGAGAAAGGCTTCCAGCCAGTCGCCCTTGGTGAAGCCGTTGATGAACAGGACCAGCGGCGACATCACCAGCATGAAACGGATCAACAGCCAGGCCACCTTGTTGACCCCGGCCTGGAATTGCGTGGTGACCCGGTCGGTGCTGGTGACGCGCGCCGCCAGGGCGCCGAAATAAGTTCGGCTGCCGGTGGCGACGATGATCGCGGAAGCGGTGCCGGAGACGACATTGGTGCCCATGAACAGAATGTTGTCGAACTCGAACGGGTTGCTGACATCGCTATTCCGCTGCACGGCATACTTCTCGACGGGCAGCGATTCGCCGGTCATCGCCGCTTGCGCCACGAACAGGTCCTTGGCGGCGAGCACCCGGCAGTCGGCCGGTATCATGTCGCCGGCCGAGAGCAGGATCATGTCGCCGGGCACCAGCAGCCTGAGCGGCACCTCCACCTTGCGTGGTCCCTTGGGATGCAGCTGAACCTGAAAATAGGAGCGCGCTTCGGCCATCGCATCCTCCGCCGGATCGCGGCGGATGACGGTGGCGGTATTGGTGACCAGGGCCTTCAGCTTTTCGGCGGCGCGATTGGATTTGCGTTCCTGCCAGAAGCGTATGCATACCGAGAGCACCACCATGCTGCCGATGACCAGGGTCGCCTTGTAGTCCTCGGTGACATAGGATATCGCCGCCAGGGCGGTCAGCAGGATATCGAAGGGGGTTTTGTAGCAGTACCAGAGATGCTGCCACCACATGGGCGGCTTCTCATGTTCGACCTCATTCAGGCCGACCCGCTCGCGGATCTTTTCGGCCTGCGATTCCGAGCGTCCGTCGGCGTGGGAATCCAGCCGCTTGATCAGGAACTCCGGGCCGCAGGTGGCAGCCGCCGCCAGTTCCAGGGACAGTTCATGCGGAATTTCCCGGCTGACGGCCGTGCCCGAAAAGCTCTCGAACAGGGCCAGACGGCGGAAGTGCCGGCCTATGCCGCGGCTTTTGACGAAGCGCGCAAAAAAATCTTTCAGGATATTGCTTGCCATCTTCTGGGGCTCCGGACAACGGATGGTCTAGGGGAAACAGCGATAGTCGATTTCATCCGGTGCATTGCCCGGCGGCGGTGTAAGGATGAGGCGGCTGGCTATTGTCGATCGTAGCCAAGATCGGCTTGCGATCTCAGCGGACACGAGGGACAGTCGAATGAAATCTGTGCCCGCTGAAATTCCGATTTCAGCGATGAGCAGCAGCGTTTCAGCGATGCCAGGACCTTCGCCGGCCGCAGACCGCTTGCCGGCGGTAGTGTGAGACCGTCGCTGAGGACGTCCAGTTCCCGTAGACGGGATCGGATACCGGAAGACAAGGATTCGATGCCTGACCAGCGCCGGCAATTCTTGGTAATCTGAATCAGTTGGCGGGTGTCAAGCCTGCTTCGCGCTGGCGGCATAACTGCCTAATCGACCGGTGAAGGAGAGATCTCCGATCTTAGCCAAAAATTGTGACAGCCTTGTGACGCAATCACGGCAGGGGTTCATCAAACCTTCACAGTGCCCGGCTATCATGAATTTTCAAGCTGTGGGTGCCTGCGCGGGTTTGCGTTTCCTGCGCTTTTGCCTGCGCAACCGCTGCAGCGCCAGGAACTCCAGGATTCCCCAGAGGGTGGCGGTGCCCAGGGATATCCAGGGATGGGCGATGGCCTTTTGAATCACGTGATGCATGTTCGATCTCCCGGCTCAGAGTCCGTCGAACAGCCAGAGAGTGAACAGGCCGTGCTCGAAGAGTTTGTCGATGATTTCCTGCAGGTTGATATTCCTTACCCTCATGGCGAACTCCTGTTTTGATGTGCGCGCAGGAACACGATAGCAAAGGCAGGTTAAGGATCTATTTCAGTATGACGACAAATTCAATGATGCCGGAATTGGCCGAACTGGAGCGGATCATCGAGGAGGGCGCTGGCTCGATCGCCGCGCGCATCGTCTGCGAGGTGACGGCGAACGAGCGGCGCTTTCCGATCTACGCGGTCACCCTGGGAAACCCGGACAAGGACGTACCGGGCGTCGGTGTTTTCGGCGGGGTCCATGGCCTCGAACGGATCGGCGCCGAAGTCGTGATGGCGTATTTGAGCAGCCTGGTGACGCGCCTGAAGTGGGATGGCCTGCTGCATCGTCAGCTGGAATCCGTCCGTCTGGTGTTCATGCCGCTGGTGAACCCCGGCGGCATGTGGCAGGGCACGCGTGCCAATCCCCAGGGAGTCGACCTGATGCGCAATGCGCCGCTGGAAGCGACGGAAAGGGTGCCCTTCCTGATCGGCGGGCAAAGGATCAGCGCCGGACTGCCTTGGTACCGCGGCCCGCTTGACGCGCCGATGGAAGCGGAAAGCCAGGCAGTTTGCCGCGTCGTCACGGAGGAATTGCTGGAACGCGATTTCAGCATCGCCCTGGACTGCCATTCGGGCTTCGGCATCAGCGACCGGATCTGGTTTCCTTATGCCCACACGGCGTTGCCGATCCGCCATTTGCCGGAGATCCATGCGCTGAAGGAGATCTTCGACCAGAGCCATGCCCACCACAATTATCTCTTCGAACCGCAAAGCCGCCAGTACCTGACCCACGGCGACCTCTGGGACCATCTATATCAGGGCGCCGCGCTGACGTCCGACAGGGTCTTCCTGCCGCTCACCCTGGAGATGGGTTCGTGGCTATGGGTGAAGAAAAATCCGCGGCAGTTTTTTTCCCGTCAGGGCATCTTCAATCCGCTGATTGCCCATCGCCAGCAACGCGTGCTGCGCCGGCACCTGCCCTGGTTCGATTTTCTCGCCCGGGCGGCATCCAGCCATCGGCGCTGGCGGCCCGCCGAAGAGGCGCTGGCCAGCCGGCGTGAGCGGGCATTGGCGCTGTGGTACCGCTCGTGAGCACCTGGATCTTCCTGCGCGGCCTGACGCGCGAAGCCCGCCATTGGGGAGATTTTTCCGCGACCTTCCGTGCCGCGTTTCCCGATGCGCAGATTGTCGCCCTGGATCTTCCCGGCAATGGTTCTCTGCATACGCTGGCCAGCCCGCTCAGCGTCGAGGCCATGGCGGCATACTGCCGCGCCGAACTCGGCTCACGCGGCATCCCGCCGCCCTACCATCTTCTGGCGATGTCGCTGGGCGCGATGGTGGCCGCCGCCTGGGCGGCGGAGCAGCCGCGGGAGATCGCTGCCTGCGTCCTGATCAATACCAGCCTGCGGCCGTTCAGTCCGTTCTATCACCGGCTCAGGCCGGAGAACTACCTGGCCTTGTGCCAGCGAGCCTTGCTCGGCGGCGACGGGCGCGAGTGGGAGGAACTGATCCTCAGGCTGACCAGCCGCGATCCGCAAAAGCATGAGCAGGTGCTCGATTCCTGGCTCGCCTATCGCCGCGAATGCCCGGTATCGGTCGGCAACGCCTTGCGCCAATTGCTCGCCGCGAGCCGCTATCGCGCAGGCGCCGGCAAGCCGGTGGCGCCCATGCTGATCCTCGCAAGCAGCAACGATGCCCTGGTGAATCCGCGTTGCTCGCGACGAGTCGCGCTCCATTGGCATGCCGCGATCGTCGAACATCCGACCGCCGGACACGATCTGCCACTCGAAGACGGCCCCTGGGTTGTCGAGCAAGTCCGCCTTTGGCTGTCATCACGCCGTCACAGTGGGCGGCTACGATAAGCGCAACGATCGTTCGCGGCTCCCATGACGAAATACCGCTCCATTTTTCTCTCAGACATCCACCTCGGCACGCGCGGCTGCCAGGCGGAACGATTGCTGGACTTCCTGCGCGAGCATGAGTCGGAGAAGCTGTTTCTGGTCGGCGACATCATCGATTTCTGGGCCATGAACCGGACCATCCACTGGTCGCCGCTGCAGAACACCCTGGTGCAAAAGGTGTTGCGCCGGGCGCGTCACGGCGATCAGGTGGTGCTGATTCCGGGCAACCATGACGAGGCTTTGCGCGAATATGTCGACACCTCGTTCGGCGACATCCAGGTGGTCCGCGAACTCATCCATACCGCCGCCGACGGACGGCGCTACCTGGTGCTCCATGGCGACGAGTTCGATCAGGTGACGCGCCATCACCGCTGGGTGGCGGTGCTCGGCGACATCGCCTACAACTTTCTGGTGCGACTCAATGCCTGGCTGTCCTGGCTGCGCCGGACCCTGCGCATCCCGGGCTACTGGTCGCTGGCCGGCTATGCCAAGCGACGAATCAAGAGCGCGGTCAGTTTCATTTTTGATTTCGAGGACTCGGTGATTCATGCCGTTCGCGAGCGCGGCCTCGACGGCGTGATCTGCGGCCATATCCACAGCGCCGCGATCCGCGAAGTCGGCGGCCTGACCTACATCAACTGCGGCGACTGGGTGGATAGCTGCACCGCCATCGTCGAGCACGCCGACGGACGAATGGAATTGATCGCCTGGGGCGCCGTGAAACCGGTCGGCCTGACGCTGGCAGCCGTCGCGGCTTAAGGGGAAATACCTTGCCAAGCGAGCCGGATAGTCGCCTCCCGTGAGGGGCGGGCCGATCTGCCCGCTTGTGAGGTGTCACGAGGATCCGATTTTTCATGATACGGGGTGGTTCATCGGAGCAATGAAAGTCAGCCCTTTTGCCCCAAGTTGAGGCGCTCATTGAGTCACGCCCGCTCCACTTCAGTGCCGGACACAGTTGGACTCGCGGCTTGCGCCGGCTGTCTGTTCGTCGCTGTGCCATGGCGTCAATCTTGCTAGAGAGATATTAACGAAGCAGCGCTCAACCCGGAGCGTCGGCTGTCGTTAATGGTCATACAGGAGGACGCCATCATGTCTCATAGCGACAGACAGATTACTCTGGCCGATGTGCGGGAGATATACCGCGTGACCGATGTCGAGCGGCTGCAGGATGATGCGCCGGCCGGCCGAAGCGAATCGCTCACCGCCATTTACGAGAAGATGAAGAAGCTCGGCGGCGACCGTTATCTGGTCAAGCCCTCCTCGACCGATGCGCTGGACAGCCTGTACGACGATTGCCCGAATTTTTCCGACGTGATCGACGACCTGAAGAAGTATCTGGCGCTGGCGGTGTCGGGTAACGAGCCGGTGCAATTTGCGCCCATCCTGCTGCTCGGTGAACCGGGCATCGGCAAGACGCATTTCGCCAGATGCCTGTCCGAAGCGCTGGGCACCGGCTACGAATTCGTCTCCATGAGTTCGCTCACGGCCGGCTGGATCCTTTCCGGTGCGTCGAGCCAATGGACCAACGCGAAACCCGGCAAGGTGGCGGCAACCCTGATCCATGGGGAATATGCCAATCCCCTGATGGTGCTCGACGAGGTGGACAAGGCTGGCGGCGATAGCCGTTACGACCCTATGGGGCCGCTCTACGGGCTGCTCGAAGGCGACACGGCGAGAAAGTTCAAGGACGAGTTCATCGAAGTGGATATCGACGCCAGCCACGTCCTGTGGGTGTCGACGGCCAACGATGAGCGCACCTTGTCGCAACCTATCCTCAACCGGATGAACGTCTATAACGTGCCGCGGCCGAATGCCGAGCAGGCGTTTGCCATTGCCTGCCGCCTGTACGGGGAAATTGTTGCCGATCACCACTGGGGTTTCCCGGCGCAGCCGCCCGCGAAGGTGATGGAAGAACTCGCTGACATGCCGCCGCGAGACATGAGAAAGCGCCTGATGGTGGCCTTCGGCAATGCCAAGCTGGATGGCCGCGATGAAATCGAGGTGCGAGATCTCGATGCCTCCCGCGTCCTGCGCGGCAAGACCCGGATGGGCTTCTGAGCGCGCATTCGCCGTTTGTCGGCGTTTATTGGCGCTTATTGGCGCTTATTGGTTGAGCAGCGAGCGGTAGATCCCGGCGACTTCGCGGGCGCGTTCCGCGGCGCCCCATTCCCGGGCGAAATCTCGCGCCGCAGGCCTGAGCGCGGCCCGGCGGGTAGGGTCTTGCAACACCCCGACGAGACTCGCGGCGAAACCGTCGACGTCGTCAGGCGCAGCCACCGCGCCGCGCTCCGGGCCGATGATCTCGCGTGTGCCCATGGCCGCGAGTCCGACCACGGGTACGCCCTGGGCCATGGCCTCGAGCAGCACCAGACCCTGCGTCTCGGTGCGCGAGGCGAAGACGAAGGCGTCGGCGGCGTGATAGCAGTCGCGCAGTCCGCTGTTGCGATCGAGATAGCCGACGAAATTCACCTGTTCCGCGAGGCCGAGCTTCTCCGCTTGCGTGCGCAATGACGGCAGGGCCGGGCCTTCGCCGGCCACGACCAGGAGCAGATCGGGGAGGCTGCGCCTGGCCCGGTCGATCACTTCGAGCAGGAAGCCGATGTTTTTTTCGAAGGCGATGCGGCCGACGAAGAGCGCCATCGGACGGTCGCGGGCAATGCCGTGTTCGGCGCGGAAGCGTGCGCCGTCGCCGGACGTGAAGAAATCCTCGGGGATCCCGGTCGGCAGCACGGTCAGCGGCCGGCTCACGCCGTAAGCTTCGAGCACCAGGCGCATGGCTGCCGAGGGCACCAGAACCGCATCGAGGTCATTGCACTGGGCCCGCGAGAAACGCCGCGCCGCTGCGCGGACCCAGGAACCTGGAAGGAAGGGCAAATAATGGCCGAGGTATTCCTCGAAGTAGGTATGGTAGGTCGCCACGCAGGGCACGCCGAGCGCTCGCGCCAATGCCAGGCCGGCATAATGGGCAACGAAGGGCGTGTGGATATGCACCAGGTCGATGTTTTTGTGGCGCAGTTCCCCGAGCAGTTTCAGCGTGGCGCGATAGCTCATCAGGCGGTCTTCGGGGTCGCGCGGCACCGGGCGCGAGGGGATCCGGTAGATGCCGTTCGCCTCGAGCAGCACTTCTTTCGCCGGCAGGTAATGCGGCGCGATCAGCGTGACCGCGTGGCCGGCAGCGATGAGTTCGCCGCGAAAGGTTTCGATCGAGGTCGATACGCCATTGATGCGCGGGAAGTAGACATCGGAAACGTAGAGGATGTGCATCGAACTTAGCGGGAACTCTCCGTTGCCAGGATCACGCCCTTTTCGGCTTGATGCGTCCTGAGGCGGCTGTGTACGATTTGCCCGAGGATGCGCGCGAAATTGTCGTGGATATGTTCCCAGTCGTGATCGGCAATGCTGGCCACGGCGCGGCTTCTCATGTGCGCGAGCGTTTCGCGATCGGCGGCGGCAGTCAGCAGGGCTGCGGCGATGAAGTCCGACTCGTCGCCAGCCTCGGCAAGCACGCCGTTGTCGCCGTCGCGGATCAACTCGGCCGCCGCGGCGTGACGGTAGGCGACGACGCAAAGGCCGCTTGCCAGTGCCTCCAGGGTGACGTTGCCAAAGGTTTCGGTGAGGCTGGGAAAGAGGAACAAATCGGCCGAGGCATAGTGGCAGGCAAGCTCTTCGCCGCTGCGCATGCCGCAATAGACATGCTCGGGATGCGTCTGCTGCAGCCGCGCCCGCTCCGGTCCGTCGCCGACGAAGATCAGTCTGGCGCGCGGCACCCGGGCGCGGATGGCGGCGAAGGCGCGAATCACCAGGGGCAGATTTTTCTCCGCCGCCATGCGCCCGACGTTGATCACCGCAAGGTCATCGTCATACACGCCCCAGTTCGCCCGCAACGCCTGCGAGCGCCGCCCCGGATGGTAGAGTTGGCGATCGACGCCCCGGGCCAGCACCTCGATGTTTTGATACGCCTGGCGGAGCAATTCCTGGCGTAGCGATTCGGTAGGAACCAGACTCAAATCGGTGCTGTTGTGAAATTTGCGCAGGTAGGCGGTAATCGGACGCTTCAGCCAGGCAAAGCCGTAATGGCGGCTGTAATGATCGAACTTGGTGTGGAAGTCCGAACTGACCGGCAGCTTCAGCAAGCGGGCCGCGGCTATGGCCGACCAACCGAGCGGCCCCTCGGTGGCCACATGCACCAGGTCCGGCCGTTGCTCGCGCCACAATCGGGCCAGAATCCGCTTGGCCGGCAGCCCCATCTTCAGGCCCGGATAGCTCGGGATCGGCACGCCGCGCGTCAGTTTGTCGGCGGCGATCGGCGCATCGGTCGGCGATTGGCGCGGCCGCACCAACTGGACGAAATGGCCGCGCGCTCGCAATCCTTCGACCATGCGCCCCAGGGTCATGGCCACGCCGTTGATCTCGGGCGGATAGGTTTCGGTCACCAGGGCAATGCGCAGCGGCAACTTGCCCGATGGATAGTCTTCGATCAGCAGTGGGTGTTCATCCATGCCCCGATGATGAACGGGTCAGGCGACAAAATGATGACGCCCGAATGACAGTTTCGTGACGGCTAGCACCTACTGCGCTGGCACAAGAGCCCTGGGTTGCCCTTCGGACAACTACGGGCCGAGCAACACCAGAGTCCAGACCGCCGCGACATTGAGCAGCGAGATCAGCACTGCGGCGCTGCCGATGTCCTTGGCCCGCTTGGCGAGTTGATGGTCATCCAGGGAGATGCGGTCGACCGTCGCCTCGATGGCCGAGTTGAGGAGTTCGACGATGATCACCAGGAGGATGCTGGCGACCATCAAGGCGCGTCCGATCCCGGAGACCGGCAGGAACAGGGCCAGGGGGATCAGGACGGCGGCGAGCAGCGCCTCCTGGCGGAAGGCGTCCTCGTGGCGATAGGCGGCGGCTAGACCGGCGATGGAATAATGGCAGGCATTCCACAGGCGCTTTAAGCCGGTCTTGCCTTTATAGGGACTTTCCATGGATCTCCCGGTATTCAGTTCTGGCGCTCCACGAAATGTCGGGCATAGCGTTCGTTGATCCGCGACATTGGCAGCAACAACAGCAGGTCGGCGGTATTGAAATCCGGATCCCAGGCCGGCTCGCCGCAAACCCAGGCGCCGGCGCGAAAGTAACCCTTCAGGAGCGGCGGCAAACAGGCCTCGGTGTCGGCGTTGCTGCTCAATTGTGCCAGCGGCAGCGGGCAGCGGGGGAAAACGCGGTATTCCAGCGGCGCGAGCTGTTCCGATAGGCCATTGTAGATCGCCGCGGCATTGTAGCCGCCGTCATTCATGCCGATGCTGGCGCAGCCGATCAGATAGTCGTGGCCGTTGGCCAGCATGTAGCGGGTGAGTCCGGCCCAGAGCAGGGTGATGACGGCGCCGCTGCGATAGTCCGGATCGATGCAGGAGCGGCCGACTTCGACGGTGCGCGGCCGCAGATGGGCGAGGCGGGTGAGGTCGAATTCGCTCTCCGAATAATAGCTGCCGACGCTGCGCGCCGCTTCCGGCGAGAGGATGCGGTAAGTGCCGACGATGCGTCCCTGCTCCTCGTCGCGCACGATCAGGTGCTCGCAGTAGGGATCGTAGTGGTCGCGATCGACGCCCGGCGTGCGCGTCGCAAGACGGGCGCCGAGCTCCTCGGCGAAGACCCGGTAGCGCAGTTTCTGCGCTTCGAGGATTTCGCTTGCGCTCGCGGCAAGACCGACATGGAGCTTGAGACGGCTGCGGCGCTGTTCGCTGCTGTGAAGTTGCGTCATGAACTTTCCCCCGGTGGTTGGCTGGAGGCACTTTAGGCAGGCAGCGTTGCACCAGGGTTGCAGCGACGTTAAGTTTGCATGACAAGGAAGGGATCTGCGCTCCGGCGCAGCACGATCGCGCCGCGCTTAATTGAACCCTAAGCATTTAAGATCTATACACAAACAGCTTAAAGATGTGCTAGCGTTACGCGAGCTGAGCTTCGGAGGCAATGATGATCAATACCCGCACGGCACGGATGCTGACGCGTTACAACGCCTGGTCGAACAAGATATGGTTTGACGCCATCGCCGCGCTGCCGCCGGGCGAAGCCACGAAGGAGCGCAACAGCCTGTTCAAGAACATGGTGCACACGCTGAACCACATCTATGTCATCGACCTGATCTGGCAGGCGCACCTGGAGGGCAGGGATCATGGCCTCACGGCGCGCAACACCCCGGACCATCCGCCGCTCGAAGAGTTGTGGCGCATCCAGCAGGCAATCGACGCCTGGTATGTCGCCTGGAGCGATGCGCAGAGCGATGCGGCACTCGACGAACGCAGGACCGTGATCCTGATCGGCGGCAACCCGGTATCGATGTCGCGCGGCGAAATGCTCCTGCATCTGTATCATCACACCGCCTATCACCGGGGTTTCGTCGGCGACATGCTCTATCAGGTTCCGGGCTGCCGCCCGCCGGTGACGGACATGCCGGTATTCCTGAATGAAGTGCGTAGCGATGTTTAACTGAACTATTGAGGTTGCCATCCTGGATCGCCACGCTGCGCTCGCGAAGACCCCCTAGGGTCTTTGCGAGGAGTTCAGCGACGCGGCAATCCAGCCTTTCGTCAGCCGCCTCTATCGCCGCTCAACACCCCGACGGCGCCAAACAGCGCCTCGATGGCCGGTCGCGGGATATTCCTGACGATGAAGACGATGCGCGAGCGGCGTTCATCGCTGTTCCAGCGGTCCATTTTCACCGGCGGGTGGAAGATATGCTGGACGCCATGGATGGCCACCGGCCCGGCTTCGCCCGCGACGTTGACGATGCCCTTGACGCGCAGCAGGTCCGGGCCGCGCAGCGCGGTGAGCACCTGCAGCGAGGCGGTGAGCGTCTCCCAGGTGAAGGGCTGGTCGAACCAGAGGCAGAACGATTGGATGGCCGCATCGTGTGCACTGCGCGCGCCCGGGTTCGTGCCATGCCCGCCGTCTGCAACCGACGACAATGCCGCCTCGCTGACGGAGAGCCAGCGGTTCGGCTGCGCGGAGAGCGCCACCACGCTGGCCGGCGCGATATTCATCAACTGTTCGGGGTCCAGTTCGCCGGCCACGGCGATGGCAATGACCGCGTAGGGATTCATTGCCTCCAGGCGTTGCCGCAGGCGATCGACCACGCCAGCCGGGGCGATGTCGCTCTTGGTGATGACCAGACGGTCGGCGACGGCCGCCTGCTTCGCCGCTTCGGGCATGGTGTCGAGCGAGGCGATGGCGTTCACTGCATCGACCAGGGTCACCACGCCGTTCAAGCGGTATTGCGCGCCGAGCAGGCCGTCGCTGGCCAGCGAATGCAGCACCGGCGCGGGATCGGCGAGACCCGTGGTCTCGATGAAGACGCGGTCGAAGTCGATGACCTCCCCTCTTCGCCGCCTGACAAACAACTCGCGCAGCGTGTCCTGCAGGTCGGTGCGCACGGTGCAGCACAGGCAGCCGTTGGCGAGCAGCATCATCTGCTCGCTCGATGCCTCGACCAGTTCGTGGTCCAGGCCCACTTCGCCGAATTCATTGATGATCACCGCCGCGCGATTCATCGCCGGATGGCGCAGCAGCCGGGACAGCAGCGTCGTCTTGCCGCTGCCCAGGAAGCCGGTGATGATGGTGATCGGCAGGCGGCTGGCAAAGGGGTCCAGGCCGGTGGCGGAGATCAAATGGTCATCTCCAGGATATACAGGCCGCCGACGAAGCGATCGACGGTATAGACAATGCGCCTGTCGTCCACATAGACGTCGTTCAGCTGCACCGCGCCCGCCGGCGACAGCGGCGGCGCGCCGGGGACGAAGTAGGCGACTTCCTCCGGGCGGTAGGGGTCGGAGATGTCGTAGGCGCGCACGCCGCCGTTGAAGAAGGTGCCGACGATGATCTGATCGGATTTCCAGGACGCCGGGACCGGCAGATTTTCGTGCAGGTTGTGCGCGCCGGAACGCCCGCCGCGATGCGCGAAGGCATCGTATGGCGGCAGCGGGAAGGTGCTGATCGGAACGAGGTTGGTCTCCAGGCGGGCGTCGACCACCCGGACCAGTTTCGGCCAGTCGGCGCCGTCGTCCAGGACGCATTCGTCGCTGACGATCAACAGGCCGCGCTCGAACAGCGGCAGGACGGTGTGGCAGAAGCCGTTGAACGGCGGCGAATAACGCCACAGGCTGACGAGTTTGGGATTGGCCTTGTCGGCGATGTCGAGGATCACCGCGCCGCCGTCGAGGTAGCCGACATAGGCGCGGTCGGGCCGTTCAGGGAAGACGTTGGTGTTGTGCGCGCGAAAGCCCATGTCGAACTTCGGCTCCAAACGCGCAGGCGGCGGAGCACTGTCGCCCTCGCGCGTGCCGGGGTACCACCAGCGGCCCGCCTCCACCGGCCGGGAGGGGTTGCGCACGTCGATGATGCGATAACACTGGTCGTCGTAGGGATGGGTCGGCTTGAAGTCCGCGGCGCCCGAGGCCATATGCACATATTCGCCGTCGACGAACCAGACGGCATGGACGCCGCGGGAGTACGGTCCGGAAGCGTCGAAGTGGGAAATCAGGCGCGGCGTTTCCGGCCGACTGATATCGAAGATGTCGAAGCCGGCCGGCGTCAGGCCGACGACCTGGGTCTGGTAGGCGACGATCATGGTGTCGCCGACGATGTCGAGCGAGTTCGAGCGCACCTTGGCGTGCGGCAGCTCGGTCTGCACCACCACTTTCGGCGCGCGCGGGTCGGTCACATCGACGCCGGTGAAGTTCTTCGGCGCGGACTCGTGCGCCAGCCAGAGGATGCGCCGCCCGTCGCCGGCGATCTGCATCCCCATGCCTTCGCCGATGCCGCCATAGCCCTGCAGGTCGTGATGCGCCAGCAGCTTCATGTTCAGCGCGAGCGTCTGCTCGGGGCGGGGGCCGCTGCCGAATATCCTGGATGCCATGTTGCTCCTTTCGTGATCTTGCCTGCGCGAGCCGTGCCGCGCACCGCGATTCGGGCGGCGAATTATAACGTGCGCTCCCGCCAGCGATTACCCTCCGACTGCATCCCGCTCTGGTAAGATCCACGGCTGCGGCGCGGGCACGACCAGCGGCGAATTCGGCGGCACCATCACGAGGAGAAGACATGCGCAGATTCCTGATTCCGGCGGTCGCGGTGGTCGGGCTGATCGCGGCACTGATGCACGGTGCCGCTCTGGCCCAGAGCTATCCCAACAAGCTGGTCAAGCTGGTCGTCACCTATCCGGCCGGCGGCAGTTCGGATCTGATGGCGCGCCTGCTCGCCCACAAGCTTGCGGAACTCTGGAACCAGGCGGTGATCGTCGAGAACAAGCCCGGCGCCGCCGGCTCCATCGGCATGGATTACGCCGCCAAGCTGCCGCCCGACGGCTACAGCTTCGTCATCGGCAATATCGGGCCGGCGGCGGTCAATCTGCTGCTGACCAAGGTGCCCTACAACGTCGAGCGCGATTTCGTCGCGATTTCGCTGATTTCCACCGGGCCCAACGTCCTGATCGTCAATCCCAAGGTGTCGGCCAAGTCGCTGCGCGAACTGACCGATCTCGCGAAATCGGGCGGCGACAAACTCAACTACGGCACCAGCGGCCCGGGCAGCGTTTCCCAGCTTGCCGGCGAAATGTACCGGAACCTCACCGGCGTCAATGCCACCGAGATTCCCTACAAGGGCGGCATACTCGGCGTGCAGGACCTGATCGCGGGACATATCCAGTACATCTTCTCCGACTCGCTGCCGGCGATGCAGTTCATCAAGAGCGGCCGGGCGCGGGCGCTGTGCGTCACCAGCGCCGAGCGCAGCCAGGTGCTGCCGGAAATACCGCCCTGCGCTGAAGCCGTACCCGGCCTGGTGGCGCTGAACTGGTGGGGCGTGTTCATGCCCAAGGGAACGCCGAAGGCAATCACCGACAAATTCCACGCCGACATCGTCAAGGTGCTGCAGGACCCCGAGATCAAGAGCAAATTCGCCGGACTGGGCGTGGACGCGGTGAGCAGCACGCCGGAACAGTTCGCCGGCTTCATCCGCACCGAAACCACGAAGTACGCGAAACTGATCAAGGAAACCGGGATCAAGGCGGAATGATCCTCCGGGGCTGGGAGAACGATGCCTGTCACGCAGTTGTCACATTGCCTGGCTAGAATCCGCCGGTCTAGAAACCACCCTGTCGAGGTCAATATGATGTTCAAGCAGATCAAGCGTATTTCACTGCCCGTCGCGGCACTTTTCTCGGCCTTCGGCTTCGCCCAGGTGCAGGCGGCCGAGATCACCGGCGCCGGCGCCACCTTCCCGGCGCCGATCTACGGCAAATGGGCCGAGGCCTACCAGAAGGCCACGGGTAACAAGATCAATTACCAGTCGATCGGCTCCGGCGGCGGCATCAAGCAGATCACCGCCAAGACCGTGGATTTCGGCGCCTCCGACATGCCCCTGACGCCTGCCGAGCTCGACAAGGGTGGCTTGATGCAGTTTCCCGCGGTGATCGGCGGCGAAGTCATCGTGGTCAATATCGCCGGCGTCAAGCCGGGCGAGATGCGCCTGACGCCGACCGTGCTGGCCGATATCTATCTCGGCAAGATCACCAAGTGGAACGACAAACTGATCGCCGATCTCAATCCCAAGCTCTCCCTGCCGGACCAGTTGATCGCCGTGGTGCGCCGCGCCGACGGTTCGGGCACGACCTTCATCTTCACCAACTACCTGTCCAAGGTCAGCCCCGAGTGGAAGCAGAAGGTCGGTGAAGGCACCGCCGTGCAATGGCCGCTGGGCCTGGGCGGCAAGGGCAACGAGGGCGTCTCGGCCTTCGTTCAGCGCATTCCCGGCGCCATCGGCTACGTCGAGTATGCCTATTCCAAGCAGAACAAGATGACCTACACGCTGTTGCAGAACGCCGACGGCAACTATCCCCATCCCGACGACGTGAGCTTCAAGGTCGCCGCCGCCAAGGCCGACTGGACCAAGTCGGCATTCTACGAGATCCTCACCAACGAGCCGGGCAAGGATGCCTGGCCGATCACCGGCGCCACCTTCATCCTGATGCACAAGTCGCAGGACAAGCCGGCGCAAGCTGCGGAAGTGCTGAAGTTCTTCGATTGGGCCTACAAGAACGGCGGCAAGCTGGCCGACGAACTCGACTATGTCGCTTTGCCGGAGAGTCTGGTCAAGCTGATCCACAGCTCCTGGGTCAACATCAAGGATGCTTCCGGCAAGCCGGTCTATAAGTAAATATTTTGAGCTATCATCCGCGCCGGGCGAGCACGTCCGGCGCGGATTTTCATCACCGTTAAGCTGACCGCGAATCATGGCCGATAGCAGGACCAAGCCGAACTCGAATCTGGGTGCGAATCTGGGTGCGAATCTGGGTGAGTGGATCTTTCACAACGTGACGCGTTTGTTCGCGCTGCTCACGCTGCTGCTCCTGGCCGGCATCATCGCTTCTTTGGTCTATGGCGCGCTGCCGTCGCTGGCCAAGTTCGGCCCGAGTTTCCTCTGGAGCAGCGGCTGGAATCCGCCGATGGAAGAATTCGGCGGCCTGGTGCCGATCTACGGCACCCTGGTGACCTCGCTGATCGCCCTCGCCATCGCGGTGCCGGTGTCCTTCGGCATTGCCCTGTTCCTCACCGAGTTGTCGCCGGCCTGGCTGCGCCGCCCGCTGGGCGTGGCCATAGAGCTGCTGGCGGGGATTCCGAGCATCGTCTACGGCATGTGGGGCCTGCTGGTTTTCGCGCCCCTGTTCGGCCAGTATATCCAGCCCTTTCTCGCCGCCACGCTGGGCCGCATCCCCTTCCTGGGCCAGCTGTTTCAGGGCGCGCCTATGGGTATCGGCCTGCTTTCCGCCGGCGTGATCCTCTCGATCATGATCATTCCCTTCATCGCTTCGGTGATGCGCGACGTGTTCGAGGTGACGCCGGCGATCCTGAAGGAATCGGCCTACGCCGTCGGCGCCACCACCTGGGAGGTGGTCTGGAACGTGGTGCTGCCGTTCACCCGGGTCGGCGTCATCGGCGGCATCATGCTCGGCCTGGGCCGGGCGCTCGGCGAAACCATGGCGGTGACTTTCGTGATCGGCAATTCCGACCAGCTCGACACCTCTTCCCTGTTCGCGGCCGGCAATTCCATCGCCTCGGCACTGGCCAACGAATTCACTGAAGCAGTCTCGCCGATGCACACCTCGGCCCTGATCGAACTGGGTCTGGTGCTGTTCCTGATCACCTTCACCGTGCTGGTGTTCTCCAAACTGCTATTGATGCAACTCGCCAGGCAGCAAGGGAAGAAGACCTGATCATGGACCTCCGGCTGCGGCGCAAGCTGACCAACATTGTCGCCCTGTTCCTGTCCATGCTGGCCGTGGCCTTCGGCCTGTTCTGGCTGTTCTGGATCTTGATCGATGTATTCAAGCTCGGCGTGAATGCCATCCAGTTGAGTCTGTTTACCCAGATGACGCCGCCGCCGGGCAGCGAAGGCGGCCTGCTCAACGCCATCGTCGGCAGCCTGGTCCAGGTCGGCCTCGCGACCCTGATCGGCACCCCGTTCGGCGTGCTCGCCGGCGTCTATCTGGCGGAATACGGCGGCCATACCTGGCTGGGTAAAACGACGCTGTTCATCAACGACATCCTGCTCTCGGCGCCGTCGATCGTCGTCGGCCTGTTCGTCTATGCCGTGTATGTCGCCCAGGTCGGCCACTTCTCGGCGTTCGCCGGCGTGCTCGCCCTGGCGCTCCTGGTCATCCCGGTGGTCATTAGAACCACCGAGAACATGCTGGTGCTGGTGCCCGACAGTTTGCGCGAGGCGGTGTTCGCGCTGGGCACGCCGAAATGGAAAGTGATCACCAGAGTGACGCTGCGTGCTTCCATGGCCGGCATCGTCACCGGCATCCTGCTCGCCGTGGCGAGAGTCTCCGGCGAGACGGCGCCGTTGTTGTTCACCGCCTTGTCGAATCAGTTCTGGACGCTGGATCTCGACAAACCGATGGCGACCCTGCCGGTGACCATCTTCAAGTTCGCCATGAGTCCGTTCGCCGACTGGCAGCGGATGGCCTGGGCCGGCGTCTTCCTGATCACGCTCGGCGTGCTCGGCCTGAACATCCTGGCGCGCATCCTGTTCCGCCAGAAGCACTGATGCCTGGACTATCGAAAAGCGAGTTGCGCATGACTGACACTACTCTCCAGGAACCTCCGGCTACGGCATTGTCGCCGCAGATCACCTTCCGCGATTTCAACTTCTATTACGGCAAGTATCATGCGCTGAAGAACGTCAATCTCGACATCTACCGCACCCATGTGACGGCTTTCATCGGCCCCTCGGGCTGCGGCAAGTCGACGCTGCTGCGCACCATGAACCGCATGTATGACCTCTATCCGGACCAGCGCGCGGTCGGCGAATTGCGCCTGGACGGTATGGATATCCTCGACAAGAGCGTCGATATCAACCATCTGCGCGCCCGGGTCGGCATGGTCTTCCAGAAGCCGACGCCGTTTCCGATGTCGATTTACGACAACATCGCCTTCGGCATAAACCTGCAGGAACGGCTGTCGCGCTCCGATATGGACGACCGCGTCGAATGGGCACTGAAGAAGGCGGCGCTATGGGACGAGGTCAAGGCCATCCTCAACCAGAGCGGCATGAGCCTCTCCGGCGGCCAGCAGCAGCGTTTGTGCATCGCCCGCGGCATCGCCGTGAAGCCGGAGGTGCTGCTGCTCGACGAGCCGACCTCGGCGCTCGATCCGATCTCGACCATGCGCATCGAGGAACTGATCGCCGAGCTCAAGGAAGAATTCACCATCGTCATCGTCACCCACAACATGCAGCAGGCCGCGCGCATTTCCGACTACACGGCCTACATGTACCTGGGCGAACTGGTCGAGTTCGGCGTCACCGACCAGATTTTCATCAAGCCCCAGAAAAAGCAGACCGAGGATTACATCACGGGTCGCTTCGGCTAGGCCGGAAGCCAAAGCCAGACGGCTGAATTGACCCGTCAGCCCGCCGGCCGGTATAATCGCCCGGTTTTTCTGCCGCGGAGTACGAAGATGCGCGCCAAACTTGTCGCCGGCAACTGGAAGATGTATGGCAGCCTCGCTGCCAACCTGACGCTGCTCACGCGCATCAAGGATGGCGCGTCCGGCCGCCGGTGCGTGCTCGCCGTCTGCGTGCCTTTTCCTTATCTGGCCCAGGCCAGGTCCGCGCTGGCCGGAAGCAGCGTCGCCTGGGGCGGGCAGAATGTCGCCGAGCATGCCCAGGGTGCCTTTACCGGAGAGGTGTCGGGAGAGATGCTGGCGGAGTTCGGCTGTCGCTATGTTCTCGTCGGCCACTCGGAGCGCCGGGCGTTGTACGGCGAGAGCGATAGGACGGTGGCCGCCAAGTTCGTGCAGGCGCAGCGGGCAGGGCTGACGCCCATACTCTGCCTCGGCGAAACGCTGGCCGAGCGCGATGGTGGCATCACCGCCGCGGTCGTGACGCGGCAACTCGGCGCGGTGATCGATGCCACCGGCGTGGCCTCGCTGTCCCGCGCCGTGCTGGCCTATGAACCGGTGTGGGCGATCGGCACCGGCAAGACGGCATCGCCGCAGCAGGCGCAAGACGTGCATGCCCTGATTCGCGCCCGTGTCGCCGAAAGCGATGCGGCGGTGGCGAGCGAACTGCAGATACTTTATGGCGGCAGCGTCAAGCCGGGCAACGCGCGGGAACTGTTCGCCATGCCCGACATCGACGGTGGACTGATAGGCGGCGCATCCCTGGTGGCCGAGGATTTTCTGGCGATTTGCGCCGCGGCCTGATAATCATGCTTCAGAGGCATCCAGCCTGCTGAGGCCTTTTAAGACTTAAGGATAAATATGGACGGCATTCTTTTTCCCCTGGTGCTTTCGGTGCATCTCCTGGTCGGCCTTTCCGTCATCGGCCTGGTGTTGATTCAGCACGGCAAGGGTGCGGACATGGGCGCCGCGTTTGGCAGCGGCGCCTCGGGCAGCCTGTTCGGCGCTTCCGGTTCGGCCAACTTCATGTCCCGCACCACGGCTTGGTTCGCAGCCGTGTTCTTCGCCACCAGCCTGGGCCTGAGTTACATGGCCACCAATCGGCCCAAGGCCGCGGGCAGCGTCATGGATACGGTCAAGACGGAAACCGCGCCGGTTCCTGCCAAGACCGAAGTGCCCGCCACGGTGCCGGCTTCGGGGGGATCCCAGTCCAAGGACATCCCGAAGTAGGCTGTGGCTATCGCGCCCTGCCGACAGTTTGATATATGTCAAATCAGCCGGGCGGTCCGGAAGTAACATAGGCGTCAGATTCAGGCCCGATGCCTGTGCCTGACAAAACGACAGGGAGCCTTAGCCGCTTATGAGCCCACCACCGCCACTCGCGCTGCGCGAGGAGATGCGCGAACAGCGTTTCTCCGCCATCTGGAAGAAGGATCTGCACGACATCTTCGTCGATGTGGCCCCCTACTACGATCGCGCCAACTACGTTGCCAGCCTCGGCTTGTTCAATTGGTTCCGCAACAGTTCCATTGACCACATCACGACCGCGCCAGGCCAGCGCCTGCTCGACGTTTGCGCCGGCACCAATGCCGTCAGCATCGCCTTGCTGAAGCGTGAGCCGACCCTCAAGGTCAATGCCATCGACCGCAGCGCGGCGATGCAGACGGTGGGCCAGCAGCGCGCCCTGGCTGCCGGATTCCACATCGACAGCACGATCGGCGACGTGCATAAGCTGCCGTTTCCGGACAATCATTTCGATCTGGTCACGTTGCAATACGCGACCCGGCATCTGCGCGTCAATGAGATTTTCAGCGAGATTCAGCGCGTACTCAAACCGGGCGGAAGCTTCCATCATTGCGACATGCTGCGTCCCGGCAATCCGCTCGTGGAGAAACTTTATTACGGTTATCTGCGCGGCTGCCTCGCGGTCACGGGTTTCCTGTTCAGGAGCGGTACCGCCGCCATGAATGCCAAGCGGTATTTCATCGACGTCCTGGAAGCCTTCTATTCGGCCGATGAACTGTCCGAAGTGCTGCGTCGCCAGGGTTTTGTCCGGGTCGAGGCGAAGACGCTCCTGGCCGGCATGATCGGATTTCACCGTGCGGTCAAACCCCAGCCCGGCTGAGATCATTCCAGCAGGCTGTTCCGGGGAGTCCCGGACGCCTTCATGAATTCAGCGCAGGCCCTGGCCGCATGGAACCGCAAAATCCTGGAGGCATACAGCCGGCGCACCGTCGACGCCTTGCGCGCGATCCTGCCTTTGCGCCTGGCGCTGCCGCGCATCGAATCTTTTCTGGCGGAGAACGTCGCCAAGGAAGCGGAAAAAGATGCCATGCTGCTGCGCCGCGTCGCCGCGGCCCTGGCCGTTGGCGTGACGCCGGGCGCGGAGATGAGCCAGCAGCTTCTGCTGGCGAGCAGGGAGGTCGATCGCAAGTTCCTGTCCCGGGTCAGCGACTTTCCGATCGGCATCGTGATCCGCTACGAGGAAACCGAGCCGGTCCGGATGCGGCGCATCCAATGTCTGCAGGATGCCGCTTGCCGGATACTCGTTTCATGGCGCGCGCGCAGCGACGGCAGGGCGGTCATCCGTTCAGCCTATCCGCGCGCCGAATTCGAACGCCTGATTCACGATCTGCTGCGCCTCTATGCACTGGAAACTCAAACCCTGAGTCGTTCCCTGCGCCTGCCGGCCTTGCTCGTGCCGCTGCGTGAGCGTCTCGCGCAAGCGCTTTACGGCGTCATGAACGACGTGGCGCGTAGCCTGGCGATGGAAGTGACGGGCATCGTGTATCGCCCGGCGAAGTCGTCGGGCAGGGATGCAGTTGAGAAAATGGTTAGCCCCGCCGGTGAGCCGGCTCTTGGCATAGAGGAGAAGTAATGGAGACGATTCAGGCAGATGTGGCCATCATCGGGGCGGGCGGGGCAGGTTTGCGAGCCGCGATCGCACTTGCCGAGGCTGATCCCAAGCTTCGCATCGCCCTGGTCTCGAAAGTCTATCCGATGCGCAGCCATACCTGCGCCGCCGAGGGCGGCGCTGCCGGCGTGATCAAGCCCGACGACAGCATGGAGCAACACTTCGAAGACACCGTGGGCGGCGGTGACTGGCTTTGCGACCAGGATGCGGTCGATTATCACATCCACGAGGCGCCCAAGGAACTACTCCAACTGGAGCACTGGGGCTGCCCCTGGAATCGCGAAGCGGACGGTTCCGTGGCGGTGCGGCCGTTCGGCGGCATGAAGATCCAGCGCACTTGGTTCGCCGCAGACAAGTCCGGTTTTCATATCCTCCATACGTTGTTCCAGACCTCGCTGCAGTTTCCCAACATTACGCGCTACGACGAGTTTTTCGCCACCGATCTGCTGGTCGACGACGGACGCTGCCAGGGCTTCACCGCGATCGAGATGCGCAGCGGCCAGATGCGCGCGTTCCGGGCCGGCGCGGTGATCATCGCCGGCGGCGGTGCCAGCCGGATGTTTCCGTTCAATACCAACGGCGCGATCAAGACCGGCGACGGCATGGCCATGGCCTACCGCGTCGGCGCCGCGTTGAAGGACATGGAATTCGTTCAGTACCATCCTACCGGCCTGCCCAACACCGGGACGCTGCTCACCGAGGCCTGCCGTGGCGAAGGCGGCGTCCTCTACAACAAGGACAACTATCGTTTCCTCCAGGACTACGGCATGGGCCCGGAGACGCCGGTCGGCAAACCGGAGTTGAAGACCATGGAACTCGGTCCGCGCGACCGGGTTTCACAGAGCATCTGGCACGAGATCCAGAAGGGCAGGGCGGTCAAGACGCCCTGGGGCGATTGCGTCTGGCTCGACTTGAGGCATATGGGCGAGAAGAAAATCAACGAGCGACTGCCTTTCGTGCGCGATATCTGCATCAGCTATCTGGGCATAGATCCGGTCAAGGAGATGGTGCCGATCCGCCCGGTGGTGCATTACATGATGGGCGGCATCCATACCAATACCAAGGCGACGACGAGCGTGCCGGGACTGTTTGCCGCCGGCGAATGCGCCTGCGTCAGCATCAACGGCGCCAATCGCCTGGGCTCGAATTCCCTGGTGGAAATCCTGGTCTTCGGCCACCGCGCCGCGCTGTCCGCTCTGGAGTTTGCGAAGAGCGTTGCTCCTGGCAATGATGCCGCACTAACGGCCCAGGCCGATGCCTCCCAGGCGAAGATCCGGGCACTGTTCCTGAGGACCCCGGGCAAGGAATCGATCGCCGGATTGCGCAAGGAAATGACCGATACCATGGAAGAGGGTTGCGGCATCTATCGTACCCAGGAAGGCATGGAAAAGACCTGCGCCAAGCTTTCGGAACTGCGCCGGCGTTACGCCGACGTGGCGCTCCACGACAAGACCAATGTCTACAACACCGATCTGCTCTCCGCGCTGGAACTGGGCTCGATGCTCGATTGCGCCGAAGCCGTTGCCATGAGCGGGCGCGAACGCCATGAATCGCGCGGCGCGCATCAGCGCATGGACTATCCCGAGCGCGATGACAGCAAGTATCTGAGGCATTCGATGGCCTACTACAACGGCCTCGAACCGCCGCGTATCGATTACCTCGATGTGGTGATCACGACTTCGCCGCCCGGTGTGCGCGATTACTCGGGAGCCAAGAAATGACAGACAACAGAATGGCCATCCGCCAGGTCGAACTCGAGGTGTTGCGCTACAACCCGGAGACCGATCAGGAGCCGAAACTTCAGAAATTCACCGTCCCCTGTGTCAACGAATGGTGCGTGCTCGATGCCTTGAATTACCTCAAGGACAATCTCGATCCTACTCTTGCCTATCGCTGGTCCTGCCACATGCAGGTCTGCGGCAGTTGCGGCATGATGATCAACGGCGAGCCGAAGCTGGCCTGCAAGGCCATGCTCCGCGATTACAGCGGCGTGATCAGGGTCGAGCCCTTGTCGCACTTCCCGATCGAGCGCGACCTGGTCGCTGTTGCCGACGACTTCATGGCCAAGTTGAAACGCGTCAAGCCCTACCTGATTCCGGGCGAGAAAAGGACGCTGGCCGACGGGGAATACAAGCAGACGCCGGCGCAACTCGAACGCTACAAGAAGTATGCGATGTGCATCAATTGCATGTTGTGTTATGCCGCCTGTCCGGAGTACGGCCTGACCCCGAAATTCATCGGCCCGGGGGCGATTTCCCTGGCGCACCGCTACAACCAGGATTCCCGCGATGGCGGCCGCGACGAACGCCAGGAGGAAATCGCGACCAGTGAGGGCGTCTGGGAATGCACCTTTGTCGGCGCCTGCTCCGATGTCTGTCCCAAGCATGTCGATCCCGCCAGCGCCCTGCAACAGGTCAAGGTCGCGAGCACGGTCGATTGGTATCTCGAACACTTCATGTCATGGGTGAAAAAATGAGCCGCCGACCTTATGTTCGTGTTGTCCCCAGGACGACCTGGTTCTTCAGGCATCCGCGTTACATGCGCTACATGGCGCGCGAGGTGACCTGCATCTTCATCGGCATCTACTCGGTGATGCTGCTCGTCGGCCTAGTCCGTCTGTCGCAAGGGTCGGCCCAGTACGAGGGTTTTCTCGCGGCCCTGCGCCAACCCGGGAGCGTGCTGTTCCATCTGCTGGCGCTGGCCTTCTCGCTCTACAACACCTTCACTTGGTTCAACGTGGCGCCCAAGGCGCTGCCGGTCCAGGTCGGTGACGAACACTGGCCCGACAGCGTCGTGGCCGGCGGGCATTATGTCGTGTGGGTAGGCTTGTCGTTATTCATCCTTTTCTGGGCGGGGGTACTCTGACCATGGCCAAGTCGAACAAACCGATCATCTGGGGAACCTTCGCCGCCGGCGGCACGCTCACCGCCTTCGTCACGCCGGTGCTGATGGTGCTGACTCTGCTGGCGGCAACCGGGCACCTGCCCGACATGCTGGCTTACGACAAGCTGCATGCTTTCGCGGCCGGCTGGTTCGGCAAGCTGGTTATCTTCGTGATTATTTTTCTCTCCCTGTGGAGTCAGGCGCACCGTCTGCGCTGCACTTTTTATGACTTCGGCGCGCGCGCCGACACTCTGGTCGCGACCACGGTGTATGCGCTCGCCGGTGTTGGCAGCATTGTCACGCTGGTGGTTCTAGCGCGCTTCTGACAGGGCGCGCGTTGACCAACATGCAACGAAAATTCGACGCAAAAGCGGCACAATTTCATTGGCGGCGATGAGCGAGTTGTTATATAATTTTGGTGGTAGAAAAACTGATGTAGAGCAGCGACTGGTAGCGAGATTGCAGCGAAGATACCAGTGCGTGGCCTGGCCGACGTGGTGAAATTGGTAGACACGCTATCTTGAGGGGGTAGTGACGAGAGTCGTGCGAGTTCGAGTCTCGCCGTCGGCACCAAAAAATTAGGTGTGTCCGCTTTTGCGGGCACCGAGAAGCGCGGCTTATGCCGCTCATTGGATATGTTGGAAAATTACTTTCCCGTCCTGGTATTCATCATCGTCGGCATCGTTTTCGGATGCATGCCGATGGTCTTGGGTTGGCTCCTCGCCCCGCATCGGCCCAACGCCGAGAAGGGTTCTGCGTACGAGTGCGGCTTCGAGGCCTTCGAAGAAGCCCGCCTGAAATTCGATGTGCGCTATTACCTGATCGCCATAATCTTCATTCTGTTCGATCTGGAAATCGCTTTCCTCTTCCCCTGGGCGGCGATATTCAAGGAAATCGTCGGAACCCCCGGCGTCAAGCTGTTCGGCTTCGTCGAGATGCTGGTGTTCCTGGGCATCCTGCTGATCGGCTACGTCTATGCTTGGGCCAAGGGCGCCCTGGACTGGGAATGACCAATGAGTATTGAAGGCCTGCTCCAGGAAGGTTTCGTCACCACCTCGCTCGACAAACTGATCAACTGGACGCGTACCGGTTCGATGTGGCCGGTGACTTTCGGTCTCGCCTGCTGCGCGATCGAAATGATCCACGCCGGTTGCGCGCGCTACGACCTCGACCGCTTCGGCGTGGTCTTCCGCGCCAGTCCGCGCCAGTCCGACGTGATGATCATCGCCGGCACGCTGACCAACAAAATGGCCCCGGCCCTGCGCAAGGTTTATGACCAGATGGCCGAGCCGCGCTGGGTGATCTCGATGGGTTCCTGCGCCAACGGCGGCGGCTACTATCATTATTCCTATTCGGTGGTGCGCGGCGCGGACCGCATCGTGCCGGTTGATATCTATGTGCCGGGTTGTCCGCCGACAGCCGAAGCCCTGCTCTACGGCATCATCCAACTGCAGAACAAAATCAAGCGCACTTCCACCATCGCCCGTTAACGTTAAATCCTGTCGATATCCCCATGAGCGCCAAGTTGGAACAGCTGAGTCAGAGTCTTCAGGATGTGCTGGGCGAGCGCATCGTCAGCATCACCAACGCCCTGGGTGAGTTGACTCTGGTGGTGGCGGCGGCCGACTATTCGGCTGTGGCGACAATTCTGCGCGATCATCCGGATCTGCGTTTCGAGCAACTGATCGATCTGTGCGGCGTCGATTATGCGGCCTATGGCCAGGTCGGCGCCATGCTTGGCGCGCACCCTGCGGACCAACCGCGCTTCGCGGCCGTCAGCCACCTGCTTTCGATCAGCCACAACTGGCGTCTGCGGCTGCGCGTCTTCGCGACGGACAATGATTTCCCCGTGCTCGATTCACTCACGCCGGTTTGGAACGGCGTCAACTGGTTCGAGCGCGAAGCATTCGATCTTTTCGGCATCATGTTCGCGGGCCACACCGACCTGCGCCGCATCCTGACCGACTACGGCTTCGTCGGACATCCGTTCCGCAAGGATTTCCCGATCTCCGGCTATGTCGAGATGCGCTACGACGCGGAGCAGAAGCGAGTGATCTACCAGCCGGTGAGCATAGAGCCGCGCGAAGTCACGCCGCGCATCATCCGCGAAGAAAATTACGGAGCGACGGGACGTGGCTGAGATCCAGAACTACACACTCAACTTCGGGCCCCAGCATCCGGCGGCGCACGGCGTGCTGCGCCTGGTGCTCGAGCTCGACGGCGAGATGGTGGTGCGCGCCGACCCGCACATCGGCCTGCTCCACCGCGCCACCGAGAAACTTGCCGAGCAGAAGACCTGGCTGCAATCGGTGCCCTACCTCGACCGGCTCGACTATACCTCGATGCTGATCAACGAGCATCCCTATGTGATGGCGATCGAGCGCCTGCTGGGGATAGAAGTGCCGCTGCGCGCCCAGTACATCCGGGTGCTGTTCGACGAGATCACGCGCATCCACAACCATCTGCTCAGCATCGGCACTCAGGCGCTCGACGTCGGCGCCATGACCATGGTCCTCTACACCTTCCGCGAGCGCGAAGACATCGTCGACATGATGGAGGCCACCACCGGCGCCCGCATGCACGGGGCCTACTACCGCCCTGGCGGCGTGTACCGCGATCTGCCCGGGCAGATGCCGCGCTACGAGGTGAACAAGTTCAAGAATGCCAAGACGGTCAAGGCACTGAACGAGGCGCGTTCCGGCTCGCTGCTCGATTTCATCGAGGACTTCAGCAATCGTTTTCCCGGCTACTGCGACGACTACGAGACCCTGCTCACCGACAACCGCATCTGGAAGCAGCGGCTGGTCGATATCGGCATCGTCAGCAAGGAGCGTGCGCTGCAGCGGGGCTTCACGGGCCCGATGCTGCGCGGTTCCGGCGTCGAATGGGACCTGCGCAAGAAGCAGCCCTACGAAGTCTATGATCGTCTCGATTTCGACATCCCGGTCGGCGTCAACGGCGACTGCTACGACCGCTACCTGGTGCGCATGGAAGAGATGCGCCAGGCCAACCGCATCATCAAGCAGTGCGTTGCCTGGCTGCGCGACAATCCTGGCCCGGTGATCGTCGACAACCACAAGGTGGCGCCGCCGTCGCGGGAAAAGATGAAGGGCAACATGGAAGAGCTGATTCATCACTTCAAGCTATTTACTGAAGGCATCCATGTGCCATCCGGTGAAGTCTATGCCGGAATCGAGCATGCCAAGGGCGAGTTCGGCGTCTATCTGATTTCCGACGGCGCCAACAAGCCCTATCGCATGAAGCTGCGCTCCGCCGCATTCACTCATCTTTCCGCCATGGACGAGATGTCGAAAGGCCACATGATCGCCGACGCCGTGACCATCATCGGCACGATGGACATCGTGTTTGGCGACGTTGATAGATAAGACCATGCTCTCTGACGACGCATTCAAGAAGATCGACCGCGAGATAGCCAAGTATCCGGCGGACCAGAAGCAATCTGCGGTGATGGCGGCTCTCGCGATCGCCCAGGACGAGAACGGCTACCTGGCGCAGGAGACCATCGCGGCCGTCGCCGACTATCTGGGCATGGCGCCGATGGCGGCCTTCGAAGTGGCCTCGTTCTACAACATGTACGATCTGGCGCCGTTAGGCAGGTACAAGCTGACGGTGTGCACCAATCTGCCTTGCGCGCTCTCCGGCGGCGTTGACGCTGCGGAGTACCTCAAGCAAAAACTCGGCATAGCGTTCAACGAGACCACGCCGGACGGCCTGTTCACCCTCAAGCAGGGCGAGTGTCTGGGCGCCTGCGGCGATGCGCCGGTGCTGTTGATGAACAACAAGCGGATGTGTAGCTTCATGACCACCGAAGCCATCGACCAGCTTTTGACTGAACTGCGGGCCGATCTGCGAGGGCAGGCAACATGAGCTTCCAGCCTATCCTGACCGCCGGCCTAGATCCCGCCACGGGCGACGCCACCTGGCATCTGGACGACTACGTCAAGCGCGGCGGCTACGCCGCGCTGAAAAAGATCTTCGCTGAAAACATCACGCCCGAGGCGGTCATTGCCGAAGTCAAGAAATCCTCGCTGCGCGGCCGCGGCGGTGCCGGTTTCCCTTCCGGCCTGAAGTGGAGCTTCATGCCCAAGGCCTACGCCGGCGCGAAGTACCTGTGCTGCAATTCCGACGAAGGCGAGCCGGGCACCTTCAAGGACCGCGATCTGCTCCGCTACAACCCGCATCAGGTGATCGAGGGCATGGCTATCGCCGCCTATGCCATGGGCACCGAGCGCGGCTACAACTATATCCACGGCGAAGTCTGGGAACTCTACGACCGTTTCGAACAGGCGCTCGCCGAGGCCCGCGCCGCAGGCTACATCGGCCAGAATATTCTCGGCTCCAATTTCAGTTTCGAACTGTTCGCCCACCACGGCTACGGCGCCTACATCTGCGGCGAAGAGACGGCGCTGCTCGATTCCATCGAAGGCAAGAAGGGCCAGCCGCGTTACAAGCCGCCGTTTCCGGCGAGCTTCGGCCTCTACGGCAAGCCGACCACCATCAACAACACCGAGACCTTCGCCGCGGTACCGTGGATCATCAACAACGGCGGCGACAAGTATCTGGAGCTGGGCAAGCCGAACAACGGCGGCAGCAAGCTGTTCTCGGTCTCGGGTCATGTCGTCCGGCCCGGCAACTACGAAGTGCCGATGGGCCTGCCCTTCGCCGAACTGCTCAAGATGGCGGGCGGCATACGCGGCGGTCGCCGGCTCAAGGCGTGCATCCCGGGCGGTTCCTCGGCGCCGGTGCTGCCGGCCGAGATCGTGATGGAGTGCACCATGGATTACGATTCCATCGCCAAGGCCGGTTCCATGCTCGGCTCCGGCGCGGTGATCGTCATGGACGAGAGCACTTGCATGGTCCGCGCCCTGGAGCGTCTGTCCTACTTCTACTTCGAGGAATCCTGCGGCCAGTGCACGCCCTGCCGCGAGGGTACCGGCTGGCTCTACCGGGTGGTGCATCGGATCGAGCACGGCCAGGGCCGTCCGGACGATCTGGATCTCCTGAACAGCGTTACCGACAACATCATGGGCCGCACCATCTGCGCGCTCGGCGATGCCGCGTCGCTGCCGGTGCGCAGTTTCATCAAGCACTTCGCAGCCGAATTCGAATACCACATCGAGCACAAGAAATGTCTGGTGCCGCCCGAGGTGCAGAAGGAAGGCAGCAAGATCTACGTGAGGCCGTCATGCTAGACATCGAAATCGACGGCAAGGCGCTGCAGGTCGTTGAAGGCAGCACCATCATCGACGCCGCGCATCAGCTGGGCACTTACATCCCGCACTTCTGCTATCACAAGAAGCTGTCGATTGCCGCCAACTGCCGGATGTGCCTGGTCCAGGTCGAGAAGGCGCCCAAGCCCATGCCGGCTTGCGCCACGCCGGTGACCAACGGTATGAAGGTGCAGACCCACTCGGAGCAGGCGGTCAAGGCGCAGAAGGGGGTGATGGAGTTTCTCCTGATCAATCACCCGCTCGACTGCCCGATCTGCGACCAGGGCGGCGAATGCCTGCTCCAGGATCTGGCCGTCGGCTACGGCGCCAGCGCCTCGCGCTACCAGGAAGAAAAGCGCGTCGTGATGAACAAGAATCTGGGTCCGCTGGTGGCCACCGACATGACGCGCTGCATCAACTGCACGCGCTGCGTCCGCTTCACCCAGGAGATCGCCGGTCTGATGGAACTGGGCCAGGCCTATCGCGGCGAGCACGCCGAGATCATGTCCTTCATCGGCCAGACGGTGGATTCCGAACTGTCCGGCAACATCATCGACCTCTGCCCGGTCGGCGCCCTCACTTCCAAGCCCTTCCGCTTCTCGGCGCGCACCTGGGAACTGGCGCGCAGGAAATCCGTCAGTCCGCACGACGGCCTGGGCTCGCCGCTGATCGTCCAGACCAAGCATGACAAGGTGATGCGCGTACTGCCGCTGGAGAACGAGGAGATCAACGAATGCTGGCTCTCCGACAAGGACCGTTTCTCCTATGAGGCGCTGAATTCCCCGGAGCGCCTGACCCGCCCGATGCTCAAGCACGGCGGTCAGTGGATAGAAGTGGAGTGGCAACAGGCGCTCGACTATGTCGCTCATGCCTTCAAGGACATCGCCAAGAACCACGGCGCCGCGGCGCTTGGGGCGTTGCTCTCGCCGCATGCCACCCTGGAGGAGCTTCATCTCGGGCAGAAGCTGATGCGCGGCTTGGGGTCGGGCAATGTGGACTTCCGCCTGCGCCAGAGCGACTTCTCGCAGGATGGCCAGGGAACTCCCTGGCTGGGCATGAAGATCGCCGAGATCGGCAGCCTCGACCGCGTCCTGGTGGTCGGCAGCTTCCTGCGCAAGGATCATCCGTTGATCGCGCAGCGCCTGCGCCAGGCCGTCAAGCGCGGCGCGCAAGTGTCACTAGTGCATTCGGCCGACGACGATCAGCTGCTCAAGGCCCACGCCAAGGCCATTGTCCTGCCCTCGCAACTGCCGCAGCTCCTGGCCCAGGTGGTCAAGTGCGCCGCCGAACTCAAGGGCGTTTCGGTCGATGCTGCCATCACTGCCCTCGCCGTGAGCGAGAAGGCGAAGGCCATCGCCGAGAGCCTGCTCTCCGGAACCCGGGCTGCGATCTTCCTCGGCAATTTTGCCCAGCAGCATGAACAGGCCGCGACCCTGCAGGCTCTGGCGCAACTGCTGGCGAAGATCACCGGCGCCAACTTCGGTTTCCTCGGCGAGGCCGCCAACAGTGTCGGCGGCTATGTCGCCAATGCGCTGCCCGGCGCAGACGGATTGAATGCCGGCCAGATGCTGGCCGAACCGCGCCACGGCTATCTGATTCTCAATGCCGAAGTGGAACTCGATAGCGCCAGGCCGCTGCAGGCGCTGGCGGCGCTGAAACAGGCGGCGACCGTGGTGCTGCTGTCGCCGTTCAAGCTGCCCGGCGCGCTCGATTACGCCGACGTGCTGCTGCCGGTTTCGCCGTTCTCCGAAACCTCTGGGAGTTTCATCAATACCGAAGGCCGCGTGCAGAGTTTCAACGCCGTGGTCAGACCCCTGGGCGAGACCCGTCCGGCCTGGAAGGTGCTGCGCGTCCTGGGCAATCTGCTGAACCTGCCCGGCTTCGATCAGGACAGCAGCGAGCAGGTACGAGCCGAGGTCCTGGGCGCGGCGACGCCTACGCCGGAATTCGTGACCGACCGTCTTGCCAACCCGCTCAGCGATGTTGCCAACAATGTTGCCAACAACGTTGCCATCAAGCTTGATGCTGGCCCGAACGGACTGGAGCGCGTCGCCGATGTGGCCATCTATTCGGCCGACGTTCTGGTGCGCCGCGCCCCCAGCCTGCAAAAGACCCGCGATGCCGCGTCGCCCGCGGCGCGGATGAATGCCGTGACGCTGCAACAGTGCGGCGTGAGCGCCGGCCAGGAACTCAGGGTGAGGCAGGGTGAGGGGCAGGCGCAACTCTTTGCCGTCCTTGATGCCGGCTTGCCCGACGGCGCCGTGCGGATAGCCGCGGCGCATCCCAAGGTCGCGGGGCTTGCCGCCATGCACGGCGCCATCACCGTGGAGGCGCTGTGATGGAAATACTTCTCCAGACCCTGCAAACATTCTTCGGCCCGGCCTGGCCGCTGGTGTGGACCCTGCTGAAGATCTTCGGCATCATTCTGCCGCTGGTGCTATGCGTGGCCTACCTCACCCTGGCCGAGCGCAAGGTCATCGGCTGGATGCAGGTGCGCATCGGCCCCAACCGCGTCGGCCCCTTGGGTCTGCTGCAGCCGATCGCCGACGGCCTGAAACTGGTCTTCAAGGAAATCGTTGTTCCAACGAAGGCCAGCACGGGCCTGTATTTCGTCGGTCCGGCAATGGCTTTCGCCACCGCCCTGGCGGCCTGGGCCGTGGTGCCGTTCTCGGAAGGCTATGTCCTGGCCAACATCGATGCCGGCGTCCTCTACCTGCTGGCGATGACTTCGATCGGCATCTACGGCGTGATCATCTCCGGCTGGGCCTCCAACTCGAAATACGCCTTCTACGGTGCGATGCGCTCGGCGGCGCAGATGGTCTCCTACGAGATCGCCATGGGTTTCGCCCTGGTCTGCGTGCTGATGGTCTCCGCCAGCCTGAATCTCTCCGACATCGTCCATGGCCAGGCCAAGGGCGCCTTCGCCGAGATGGGACTGGGTTTCCTGTCGTGGAACTGGCTGCCGCTCCTGCCGATGTTCCTGGTCTATCTGATCTCGGGCATTGCCGAGACCAACCGCGCGCCCTTCGACGTGGTCGAGGGCGAGTCCGAGATCGTCGCCGGCCACATGGTCGAATACTCGGGCATGGCCTACGCGCTGTTCTTCCTCGGCGAATACGCGAACATGATCCTGGTCTCGGTCATGACCTCGATCTTCTTCCTCGGCGGCTGGCTGTCGCCGGTGGGATTCCTGCCCGACAGCTTCGTCTGGCTGGCGGGCAAGACCTGCTTCATCCTCTTCCTGTTCCTCTGGTTCCGCGCCACCTTCCCGCGTTACCGCTACGACCAGATCATGCGTCTGGGCTGGAAGGTATTCGTGCCACTGTGCATGTTCTGGCTGCTCTTCATCGGTGTCTGGATGATGTCGCCGCTTAACATCTGGAAATGATGCCATGGGTGCGCTAACAGCCTTCTTCAAGAGCCTGTTCCTCAAGGAACTGTTCCAGGGCCTGGCAGTAACCGGGCGTCACCTTTTCGTGCGCAAGATCACCGTGCAGTTTCCGGAAGAGAAGACGCCGCAGAGCAACCGTTTCCGCGGTCTGCACGCGCTGCGCCGCTATCCCAACGGCGAGGAGCGCTGCATCGCCTGCAAGCTGTGCGAAGCGGTCTGCCCGGCGATGGCGATCACCATCGAGTCGGCCGAGCGGGAGGATGCCACGCGGCGGACCACGCGCTATGACATCGACCTGATCAAGTGCATCTACTGCGGCTTCTGCGAGGAGGCCTGCCCGGTCGACGCCATCGTCATGACGCGGATCTTCGAGTACCACGGCGAAAAGCCCGGCGATCTCTACTACACCAAGCAGATGCTGCTGGCGGTCGGCGACAAGAACGAGGTCCAGATCGCCAAGGATCGCGCGCAAGACGCCCCATACAGGTAAGCCGAGATGGACTTCAAAAGCGCAGTTTTCTATTTCCTCGCCACCGTACTGGTGCTCGCCAGCCTGCGTGTCATCACCGCGCGGAATCCGGTGCATGCCGCGCTATTCCTGGTGCTGGCGTTCTTCTCCGCCGGCGGCATATGGATGCTGTTGCAAGCCGAGTTCCTCGCCATCGTACTGGTGATGGTCTATGTCGGCGCGGTGATGGTGTTGTTCCTGTTCGTGGTGATGATGCTCGATATCAACCTGGAACGCCTGCGCCAGGGTTTCTGGAGCTACCTGCCGCTGGGCGCCACCATCGGTCTGTTGATGACCCTGGAAATGGCCCTGGTGCTCGCCGGCCGCTACTACGGCCTGGAAGCAATGCCCGATCCAGGCGCGTCGGGCGCGGGCGTGAACAACACCAAGGAACTGGGCCGGCTGCTGTTTACCGATTACGTTTATCCCTTCGAACTGGCCTCGGTCATTCTGCTGGTGGCCATCGTCGCGGCGGTGGCGCTGACCAAGCGCCCGCGGAAGGAAAGCAAGGCGCAGAACGCAGCCGCGCAGATTGCCGTCCGGCGCAACGATCGCCTGCGCATCGTCTCGATGCCCTCAGAGAAGGAGTAGCGGAGATGCTCTCGCTATCGCATTACCTCATCCTCGCCGCGATCCTGTTTGCCATCGGCGTGGTCGGCATTTTCCTCAACCGCAAGAATTTGATCGTGCTCCTGATGGCGATCGAGTTGATGCTCCTGGCGGTGAATACCAACTTCATCGCCTTCTCGCACTTCTTCGGCGATCTTTCCGGCCAACTCTTCGTCTTCTTCATCCTGACGGTGGCGGCGGCGGAGTCTGCGATCGGTCTGGCAATTCTGGTGGTGCTGTTCCGCAACCTCGCCACGATCCATGTCGATGACCTCGACAGTCTCAAGGGATAGCGAAGAGATGGATATGCACAGCCTTTACCTGGTCGTACCCCTGGCGCCGCTGGCGGGCGCCTTGCTCGCCGGCCTGTTCGGCAAAACCATCGGCAGGAGCGGCGCCCACTGGGTGACCATCCTCGGCGTCGCGGTCGCCTTCGCCGCTTCCCTGGCCATCTTCCAGGATGTCCAGGCCGGCCACAGCTACAACGGCAGCGTTTATACCTGGCTGGAAAGCGGTGGGCTGAAACTCGAAGTCGGTTTCCTGATCGATCCCCTGACCACGGTGATGATGCTGGTGGTCTCCTTCGTCTCGCTGATGGTGCATATCTACACCATCGGCTACATGGCTGAGGACCCCGGCTATCAGCGCTTCTTCAGCTATATCTCGCTGTTCACCTTCTCGATGCTGATGCTGGTGATGGCCAACAACTTCGTCCAACTGTTCTTCGGCTGGGAGGCGGTGGGCTTGGTCTCCTATCTTCTGATCGGCTTCTGGTACACCCGGCCGACGGCGATCCACGCCAACCTCAAGGCCTTCCTGGTCAACCGTGTCGGCGATTTCGGCTTCCTGCTCGGCATAGGGCTGATCGCGGCGTACTGCGGTTCGCTCGACTACGTTCAGGTCTTCGCAAAAGGCCCGCAGCTGGCCAGCATGAGCATAGAACTGTTCGCCGGCGCCCCGTGGATGCTGGTCTCGGTGATCTGCATCTGTTTGTTCATCGGCGCCATGGGCAAGTCGGCGCAGTTTCCGCTGCATGTCTGGCTACCCGACTCGATGGAAGGCCCGACGCCGATCTCCGCCCTGATTCATGCCGCGACCATGGTCACCGCCGGCATCTTCATGGTCTCGCGGATGTCGCCGCTGTTCGAACTGTCCGAGGCGGCGCTCTCCTTCGTCCTGGTCATCGGCGCCATCACCGCCTTGTTCATGGGCTTCCTGGGCATGATCCAGAACGACATCAAGCGCGTGGTGGCCTACTCGACCCTGTCGCAACTCGGCTACATGACCGTGGCCCTGGGCGCATCGGCGTACTCGGTGGCGATCTTCCACCTGATGACCCACGCCTTCTTCAAGGCGCTGCTGTTCCTGGCCGCGGGCTCGGTGATCATCGGCTGCCACCACAATCAGGATATCCGCTACATGGGCGGGCTGAAGAAGCACATGCCGGTGACCTGGCTGACCTCCCTGGTCGGCTCGCTCGCCCTGATCGGCTTTCCCTTCTTCGCCGGCTTCTATTCCAAGGATTCGATCATCGAGGCGGTGGCCCTGTCACACACGCCCGGCGCCGGCTTCGCCTATTTCGCCGTGATCGCGGGCGTCTTCGTCACCGCCTTCTATTCCTTCCGGATGTACTTCCTGGTCTTCCACGGCGAGGAACGCTACGACCAGGTGCCGCACGATCCTGCCCACCATGACCAACATCATGATGCGCACCACGTCCAAGCGCCGCACGAATCGCCGCTGGTGGTCTGGCTGCCGCTGGTGCTGCTGGCGATCCCGTCGCTGGTGATCGGCTATCTCTGCATCAAGCCCATGCTCTACGGCGACTACTTCGCCGCCGCGATCGTCGTGGGCCCCGAACATCACGCCCTGGCGCACATGAAGGAGGAGTTCCACAGTTCCTTCCTCATGGCCTTGCACGGCTTCAGCCAGCTGCCTTTCATCCTGGCGATTTCCGGCGTGGCATTGGCCTGGCTGTTCTACCTGAAACGACCGGATCTTCCTGCGTCGATCAAGAAGACCTTCCAACCTATCTATACGCTGCTCGACAACAAGTACTACTTCGACAAGTTCAACGAATGGTTCTTCGCCGGCGGCGCACGCCTGCTGGGCCGCGGGCTGTGGAAGGCCGGCGACCAGGTGCTGATCGACGGCGTCCTGGTCAATGGCTCGGCCAAACTGGTGGGCTGGGTCTCGGCGCTGGTCCGGCTGTATCAGAGCGGCCAGATTTACCGCTACGCTTTTTCGATGATCATCGGCGTCTTCGTGTTGCTGACGCTGTGGATGCATCGCGTCTGAACAGAACGCTGACAGGAATACCTTGAAATGATCGCTGCCCACCTGCTCAGTTTCTCGATCTGGCTGCCGATATTCGGCGCCCTGGTCGTGCTCGCCGTCGGCTCCGACAAGAACCCCGCTCCGGCGCGCGTCCTCGCGCTCCTGGTGGCGCTTGCCGGCTTCCTGGTGACCCTCCCGCTCTACGCCGGCTTCGACGTCGCCAAGAGTTCCATGCAGTTCGTCGAGGCGGCGCCGTGGATCCAGAACTACAACATCAGCTATCTGCTCGGCGTCGATGGCATTTCGGTGCTGTTCATCCTGCTGAACAGCTTCATCACCATCGTCGTGATCCTGGCCGGCTGGCGCGTGATCGAGAAGCGCGTCGCCCAGTACATGGCCGCTTTCCTGATCATGTCGGGACTGATGAACGGCATCTTCGCCTCGCTCGACGCCATGCTCTTCTACGTCTTCTTCGAGGCCTCGCTGATCCCGATGTACATCATCATCGGCGCCTGGGGCGGACCCAACCGCGTCTATGCCGCCTTCAAGTTCTTCCTCTACACTTTGGCCGGTTCGCTGTTGATGCTGATCGCCCTGCTCTATCTGTTCCTGCAGTCGGGCGGCAGCTTCAACATCCTCGTCTGGCACGCGCTGCCGCTGCCGTTGAATGCCCAGATCCTGCTCTTCCTGGCCTTCCTGGTGGCCTTCGCGGTGAAGGTGCCGATGTGGCCGGTGCATACCTGGCTGCCCGACGCGCACGTCGAGGCACCTACGGGCGGTTCCGTGGTCCTTGCCTCGATCATGCTGAAGCTCGGCGCCTATGGCTTCATCAGGTTCTCGCTGCCGATTGCGCCCGACGCCAGCCATGCGCTGTCCGGCATGATGATCGCTCTCTCCCTGATCGCCGTCGTATACATCGGCTTCGTCGCGCTGGTGCAGACCGACATGAAGAAGCTGATCGCTTATTCCTCGATCGCGCACATGGGCTTCGTCACCCTCGGCTTTTTCATCTTCAACCAGATCGGCATGGAAGGGGCGCTGGTCCAGATGATCTCGCACGGCTTCGTCGCCGGGGCAATGTTCCTTTGCGTCGGCGTCATGTACGACCGCATGCACAGCCGGATGATCGCCGACTACGGCGGTGTGGTGAATACCATGCCGAAGTTCGCCGCCTTCTTCGTCCTGTTCGCCATGGCCAATGCCGGCCTGCCCGCGACTTCCGGTTTCGTCGGCGAATTCATGGTGGTGCTGGGCGCTGTCAAATTCAACTTCTGGACCGGATTCTTCGCCGCCACCACCCTGATCCTGGGGGCAGCCTATACCCTGTGGATGGTCAAGCGCGTGGTCTTCGGCGCAGTCGCCAACGACCACGTGGCGCAGCTGACCGACATCAACGGCCGCGAATTTCTCTTCCTCGGCGTCATGGCCTTATGCGTACTGGGCATGGGCCTCTATCCTTTCCCCTTCACCGACGTTATGCACGCTTCGGTCGACCACCTGCTCAAGCACGTGGCGGCGGGCAAGCTATAAGGCCAGGAACCCAAGATGAACTTCCTCATGCCTGACTTCTACCCGGCCGCGGCGGAAATTTTCCTCCTGGCCATGGCCTGCGTCATATTGCTGCTCGACCTGGTGCTTACTCAGAAGCAGCGCTGGATCATCGGCCTGCTCACCCAGGCGACCTTGGTCGGTTGCGCCGTGATCACCATCATGACCGCCAGCGGCCAGGTGGTGCTGACCTTCAGCAACATGTTCGTCGATGACCTGTTCGCCGACTTCCTCAAACTGCTGGTTTACTTCTCCGTCTCCGTGATGCTGGTCTATAGCCGCGGCTATCTCGCCCTGCGCGGACTGGACAAGGGCGAGTTCTATCTGCTGGTGCTGTTCGCCACGCTGGGCATGATGGTGATGATCTCGGCCAGCCACTTCCTCACCATCTACCTCGGCCTGGAACTCCTCTCCCTGTCCCTTTACGCCCTGGTGGCGCTGGATCGCGACTCGGCGCGGGCGACCGAGGCGGCGATGAAATACTTCGTGCTCGGCGCGATGGCCTCCGGCCTGCTGCTCTACGGCATGTCGATGCTCTACGGCGCCACCGGCACGCTGGAGATCGGCGGCGTGGCGCAAGCCATCTACCACGGCGTCGCCAACAAGACGGTGCTGGTGTTCGGCCTGGTCTTCGTGGTCTCGGGGCTCGCCTTCAAGCTGGGCGTCGTGCCCTTCCACATGTGGATCCCCGACGTCTATCAGGGGGCGCCGACGGCGGTGACCCTGTTCATCGGTTCGGCACCCAAGCTGGCCGCCTTTGCGATGACCCTGCGCCTGCTGGTGTATGGCCTGTTCGAACTGGCGGAGCAGTGGCAGTTGATGCTGATGATGCTCGCGGTGCTGTCGATCGCGCTGGGCAACCTGGCCGCCATCGCCCAGAGCAATCTCAAGCGCATGCTGGCTTATTCCACCATCTCGCACATGGGCTACATGCTGCTCGGCCTGATCAGCGGCGTCGCCGCCGGCGACCGGCACTTCGCCCTGAACGCCTACAGTTCGGCGATGTACTACACGGTGTCCTACGTGATGATGAGCCTGGGCGCTTTCGGCATGATCCTGCTGCTGTCGCGCGCCGGCTTCGAGGCCGAGAACCTGGACGACTTCAAGGGCTTGAACCAGCGCAGTCCCTGGTTCGCGGCGATGATGGGCATGCTGATGTTCTCGATGGCCGGTGTGCCGTTCTTCGTCGGCTTCTTCGCCAAGTTCTCGGTGCTCCTGGCGGTCGTCGATACCGGCCAGGTCTGGCTCGCCGTCGTCGCAGTGTTCTTCTCGCTGATCGGCGCCTTCTACTATCTGCGCGTGGTCAAGCTGATGTACTTCGATCAGGCGATCGACACGGCGCCGATCAAGGCCAACCTGGACATGCGTCTGCTGCTCTCGGCCAACGGTCTGGCGGTGGCGCTGTTCGGCATCTTCCCGCAAGCGATCATGAGCTTGTGCACCTTCACGCTGCTGCGCTCGCTATAAAGTTTTGCGGTGAACGACGACGAACACCTCGTCGAGACGCTGGTCTCCAGCGAGGAGGTGTTCAACGGTCGCCTGCTCAGGGTCAAGCGCGACCGCGTCAGGCTGCCCGACGGCATGGAAGCGGTGCGCGAGCATATCGACCATCCGGGCGCGGTGGTGATGATCGCGGTGCTCGACAACGGCAAGATGCTTTTCGAGCGCCAGTTTCGATATCCGCTAGCACGGGTATTTCTTGAACTGCCCGCCGGCAAGATCGATCACGGCGAACCGATACTCGATACCGCCAGGCGCGAACTCCGCGAGGAGACGGGTTACAAGGCGAGGAGTTGGCGGCACCTCGGCGTGATGCATCCCTGCATCGGCTATTCCAACGAAAAGATAGAACTGTTCCTGGCCCATGGTTTGACCTATGTCGGTCACGAGCGCGATCAGGAGGAGTTCCTCGAAGTGCTCGAACTCTCGCTGGCGGACGCCTTGCTCGCCGTCCGCGACGGGGAAATCACCGACAGCAAGACCATCACGGGCCTGCTCTGGGCGGAGAAAATTTTTTCCGGGGCCTGGGAAGTTCCGACCTAGAATTTCTTTTCAGATTTCGGGGAGGTGCGAACATGAAGCACGACGTTACCTTGAGTCCGCCAGCCGGTTGCGCGTGTCGTCCTGAACGGCGGGACTTTCTCGGCAAGCTGGCCACGCTAGGTGCCGCAGCCCTGCTTCCGGGCGAGCTCGTGGCGGGTGTAAAACCCTATCGGATCGACGTTCATCACCACCTCGTGCCGCCTGCCTACCTGGCGGAAATTTCCACCCGGCGTCTTGGCGCGGAGGTGCCGTGGACGCCTGAATCGTCGATCGAGGAGATGGACAAAAGCGGCATCGCCAGATCCGTCCTGTCGCTGATCCAGCCCGGCGTGTGGCTGGGCGAAGTCGCGCAGGGGCGACGATTGGCCCGCGAGACCAACGATTACGGCGCGCAACTGGTGCGCGATCATCCGGGCCGCTTCGGGCTGTTCGCGACCCTGCCGCTGCCCGATACCGAGGGTAGCCTCAGGGAAATCGAATACGCCTTCGAGGTGCTCAAGGCCGATGGTATCGGACTGATGACCAGCTACGGCAAGAAGTGGCTGGGGGATCCGGCGTTCGCGCCGGTGTGGGAGGAACTCAACCGGCGCAAGGCGGTGGTCTATACCCACCCGCTGGCGCCGGACTGCTGCCGGAATCTGATTCCGGATGTACCCACGGCGGCGATAGAATTCGCGACCGACACCACTCGCAGCATCGCCAGTCTGGTGTTCAGCGGCAGCGCCGCGCGCTATCCCGATATTCGCTGGATCTTCTCCCATGCCGGCGGCACCATGCCCTTCCTGGTGAGCCGCTTCACTCGCGAGGAAATCACCCTGAAGGAGCGGGCGCAGCGCCTGCCCCATGGCGTGCTGCATGAACTGAAGAAGTTTTACTACGACACCGCCCAAGCAAACCATGCGGGAGCGCTGGCGGCGCTGACCCGGCTGATCCCGATCGCGCAACTGCTCTACGGAACCGATTTCCCCTACCGCGACGGCGCCGAAGTGAATGCCGGCCTGGCGGCTTACCACTTCAGCCACAGAGAGTTGCGCGCCATCGAGCGCGACAATGCCTTGAGGCTGATGCCTACGCTGAAGGCCTAGTGCCCGTAGTTGCCCAAGGGGCAACCCAGGGTTCTGGTGCCAGCGAAGCAGGTGCTCGCCGGCTCAGGCGCTGGCCGCGTCGTCCCGCGCCGTTTCGAACCAGGACAGTTGCCGCCTGAGTCTGACCACCTCGCCGATGATGATCAGGGTCGGCGCCTTGAGTTCGGCCGCGGCGGCGAGTCCGGGCAGGGTGGCCAGGGTGCCTTCGATCGTGCGCTGCCGGGCCGTCGTGCCCTGCATCACGATAGCGGCCGGCCAATCCGCTGGCAGCCCGTGATCGATCAGTTCGCGGCACAGCGTCGGCAGGCCCAACAGGCCCATATAAACCACCACCGTCTGGCGCGGCCGCGCCAGTGCCGGCCAGTCCAGACCCATGCTGCCATCCTGGAGGTGGCCGGTGACGAAGACGCAGGCTTGGGCATAGTCGCGGTGGGTCAGCGGGATGCCGGCATAGGCGGCGACGCCGGCCGCGGCCGTGACCCCCGGCACCACCTCGAAGGGCACGCCGTGCTCGGCAAGCGCCGCGACCTCCTCGCCGCCGCGGCCGAAGGTATAAGGGTCGCCGCCCTTCAGGCGCAGCACGACCTTGCCCTCGCGGGCCAGGCGCACCAGCAGGAGGTTCAGATCCTGTTGCGGCAGGGCATGGTTGCCGCGCTGTTTGCCGGCATAGATGCGTTCGGCGCCATTCCTCGCCAGGGCGAGAATGGAGGGTGCCACCAGGTGATCATAGACGACGACGTCGGCCAGCGGCAGCAAGGCCGCAGCGCGTACGGTCAGCAACTCGGGGTCGCCGGGGCCTGCCCCGACCAGATAGACGGTGCCGGGCCTGACCGGTCGCGGATGCGTGGGCGCTGCCTGGCGGTCCACGCTCAGCAATACCGGAGGCCGCAACTGTCGCCACGGTAGTGGTCGCGGCCGAATACTACGTCCTCCTCGCGTTGGTTGTCGAAGCCCATGCCCTAGAGTATATCGCCCTGCGCCCAGAACTTGGCGGCGACTCGGAGCTTGGGCTGTGGCGCTCGCTGCGTTGCGCTTCGTCGCCGCCGGCCTGGCGCAACCATATGACAAGTGTGGTTATTTGGAACTTCCGTTACAATCCCGTGCCATCTGGTTTTCTTGACTGATTCGAATGCCCTTTTCCCCCACCACCGCATCGCGGCAAGCGCTCTGGCAGCCGGGCGTTTTTGTGGCGGGACTGGTGGCCTTGATCGCGCTGGTCGTCGGACTGTCCGTCCTCAGTTACGAGCGTTTTCACCGTGAAGCGGAAACCAATGCCGGCAATCTCGCCGAAGTCATACGCGAGGCCATCGAAGAGACGATCAGTCGCGCCGAAAGCGACATGCAGGGCTTCGCGCAGTTCCTGAGGGCCGATGATCTTACCGGTGTATTGACGAAACCCCGGCGCGACGAGATCGAAGCGCTGATGAGTTCCCATCTGCGCAGTTTTCATTCGATCTCGAATTACCGGATATTCAACGCCGGCGGCGATACCGTCCTGGGTGCGGGCAAGACCCCGGCAGTCAGCTTCAACGTGTCCGACCGGGCCTGGTTCCTCGCTCTTAAGGACGATCCGGCCAGGGCGCTGGTCATTTCCGACGTCATCATCGGCAAAGGCCTGGATGTCCCCATCGTCATCATTGCCGTGCCGGTTCGCGGCCCCGGCGGGGCGTTCCTGGGTGCCGTCAATGCCGCCCTGGATATGGTGCATTTTCAGCATCTGATCGACGCTCCGAAGATCGGCGCCAATGGGCTGATCGCCGTCCGGCGCAGCGATAACACCCGCCTGCTGCTGCGCCGCCCCGAGCGTGGCGGCGAAATCAACAAGCCGGTCGCTTCCGCTCTGGCCTCGCGTATCCAGGCCGGCGAGACCTCCGGCGTCACCGACTTCGTCTTTCCGGTCGACCATGTGGCGCGGACCATTGCCTTCCGGCGCGCGCACCATTATCCCCTGGCGGTGACGGTGGGCCTGGCGCGAGACGACTATCTTCATCCCTGGATCATTCAGACCCTGGTCGCCTGGAATGTCACTGTGGTTTTCGTGATCCTGCTCGGCGTGATGTTTTTCCGGCAGCGGCGGACGCAGCGGAAACTGGAAGAAGCGCGGAGCGAGGCGCAGTGGCAGGCCCGCCGCTATGAAGTGCTGCTGATTGCTGCCGTCGACGGCATCTGCGGCGTCGATGCCGGCGGGCACATCACCTTCATCAATCCCGCGGCGCAGCGCATGCTCGGCTGGAGCAACGACGAAGTCGCCGGCAGCAATTTCCACACGCTTGCCCATCACCACCATGCCCATGCCGACGGCAAAGAGTTCCCCGCATTCGACTGCGCGCTGCACAAGGCCCTGAGCGATCCGCAGGCGGACAACAGCGATGCCGCGCGCCAGTATCAGGATGATCTGTATTGGCGCAAGGACGGCACCTCCTTTCAGGTGGAATATACCGTCGCGACCATCAGGGGCGAAGGCCGGGCGAGCGGCGCCATGATCGTCTTCAGGGACGTGACCGAGCGCAAGCTGATGGAGGAACAGGTACGCCATCTGGCTTTTTACGACGCGCTCACCAACCTGCCGAACCGCCGCCTGTTGAACGATCGCCTGAGCCAGGCCATGGCGTCCAGCAAGCGCAGCGGTTGTCACGGCGCGATCATGTTTCTCGATCTCGACAACTTCAAGCCGCTGAACGATCTGCATGGGCACGCCGTCGGCGATCTGCTGCTGATCGAGGTGGCGGACAGGCTGAGGTCTTGCGTGCGCGAGATGGATACCGTGGCGCGTTTCGGCGGCGACGAGTTTGTGGTGATGATCAGCGAACTGGATGCTGATAAAGCGGAGTCGGTCGCGCAAGCCGGCGTCATCGCCGAAAAAATTCTCGCCTCGCTGTACCGGACCTATCTGCTCGACATCGAGCATCCCGGAGCGGCGCGAACCTGCATCGAACATCATTGCACGGCAAGCATAGGCGTGGCGCTGTTCATCGACCATGAAGCCAGCCAGGAGGAGATCCTCAAGTGGGCGGATACGGCGATGTTTCAAGCCAAGGAAGCCGGACGCAATACCATCCGCTTCCATGATTCGAAGGACTGAATGAAGCCACGAACCCGGGATTGAGCCATGGCGATACGCCTCCGGAGTCGTGTCCCTTCCCGGAGCACGCCGCGCAGTCAGGCCGACCTGGCCGGCCTGTTGTCCGAATCTGCTACTCCGGCTTGAATCCGGTTTCCTTGTAGATGGCCTGGATCAGGTCGCGGCCGATCCGGTCCTCCATCTGGCGGTGCACCTTTTCCATGGCTTTCTTCCACACGGCGCGCTCTTGCGGCGTCAGCCTGATGATCTGGGTCTTGCCGGCCGCGGCGATTTTCTTCAGGGCTTCCTCGTTGTCGGACTGGGCATGCTCGGTGGTGAATTTCGTCGCATCCTTCATCGCTCCTTCCAGGATGCTGCGGATGTCGGCGGGCAGGCCGTCCCAGAATTTCTTGTTGGCCACTACCGCATAACCGATATAACCGTGGTCCGAAACGGTCAGGTATTTCTGCACCTCGTTGTGGTGCTGACTGAATATATTCGACGGCGTGTTTTCGCTGCCGTCGACGACGCCGGTCTGCATCGCCTGATAGACCTCGGAGAAGGCCAGGACCTGGGGATTGGCATTGACCGCCCGGAACTGGGCATCGAGCACCTTGGACGACTGGATGCGCATCTTCAGGCCCCTGAAGTCTTCCGGCTTCCGCAGCGGCGTGTTCGCGGTCATTTCCTTGAAGCCGTTATCCCAGAAGGCCAGCCCGACGATGCCCTTGGAGTCGAGGCTTTTCATCAGCCGGTTGCCGATGGCGCCGTCCATCACCCGGTGCAATTCCTGGACGTTGTCGAAGATGAAGGGCAGGTCGAATACCTCGAATTCCTTGGCACCCAGGGGGCCGAACTTCGACAGGGACGGCGCCAGCATCTGCACCGCGCCCAATTGCAGGGCTTCCAGTTCCTCTTTGTCCTTGTACAACTGGCTGTTCGGGTATACCTCGACCCGCACCCGCCCGTTGCTTCGCGCTTCGGCGAGTTCCTTGAATTTCTGCGCGCCCTTGCCCTTGGGCGTGTCGTCGGCGACGACGTGGCTGAACTTGATGACGATGGGGCTCTGGGCAAAGCCGGCCAGGGATGCGGCCAGCAGGGCGGCGGCGGTTATGAGGTGTTTCAGGTTCATCGAAGGTCTCCTTATAGTTTTGCATGCCCGGCTATTTTAGCCGACCGGCAGCCGCGTAGGAGCGACTGTGGTCAAGAGCTGCGGGAGTCAATCGATGTGGATATCGCCCTCCCGCTCGACCTTCGTCCACTTGGCGATGTCCGCCTTGAGCAAGGCGGCGAACTCCGCTTGCGAGAGGTTGCCGGGCTCGTAGCCGAGTTCGGCCAGCCGCGTCTTGAAGTCATCGGTCAGTAGTATTCGCGCCACGGCATCGTGCAGTTTGTCGACCACCTCCTTAGCCGTTCCCGCAGGGGCAAAAATGCCAGTCCACAATACCGCCTCGAAATTGGGCAGTCCCGATTCGGCCACGGTCGGCAAATCCGGTGCCATAGCCGAGCGCTTCAGGCCGGTCACGGCAAGGCCCTGAAGCTTGCCGGCGCGGAGTTGCGCGAGCGCCGGCGGCAGGTCCACGGTCACCAAGTCGGTCTCACCGGCAATCGTCGCGATGATCGACTTGCTGCTGCCGCTGTAGGGGATAGGTTTGATATCGATTCCGGCCTGGATTTTGAAAAGTTCGGTGATCACCTGAAACGGCGTCGAGCCCGCTGCGTAGCTGAGCTTGCCCGGCTTTGCCTTGGCGAGTTGGATGAACTGGGCAAGGTTCATGGGCCGACCGGTAGGATGCATTGCGATCACCAGCGGGAATGAGGCAATCTGCACGACCGGGACGAAGTCCTTCAGGGGGTCGTAGGGCAGATTCTTGTACAAGCCTGGATTGAAAGACATTGCGCCGCTTGCGCCGACATACAGCGTGTAGCCGTCGGGCGGGGACTTGGCGACGTAGTCGGTGGCGATGATGGCGTTGGCCCCCGGCTTGTTCTCCACGAATACGGACTGGCCCCATTCCTTGGAGAGTTTTTGCGCTATCAATCGCGCCTGAATATCGTTGCCTCCGCCGGGCGGAAATCCGACGACCAGCTTGATCGCTCTGCCAGGATAGGACTGCGCCGATGCTGCGCCAGGGACGGCCAAGCATAGAGCTAACAGGAATAATGCACAGCACTTCGCTACCATGATTTGCTCCGATGACAAGATTCGATCAACCTGACTCGCCCTGGTATCTCGGCCGCGCAACGGCCAGAGGTCAGAGTGGTCAGAGTTGTTACTCTACACGGATGTTTCTTTCCTTGATCACCTTGGCCCATTTTTCGTTTTCGCGCTTCAGGTGGTCTGCGAATTCCCCCGGGCTGCTGGCAATCACGTCAAAGCCCATTTGTTCGAACCTGGCCGAGAGTTCGGGCGAGCGCAGTACGGCCTTGAGTTTCGCGTTGAGCAGGCTGATGATCGCTTCGGGCGTCCCTTTGGGGGCGAGTAAACCGTGCCAGGTGACGAACTCGTATCCGGGCAGGCCCGCTTCCGCCACGGTCGGGACATCCGGGAAGGCCGGGGAGCGTTTCGCACCGGTTACTGCGATCACGCGCAGCCTGTTGGCGCTGACATGGGGAACCGCTTCGGAAACGTTGGGATAATTGATCCCGACTTGTCCACCCAGGACGCCGACCAGCGCGGGGCCGCCACCCTTGTACTGAATGGCGACAATGTCCACTTTCCCCAGCATGTTGAACAACTCTCCAGCGATATGAGGGTTGGTGCCTGCCCCCGCGGCGGAATAGTTCAGCGCGCCCGGCCGGGATTTCGCCAGTTTCAGCAGTTCGCCCACCGAACGGGCGGGCACCGAAGGATGCACGACGATCGCGAGCGGCGATGACGACAGCAACGAGATCGGCACGAAATCGTTGAGCGCGTCATAGGGCACCCGGTCGTATAGATGGGCGTTGGTCACGAAGGGAATGGTGTTGATCATCAGCGTGTATCCGTCGGGCTTGGCCCGCGCCACCGCCTCGGTCCCGATGATGCCGCTGGCGCCGCTGCGATTCTCGATCACCACGGCCTGGCCGAGGCTTTCCGCAAGCTTCGGCGCCAGCAACCGCGCCACCACATCGACGCTGCCGCCGGGCGGGAAAGGCACGATCAGCCGCACCGGCTTGTTCGGGTAAACGTCGGCCTGGGCCAGGACAACGGTTGCCGCCGAAATGAGCAGGCAAAACGCTGCCGCCGCGATGATGTGTTTTTTCACGCTGTCTCCTTGGCGCAATGGCTCGGCCTACTTCGCTGTCGCAGGAAACGCCGGCAGCAAGGCGACGTCCCGCGCATCGTGCTGAATGATCACCGTCGCCTTGAGGTTGGCCGCCGCTTTCTTGAAGCGATCGAGCGATGCGAGCGTATCACCGCGATGGTAGTTGAAGGAGGGCACACCGTTGCTTTCATAGTTCTCGTGGAAGTGCGTCAGGTCGCCGGTAATGAGCACGTTGCCCATAGTCTTCAGACGCACCAGCAGACTATGGTGCCCGGGGGTGTGGCCGGGGGTATTGATGACCACCACCGTGCCGTCGCCGAAGACGTCCTTGTCGCCGACCAGCGCTTCGAGCTTGCCGCCGCCGCTGATCCAGTGCGCGAACGGCGCGACGTTGGCGCCGACATTGGGCTTGGGCGCAGTGATGCCGTCCCAGTCGCCCTTGCCGATCAGGATGGTTGCGCCGGGGAAAGACGCCACCTGTCCGGTGTGGTCGGCGTGGTAGTGGCTGATGCCGACATATTTGATCTGCTCGGGTTTGAGATTGCCCTGCGCCAGTTGGTCGACGACGCTCACCTTCGGCGCCGGCGCCCCGGCATTCATGGCGTGGCCGGTGTCCCAGAGCAGGTAGTCGTCGCCGTGCTTGATGAGGTAACAGCTGTAGGTGAACAATACCTTGAGGCCGTTGTAGGCATAGGTGTCGCTAAAGCGCGCGGCGACGTCGTTGAGCATAGGGGTGCCGCAATCGAGTCTGGCGAGCGACACTTCAGGTGTGGATTGCGCAGCTGCAGGCAGGCTGGCTAATACCGCGGTGCAAGTCAGAAACATCGAGACCCTTAGTTTGCGTAGCATGGCTTTCTCCTGTCGAATTGAACGGCGGCTTGCGGCCTTGTCCGGTACCGGGGTGGCTGAGTGTAACTTGTAACTTGTAACTAGTTCGATCGCGGCGCGCGAGCACGGCTAGGGCGAAAGCGCCGCGCCGCAGGATAAATCGAGCTGCATCGCATAGCGGTAGCGTTCCCCCGGGTGGATGGAGAGCGTCGCCTCGAACACCTCGTCATCTTCGCCGAGATAGTGCCGGACGATAGCCAAACCCGGAGTGCCCGGTGCCACCTGCAGCAGCGCCGCGATGTCGGCGGCGATGGACACTGCCGTGATCTCCTGGCGCAGGCTCTTCGCCCTGACGCCGTGACGCTGCTCGATCAGCGAGTACACCGGTATGGTATTGGCTCCGGTCTCTTCGAGCACATCGCCGTAGCGGGGATGGACATGGATCTGGGTCCAGGAGACCGGCAGGCCGCCATTCCCGGCGTGGCGGACGCCTTCCAGCATGCGCCAGGCTCGCTTGCCGGGCAGTTCGATCCGGGCGTTTTCCGGCGTGACGTCGCGGATGGCCAGCGTCACCCTGCTGGTGTCCTGAACGTATTGCCAGAGATCCGAGACGCCGACCAGGGTCTGCACATAGCGAGGGGCGCCGCGCGCGCGCTCGACCCGGGTGCCGACGCCCTGATGGCGCGACACCATGCCGGCCTCCTGGAGCATGCGGATCGCCTCGCGCACAGTGTGCCGGGAGAGCTTGAAGCGGGCGCGCAATTCGGCCTCGGAGGGCAGCATCGCGCCTACCGGATAGACGCCTTCGCGGATCAGCTGCGACAGCCGTTCCGCCAGGCTTTGGTAGAGGGGACGCCTGGTTTCTGTCATGATTTAGCGTGAATTACGTTGCCAAGCGCGCTGTGTCATTTCCGAGCCAAGCGAGCCGGATAGTAGCCTCCCCGCGAGGGGAGGACGGGAGGGGCGGGCCGAAATCGGGCCTGTCACAGCCGGAGGCATTACGAAGCTCATCAATTTCATCATACGGGGTGGTTAATCGGAGCCATGAAAGTTACATCGGCAGCAGGAAGCCTATCCGGCTTTCCTCTTCGATCCGCCAGATGCGCTTGATCAGCGCACGCATTTCGGCTGCGCTGGCCGCCGCGCGGAAGCCCGCCAGGAACACCGCCTTGTCCTCCAGTTCGGATCGGGACAGGGTGTTGCCGGGATCGCCCTTGGGCACATCGACGCGCGCCGAATGACGGTGGCCGTCCATCGTCGTCACCTCGACCTTGCCGATCCAGCGCGCAGGATAGGCAGTGTTGACCTCTTCGTCCAGGACCATCGCGACCCGCCCGCGCAAGGCGATCACCTCGGCGTCGCTCAGGGCATGACGCTCGAACTCCATCAGTCCGGCCTGGCCATGCACCGCGATCAGGGCGAGCACCGTGCCCATGGAAAACTTCGCCTGATGGATGGTCGCAGGATTGGTCACCGGACCCAGGACGTCGATCGCCGCCTGATGCACTCTGGCCGTGACTGCCTTGATCTCGCCGGGCAAGATGCTTTCATTGTGCATCAGTTGCTGCAGCGCGTCGGCCGCGGGATGGGTGTGGCGGCAGGAGGCGTGCCACTTGTACGAGGTTTCCGTGATTGCCCAGCGTTGCCCGAGGCGATCGATGAGCTTCGCCGGATTCGCGTCGGAGGACATGCCGGCCGCCATCCCCTGGACGCCTTCGAGGATGCGCTGCGCGCCGGTGAACCCGGCCCGCGCAATCCAGGCGGACATCAGACCGTCGGCGGCCGCCTTGGCGGTATGCAACTGCTTCGAGTCCGCGGCGTCGCGGAGGAATTCCCACAGGCCCGCCGCCTGCGTTCCGGCCGAGCCCAGGGCATGCACGGTCTGATCGACATCGAGGCGGTAGAGTTTAGCCACGGCAATTGCCGCTGCCAGCGTGCCGGCGGTGCCGGTGGTGTGGAAAACTCTGTAGTGCGAGCGGCCGAGAAATTCGCCGATGCGGATGCCCGCCTCGTAGCCGGCAATCACCGCCAGCAGCAGGTCGGCGCCGGATGCGCCTTCGGCCTGCGCCGCCGCCAGGAGCGGCGGGAAGATCACCGTGCCGGGATGGAACACCGAGCCGTTATGCACGTCGTCCTGCTCGACCACATGCGAAGCCGCGGCATTGATCAGTGCCGCGAAATAGGGCGTGCTGGTCTTGCGGCTGGGCAGGATCTCGCTGGCGTTGCCACTGTTGTCACTGCTGGGTCCCATCGCCGCCGCCCAGGCTTCGAGGATACCGACCTGGCGCGAATCGCGCCCGGCCAGCGCCGAGCCCAGCCAGTCGATGAACAGTCGCTTGGCATCATCGATGACGTTCGGCGGAATGTCGGCGAGTTTCAATCCGACGACGAACTCGGCGAGTGTTCGGGTTTCGGACATGCGCATATTCCTTATCGCGTCAGATCGCGCCGGTCGCGCGCAGTTCGGCGATCTGCGCCACGTCGTAGCCGAGGCCTGCGAGTATCGCTTCGGTGTGCTCGCCCAGGGCGGGCACGTCGCCCATCACCGGGACGATATCCGTGATGTTCGCCGGCGGCAGCAGGGCGGCGATAGTTCCGGCGCTGCTGCCGACCTCGCGCCAGCGTCCCCGCGCCTGCAGTTGGGGGTGGTTCCAGACATCCTCGATGCTGTTGATGCGGCCGTTGGCGATGCCCGCGGCTTCGAGCCTGGCGATCACCTCCGCGCTGCCCGCATCCTTGAAGGAGGCTTCGATCAGTTGCGTCAGTTCGGGGCGGTTGTTGACGCGCAGGCTGTTGCTGGAAAAGCGCGGATCGAGCGCGAGCGCCGCATCACCGAGCACCTCGCCGCAGAAGGTGGCCCATTCGCGCTCGTTCTGCAGGCCGAAGAGCACCTCGCCGTCGCCTGTCCGGTGCGGGCCGTAGGGCGAGATCGCCGGATGCGAGGCGCCGTTTCGCGCCGGAGGGTGACCAGAGTAATGGCCGAAGTACAGCGCATAGCCCATCCATTCGGTCAACGCTTCGAGCATCGCCACCTCGACGCGCGAGCCGCGGCCGGTCTTGCCGCGCTGGATCAGGGCGGTCAGGATGCCGCTGTAGGCGTACATACCGGCGGCGGTATCGGCGATCGAGATGCCGGCGCGGGCGGGCTGCTCGGCCGATCCGGTGATGCCGACCAGGCCCGCCTCGGCCTGGATCAGAATGTCGTAGGCCTTCTTGTCGCGGTAGGGGCCGTCATCGCCGTAACCGGAAATGTCGGCGACGATCAGGCGCGGATAATTGACTGCAAGGCTCGCGAAGTCCAGGCCCATGCGCGCCGCGGCGCCCGGCGCCAGATTCTGCACCAGCACGTCGGCGTCTTCCAGCAGTCGTTCCAGCACGGCGCGGGCCGCCGGTTGCTTGACGTCGAGCGTCAAACTTTCCTTGCCGCGGTTTACCCAGACGAAATGCGAGGCCAGGCCATTGACCGTCTTGTCGTAGGCGCGCGCGAAATCGCCTGTCCCGGGCCGCTCGATCTTGATCACGCGGGCGCCGTAGTCGGCCAACTGGCGGGTGCAGAAGGGCGCCGCGATGGCGTGTTCCAGCGAGATGACGGTGATACCGGAGAGTGGCAGCATAGGGTGTGTGCCCGATAACATTAGCGTGAAATACGTTGCCAAACGCGCCGTGTCATTTCTGAGCGTAGCGAGCCGAATAGTAGCCTCCCCGCGTGGGGAGGACGGGAGGGGCGGGCCCAACTTGGGCCTTGCAGAGATGGAGGCATTACGAAGCTCATCAATTTCATTATGCGGAGTGGTTCATCGGAGCCATGAAAGTCAGTAGGATCTCGGCATCCCGAGCACATGCTCGGCGACGTAGGAGAGAATCATGTTGGTCGAGATCGGTGCTACCTGGTAGAGGCGGGTCTCGCGGAACTTGCGCTCGATGTCGTATTCGCAGGCGAAGCCGAAGCCGCCGTGGGTCTGCAGGCAGGCATTGGCGGCCTCCCACGAGGCCTTGGCGGCGAGATACTTGGCCATGTTGGCCTCGGCGCCGCAGGGCAGATGCCGGTCGAAAAGTTCGCAGGCGCGCCAGCGCATCAGGTCCGCCGCCGCTATCTCGATATGGCTCTCGGCGATGGGAAACTGCACTCCCTGGTTCATGCCGATCGGTCGGTCGAAGACCACCCGCTCCCTGGCATATTTGCTCGCCTTGTCCACGAACCAGTAGCCGTCGCCGATGCACTCGGCAGCGATCAGGGTGCGTTCGGCGTTCAGTCCGTCGAGGATGTATTTGAAGCCGCGGCCTTCCTCGCCGATCAGGTTCTCCGCAGGGATTTCCAGATTGTCGAAGAACAGTTCGTTGGTCTCGTTGCTCACCATGTTGCGGATCGGCGTCACAGTCAGGCCGTTGCCGATGGCCTGATGTAGATCGACGAGAAATATCGACATGCCTTCGGATTTTTTCTTCACGGAGGCCAAGGGCGTCGTGCGCGCCAGCAGGATCATCAGGTCGGAATGTTGGACGCGCGAGATCCAGACCTTCTGGCCGTTGACTATGTAACGGTCGCCGCGCTTCACCGCCAGGGTTTTGATCTTGGTGGTGTCGGTGCCGGTGGACGGCTCGGTCACCCCCATGGCCTGCAGTCGCAGTTCGCCCGTGGCGATCTTCGGCAGGTAGCGCGCTTTCTGTTCCGCCGAGCCGTGGCGCAACAGCGTGCCCATGTTGTACATCTGGCCATGGCAGACGCCGGCGTTGCCGCCGCAGCGGTTGATCTCCTCCATGATCACCGAGGCCTCGGCCAGTCCCAGGCCGGCGCCGCCGTATTCCTGGGGGATCAGCGCCGCCATCCAGCCGGCCATGGTCAGCGCATCGACGAAGGCCTCGGGATAGCCGCGCGCCTCGTCCACCTTTTGCCAGTAGGCGGAATCGTAGTTGGCGCAAAGCGCACGCACGCCATCCCGGATTTCCTGATAATTTTCCACCGCATTTTTTAGTGCATTGACCACACTCGTCTCCATTGACACTTGTCCGGACATCATGGCATCCTGGGTTTTTCTCGTCAATGGGCAGGCCAAATGAGTGCAGCGGTGGATCTCTCGCAGTGGGTCGGGCGCAGCGAAGAGCGCAGCGACTGGATCAATCCCAATCATGTCGCGGCGCTCTCCGCCACGCTCGATCGCGACGACGCTTTTCCTCAGGCAGGCGAAGCCGTGGCGCCGGGCTTGCACTGGACGCTGTTCCCGCCGCTCGCGCGCCAGTCGGAACTGGGCCCCGACGGGCACGCCAAAAAAGGCGGCTTCCTGCCGCCGGTGACGCTGCCGCGGCGGATGTGGGCCGGCGGCCGGCTGCAGTTCCACCAGCCGCTCAAGGTCGGCGAAAAGGTGGCGCGGCGCTCGGTGATCGAGCGGGTCGAGGAGAAGCATGGCAAGAGCGGGCATCTGGTCTTCGTCACGGTGCGTCACATCCTCTCGGCGGCCAACGGGCCGGCGATCGAGGAAGAACATGACATCGTCTATCGCGAGGCGCCGGCCGCCGATGCACCGCCGCCGCCGCCCGCAGAGAAAGCGGCGGCGGGACCCTGGTGCCGCCAGATCGTGCCCGACGACGTGCTGCTGTTCCGCTATTCGGCGCTGACCTTCAATGGCCACCGCATCCACTACGACCGTCGCTACGTAACCGGCGTCGAGGGCTATCCCGGCCTGATCGTGCACGGTCCGCTGATCGCCACCCTGCTCCTCGATCTGTTGCGCCGGCAGTTGCCCGGAGCCGACCTGGCCAGGTTCGCCTTCAAGGTCCTGCGCCCGACCTTCGACATTTCGCCCTTCAATGTCGATGGTGGGCCGGGCGATGCGCCGGGCCACTACCGCCTGTGGTCCACCGACAACCAGGGTGCCAAGTCTATGGAGGCCGAGGCGTGGCTGCGCTGAATTTGCCAGCGCGTTCCTGGCTGTTCGTGCCGGCGACTAGTCCGGAGCGCTTCGCCAAGGCCGCCGCCAGCGGCGCCGACCGGGTCATCATCGATCTCGAGGATGCCGTGGACTGCGCGGCGAAGCAGGATGCGCGTCGCCAACTCGCTGCCGCGCCCCTGCCCGAAGGGTTGCCGCTGTATGTCAGGATCAACGCCTTGGGCACGCAATGGCACGACGAGGATCTGGCGTTGGTGGCGACCTTGCCGGTGGCCGGCTTGATGCTGCCGAAGGCGGAGGATGCCGCGTCGCTCGATCGTGCTGCGGCGCTTCTCCGCGCGGATCAAGCCATCGTGCCGATCATCGAGACGGCGTGTGGGTTGTGGCAGGTGCTGGAGTTGGCCAGGGCCGGCAAGGTGGAGCGATTGGTCTTCGGGGCGCTCGACTTCCAGATCGATACCGGCATCCAGTGTGCGGAGGACGGCGAAGCGGAACTGGCCTACGCGCGCTCCCGCATCGTCGTCGCGTCCCGGGTCGCCGGCATCGCTGCCGCCATCGATACCGTGACCACCGTCATCGACGATCAGGAGCGGATCGCGCGAGACGCACAGAGGAGCCGGCGCTTCGGTTTTGCCGGCAAGCTGGCCATCCATCCCAAGCAGGTGGCTGCGATTCATCGCGCCTATCTGCCCAGCGCCGAGGAGATAGCCTGGGCGAGCGGCCTGCTGGCGCAGGCCAGGGAGCATTCTCCGGCGGCCGCGCGCGGCGCCTTTTCCTACCGCGGCGCCATGGTCGATAAGCCGGTGCTCGATCGGGCCAGAGCGATTCTCGCTGCGGCTGCGGTATAATCGCGCATCCCCGCAACGGCTCGCGTGCCCTTGCCATCCTTCAAGATTCACGAGCAAACTCTCTAGGTGTTCCCGTCATGCGTATCCTGCTCTCCAACGACGACGGATACTTCGCGCCGGGCCTGGAAATCCTCGCCGCAGTCCTGACCACGATCGCCGATGTCACCGTGGTCGCGCCCGAGCGCGATCGCAGCGGCGCGAGCAATTCGCTGACCCTCGACCGGCCGCTGTCCTTGCGTCACGCCCCGAGCGGCTTCTACTACGTCAATGGGACGCCGACCGACTGCGTCCATCTCGCCGTCACCGGCATGCTCGACCACCTGCCTGACATGGTTGTCTCGGGCATCAACCTCGGCGCCAACATGGGCGACGACACCATCTATTCCGGCACCGTCGCCGCTGCGACCGAAGGCTATCTGCTCGGCGTCCCGGCGCTGGCGATTTCCCTGGCGAGCAAGACCGGGCAGCACTTCGAGACGGCGGCGCGGGTCGCGAAAGAGTTGGTCGAACGTTTCCAGCATGGTGAGTTCGGTCAGCCGCTCCTGCTCAATGTCAATGTTCCCGACGTCCCCTATGCCAGCCTGAAAGGCCTGCAGGTCACGCGGCTGGGCAAACGGCACAAGGCCGAACCGGTGGTCAGGCAGCAGACGCCGCGGAACGATACCGTATATTGGGTCGGTGCCGCGGGGGCCGCGCAGGATGCCGGTGAGGGCACCGATTTCCATGCCGTTGCGCATCACTACACTTCGCTCACGCCGCTGCAGATGGATCTCACTCATACCGCGCAGATCGCAGCCCTGAGTCGCTGGATAGCGCGATGAGCCTGCGCGGCATCGGCATGACTTCGCAGCGCACCCGGACGCGGATGATCGAGCGTCTGCGCGATCAGGGTATCGCCGACGAGCGGGTGCTGGCGGCGATGGCGGCGGTGCCGCGGCACATTTTCGTCGAGGAGGCGCTGTCCTCTCGCGCCTACGATGACACGGCCTTGCCGCTGGGCTTTCAGCAGACCATTTCCCGGCCCTACGTCGTGGCGCGGATGATAGAACTCCTGCTCACCGGGCACGCCCTCGGCAAGACGCTCGAAGTCGGTGCCGGCTGCGGTTATCAGGCGGCAGTGCTGGCGATGCTGACCCGTGAACTGTACGCGGTCGAACGCATCGAACCGCTCCTGGCCCGTGCCAGGAAGAACCTCGGGCAACTGCGCCTGTCCCACGTTCGCTTCAAGCACGCCGACGGGCACTGGGGTCTTCCGGAAGCGGCGCCATTTGATACCATTATCGTCGCGGCGGCTGCGGCTTCAACGCCGCCGGCCCTGCTCGATCAGTTGGCACCGGGTGGACGCTTGATTCTGCCGCTGGCGGGCGCCGCGAAAGGCGAACAGACGCTGTCCCTGATCGAGCGCACGGCCAGCGGCTACGCCGAGACGCGTTACGATGTGGTGCGTTTCGTACCTTTGGTGGCGGGGGTGGAATGACAATGCCTGGGCGGTGCCTGCTTCTCCTTGCCATGATTCTGCTGGCGGCATGCGCCAGCACACCGCCTGCGCCGGTAATCGCGCGGACGGCGCCGAGCACCGTGGTCGAACCCGACCGTTCCGCACTCGCCGCAACACCAGCCGACGCGCTGGTCTCCTCACCGGTCGCCGTCCCCGTCGCGGAGACTGCAGGCGCCGGCTTCTACACGGTAAAAAAGGGCGACACGCTGTACTCCATCGCCCTGGACAATGGCCATTCCTACCGCGATATCGCCGCCTGGAACGCACTCGAGGATCCGAACCGGATCCAGGTCGGCCAGCAACTGCGCGTGGCGCCACCGGAGGGGGGCAGTTCGGTGGCGGTGGCCCGGCCCATCACCGCGCCCGGCGCCGTCGAAGCGCGTCCGCTCGCCGGCGCAAGTCCTTCGGGCGCGGCGAACTCGCTGGGCACTCCCTCCGCCAATACCGAGACCCTGAAGCGCGAACCCAAGGGCGGCAAGCTGCGCTACTCGGATCAAGCGCTGGCAACTTTGCAGAAACCTGACGCCCCAGCTGCTTCCGCTGCGCCGGTTGTGCTGGCTGCGCCGGCTGTACCCGCTTTGGCGGCGGAAGCGAAACCCGAGGCAAAGCCCGAGATCAAGCCGGCTACTGCTGACAGCGATGTCGTGGATTGGGCCTGGCCGGCCGGTGGCAAACTCATCGCCGGCTTCGTCGATGGCGGCAACAAGGGTGTCGACATCGCCGCCAAACCGGGAGACCCGGTGTTGGCGGCGGCGACGGGCAAGGTCGTGTACTCCGGCAGCGGTTTGCGCGGCTATGGCAAATTGGTGATCATCAAGCACAACCCCAGTTTCCTTTCGGCCTACGCCCACAACAGCCTGATCCTGGTCAAGGAAGGGCAGGGCGTGAACAAGGGGCAGAAGATCGCCGAGGCCGGCGCCAGCGACAGCGATCAGCCCATGCTGCATTTCGAGATCCGGCGTCAGGGCAAGCCGGTCGATCCACTGAAATTCCTGCCCAGCCGCTGAAATGCCCAAGGGCGTCACCCCAGCCGAAGATGATCCTGCGCTCGAATCCGCCGTTGCGGAGGAGACCGGGGAGGCGGGGAATAACGCGAAAACGGAGTTCCTGAACGACGTCACGCAACTTTACCTGAACGAGATCGGCGCCAACCCGCTGCTCTCGCCCGAGCAAGAACTGGCGCTGGCGCGCCGGGTCGCGGCCGGTGATTTCGCCGCCCGGCAGAAGATGATCGAGTCCAATCTGCGCCTCGTCGTCAGCATCGCCAAGCGCTATCCGAATCGCGGCATTCCTATTTCGGATCTGATCGAAGATGGCAATCTCGGTCTGATCCACGCCCTGGAAAAATTCGATCCGGAGCGCGGCTTCCGCTTCTCCACCTACGCGACCTGGTGGATCCGCCAGAACATCGAACGATCGATCATGAATCAGTCGCGAACCATCCGCCTGCCGGTGCATGTGGTGAAGGAACTTAATCTCGTCCTGCGCGCACTGCGTCGGCTCGAATCTTCGGGAGAGGACTTGCCGCACCGCGGCGCCGAAGAAGTGGCGCGACTGCTCGACAAGCCGGTGCAGGAGGTGCGCGAGATCCTGGAATGGAACGAGAGCACCGCTTCGCTCGATGCGCCCCTGGACTTCGATCATGAGCTTTCGGTCGGCGATGTCATCGCCGACGACGGCAAACTCGGCCCGGAAGGCCATCTGCAGCAGGCCGAGGTCGGACGGCTGGTCGCCGAATGGGTGGCGCAGTTGTCGGCCAACCAGCGCTATGTGATCGAATGGCGTTATGGTTTGAACGGCTGCGACGTGGCCACGCTGGAACAGCTATCCGCCGATCTCGGCCTGACCCGCGAGCGGGTGCGCCAGATCCAGGTCGAGGCGCTGGGCAAGCTCAGGAAACAACTGTCGCGCGAGGGCCTGGGCAAGGACGAGTTGCTTTAGGGCGGGCTCCAGCCCGACCTACTCAGCGTTTGCCGCGCGCAGGGCCTGCGCCAGATCATGGACCGCCATCGCATAGAAGCTGCTGCGGTTGTAGCGCGTCAGGACATAGAAATTGCGGTAGCCGAGCCGATATTCGCTCGCCTGTTGCGGCGTCTCAAGCGCGACCAGGGCGGCCGGCAATTCAGGTGGGGTATCGGTCGCGACGCCGTAGGCCGCCATTTCGCTCGGGGTCCTTCGCGGCGTGATGCCTTCCTCGACCAGCTGGGCATATCCTTCTCCGGTCACGCTCGCGGTCGCCATCACCGGCGCGTCCTTTTCCCAGCCATGCGCGGAGAGGAAATTCGCGACGCTCATGACGGCATCGGCAGGGCTTTCTGCCAGGTCGATGCGGCCATCGTGATCGGCGTCAACCGCATAGTGCCGCACGCTGCTGGGCAGAAACTGCGGCAAGCCAAGAGCGCCGGCGTAGGAACCCTTGAACCAGAGGGGATCGCGCTGCGTCTCGCGGGCCAGCAGCAGCAACTCCTCCAACTCCTGGCGGAACAGGGCGGCGCGCGGCGGATAGCCGAAGGCCAGGGTGGCCAGTGCGGCGAAAGTGCCGAAGCGGCCGCGATTGCGGCCGTAGATGGTCTCGACGCCGATGACCGCGACGATGATCTCCTCCGGTACGCCGAAGCGCGCGCGCGCTTCGGTCAAAGCCGCAAGTTGCTCCTGCCAGAAGATTCCGCCCAGCGCGATCCGCTTTGCTTCGACATAGCGTGCGCGATAGGCGGTCCAGGAGCGGATGCCCGGATCGCGTGGCGGCAGGATGGCCTTGATCACCGCGGCTATCGGTTTCGTCCTGGCGAAGCTGCGCGTCAAGGTTTTGCTGTCGAAGCCGTGCTTCTCATGCATTTCGTGGATGAAGGCCTGCACCTCGGGATTTTCGGCAAAGCTGGCGAGATGCTTCGCGGCCATTGCCGGCGCAGCGGCAATGCAGAGGAGCAGTGTGCAGATGCGGATCAAGGTCATGGCTTAAGTCGCCTGATGAGCGTGTTCAGTTCCTGCACCTTTCGGGGATTGGCAACGGGTCCGTAGCGCAAGGCTTGATAGAGTTCTGCGATGATGAAAATTTCCCCGGCAATTTCCGGCAATGCGCTGCCGATGCGTTTGGCGTAATCCTGTGGCCCTTCCCAGTTCTGTCTTGCCATGCCACGCGCTCCAACTCGGCGAGGTCCCCGCCCGGCGAGCTTATTCGAGAGGCGATTCCAGGCGGCCTGGAGCGGGTCCCGGCTTTGTCCCCGCTCGACCAGCACCCAGGCCGAGAAAGCGCAGAGCAACAGGCTGGAGAGCACGCCCAGGACAGTGACCATGCGCTGCCAGTCGGGGGTGGCCATCCCCAGGCTGGACAGGAATTCGCGCTGGCGCCGCGGATTATAGCCGAGCACCTGCTGGTTCCAGGCGTTTGCCAATGCCTCCCAGCGAAAGCGCATTTCATGCAGCCAGAGAAAAGCCGGACGGGCCAATAACAGCAGCGGCCCGTTTTCAGGCAGGGCCGCGGCCAGATTTTTTTCGATGCGGCTAGGCGCGACCGCCGCGGTGGGATCGACGCGCCACCAGCCGCGTTCCCGGGTCCACACCTCGGCCCAGGCATGGGCATCGGACTGGCGCACGATCAGGGTGTGATCGACGGGATTGATTTCGCCACCCTGATAGCCGGTCACGACGCGGGCCGGAAGACCCGCGGCGCGCATCATGAAGACGAAGCTGGCGGCATAGTGTTCGCAGAATCCGCGCCGGCTTTCGAAGAGGAATGCGTCGATGGAATTCTCTGCTAGCAGCGGTGGATTCAGGGTGTAGCTGAAATCTTGGCTGCGGTAGTAGTCGAGCATGCGGCGCACCAGGGCCGGCCCGTCGTCGCCCGATTCGGCGCGCCACGCCTGGGCCAGCAGCCGGGCTCGGGGATTCGCGCCGAGCGGTAGTTGCCTGGCCTGGCGGAGGTTTTCCGGCGATTCATCCCGCCCGGCGAAGATTTCCGGATAGGAGCGCATCGCGTAACGCAGGCGGGCGCGCACCGGTGCTTTGGCCAGAAGTTGGTAATCGCGGGTGATCAGGCCGTCGGCGGGGATGACGCCGGGCAATTCCAGCGCGAACAGCCAAAGTTTGTCGTGCGGCTCCAGGGTCACCGTGTAGTCGCTCGCGCCACCTCTGGTCGCGTAAGGCAGCGTGCTGCCGGTGTCGGGGCGTCCGGCGGACCAGCTGCTGCCGTCGAAACGGCTGAGTACCGGGCCGCGCCAGTAGAGCGCATCCTGCGGCGGTTGCCGGGTCGAAAATTCGGCGCGAAAGGCGATCGCCTCGGACCGGCTCAAACGGCTGATCGATCCGGGTGTCATGGTCTCCGCAAGGCCGGTGAGTCCGGCGTAGGCGTCACCCGGCAGGCCCCAGAGCGGCCCTTCGATGCGCGGAAAGAGCACGAACAGCAGCAGCATGAAGAGGGCCGCCTGAGCCAGCATCGAGGCCGCCAGCCGCAGCGGTGCCGCTTGCCGCGGATGATGCAGCAGCACTAAGGCCGCAGTGGTGAGCACGACCGCAATCAGCGTCATGGCGGCGCTGACCATGCTCTGGGCGTAGGGGAACTGACAGAGCATCAGGAAATAGCAGAGCAGCGCCGCTGCATGTCCGTCGCGCAGGCTGTTCGCTTCCATGAGCTTCAGGGCGAGGAGCAGGAGCAGCAGCGCAATGCCCGGATCGCGGCCGAACAGCGTGTGATAGTGCGCCGCGATGGTGATGACGCCGGCCAGCGCCAGGAGCAGCAGCAGGCCATGAGCCGGCACGGGTAGCCGGCGCCACAGCGTAAGGGCGCGCCAGGACAGGATCAGCAGGCTGGTGATGCAGAGCCATGCCGGCAGATCGAACGCCAGCGGCGCGAGTACGGCCAGGGCCGCCGCCAGCAGCCATGACTGCTGCCGTCTATTCATGCAAGGCCAGCGCCTTGAGACAGGCGTGAAAATGGGCTGCGCCGCCGGCCAGCGGAAAGTTTGCGCCGGGCAGGGAGAGGGCCCAGAAGGCGCCCGCCTGATGGGCGTCGCAGATCCAGCGCGCGAGCAGCGAAAGTCTTGCCTCGACGCCAAGCGCGCCGGGCAGGTCATCCCAGTTGAGCCACAGACTTTGTGCCATGGCCGCATCAAACTGTTTGCTAAGGAGCGGCCCATGCTCCAGCCGCGCCGCCGTCTTCCAGGCGACGTGGGCTATCGGATCGGAAATCTGATGGCTGCGCAGGCCGGCGAAATCCTCCATCCCGACGTCGGCGATGGCAGCGCCGGAACCCTCGAGTGGGCGCATCGGCAGCGCTGTGACCACGAGCGCGGGCGCCGGGTAGATCAGGCAACGGAGCATCGGCGCGGCATAGGCCCAGGCCCGGATCAGGCCGAGCGGGAAGCTGGTCTGCAAGCTCACCACCGGCAGGGAAAGCCAGCCGCGGCTGGGCGCCGGCAGTTCGAGCGGCACGATCACGCTGGCTCTTGCCGGCACATCGATCGTCACGGGGCTTTGACCCGGCAGGTGCAGGCTGAGCGCGGACTTTTCCCTGTTGCCCGGGTTGTCCAGGATCAGCTCGAAGCGTGCCGTTTCGCCGGCGAAAACCGGCGCCGCACGGCCGGGTGAAATCCTCAGCTGGGCCAGGTTGCGGAAGCTGTGGAAGATCGCCACGATGCCCAGTCCCGCGAGCAGGAAGACCAGGGCGTAGCCCAGGCTGAGCTGGTAATTGACTGCGCCGATGAGCATCACCAAGAGCAGGACGGCGAAGGCCAAACCGAATCGCGTCGGCAGCACGAACACCCGGCGCTGATTGAGGATGATGGGTGCCGCCTCAAGTGCCCGCCCGCGCAAGGCCCAGTTGAAGAAGCGCTGGCGCAATTCTGCGGCAGGGCTCACGGCAAGGCCACTGCCTCGATCAGGGCGCGTGCTATCTCGCCGGCGCTTCGCCGGGTCTGGCCGGTTGAGCGCAGGCGGTGCGGCGCCACCGCCGGCAGGACCGCCTGAATGTCCTCCGGTAGCACGTGGCCGCGGCCGTCGAGCAAGGCCCAGGCACGTGCTGCCGCCAATAGCGCCAGCGCCGCGCGTGGCGAAAGTCCGAACTGGTAATCGGGGCAGTGGCGGGTGTAGGCGACCAGTGCCTGGACATAGTCGATGATCGGAGCGGAGACATGGATACGGCCGGCCGCCTGCTGCAAGGACTGCAGTTCGTCGGGTGTCAGCGCGGTTGCCAGGCCGGCGATCATTTCGCGCCGATCGGCGCCGAGCAGCAGTTCGCGTTCGGCCTTCCGGTCGGGATAGCCGAGCTCGATCTTCATCAGGAAACGATCGAGTTGCGACTCCGGCAAAGGGAAGGTGCCGATGTGATGCGAGGGATTTTGCGTCGCGATGACGAAGAAGGGCGTAGGCAGCCGCCGCGTCATGCCCTCGGTAGTCACCTGGCCTTCCTCCATCGCTTCGAGCAGTGCGCTTTGCGTCTTCGGTGTGGCGCGGTTGACCTCGTCGGCCAGAATCAGCTGGGAAAAGATCGGGCCGGGGTGAAAGACGAAACGGTTGCTGGCGCGCTCGAAAACCGAGACGCCGATAATGTCCGCCGGCAGCATGTCGCTGGTGAACTGGATGCGCTGGAAGTGCAGGCCGAGCAGGCGGGCGAGCAACTGGGCCAGCGTGGTCTTGCCCACGCCGGGCAGGTCCTCGATCAGGAGGTGGCCGCGCGCCACCAGGCAAGTTAGGGCAAGGCGAATCTGTCGTTCCTTGCCGAGGACGACGCCCCCTGCCTGACGGATCAATTCTGCGAGAGCCGCGTGGGCGGTGGAAGAGTGGTCGGATGAAGGCATCTTGTCGGCGTTTGCGGCGAGCGGATGAATATGAGAGGATAATCGCACTTCCTTCTGGACGGTATGCCAATCGCTCTGCATGACGACCGCCTTCATTACCCACAGTGACTGCAGGCAGCATGACATGGGCAGCCATCATCCGGAGTGCCCGGATCGCCTGGGTGCCATCAGTGACCGCTTGATCGCCGCCGGCCTCGATCTCTACCTGTCCTATCACGATGCACCGTTGGCGCAGATGGAGCATCTCCTGCGCGTCCACCCGCGCAGCCACATCGAAGCGATTGAGGCCGCCGAACCGCAGAGCGGCATCGTTCATGTCGATCCCGATACGGCCATGAGCCACGGCAGTTGGAATGCGATCCTGCGCTCCGCAGGTGCCGGCGTCATGGCCACCGATCTGGTCATGAAAGGAGAGGCGCGCAACGCCTTCTGCGCCGTCCGCCCGCCCGGCCACCACGCCGAACGGGGCAGGGCTATGGGGTTTTGCTTCTTCAACAATATCGCCGTCGCCGCCATGCATGCCATCGAAGCCTGGGGACTTTCCCGCGTCGCCATCGTCGACTTCGACGTGCATCATGGCAACGGTACCGAGGATATCTTCGCCGGCAACGAGAAGGTGCTGATGGTGAGCACCTTCCAGCATCCCTTCTACCCCTATTCCGGCACCGAAAATCCGGCGGCCAATATGTGCAACATCCCTTTGCCGGCCGGCACGCGAGGCGACGGCTTCCGCCAGGTCGTAAGCGACATCTGGTTGCCTCGGCTGAGGAAATTTGCACCGGAGATGATCTTCGTATCTGCTGGTTTCGATGCCCATTACGAAGACGACATGGCTTCGCTCGGCCTGATCGATGCCGACTATGCCTGGGTGTCGCAGCAGATCAAGGCCGTCGCGGATGAATCGGCGCAGGGGCGCATCGTTTCCATGCTCGAAGGCGGTTATGCACTGTCGGCGCTGGCCCGCAGCGTCGCCGCGCACATCAAGGCGTTGTCCGACCTGTAGTTTCTGAGTTCGGGTAAAATCAATATCTTTTTGTCGCGGCCTGCAGCCATGATTACAGGATCCATTCCAGCCATCGTTACCCCGATGCACGAGGACGGCAGTCTCGATCTGCCTGGTTTGAGGCGTCTCATCGACTGGCATGTCGCCGAGGGCACGGACGGCGTCGTCGTGGTCGGCACCACGGGCGAATCGCCGACGGTGAATGTCGACGAACATTGCGAGTTGATCCGCACCGTGGTTGCCCAGGCCGCCGGGCGCATTCCGGTGATCGCCGGCACCGGGGCAAATTCGACCGCAGAGGCGATCGAACTCGCGGCATTCGCGAAGCGGGCCGGCGTCGCGGCCCATCTGTCGGTGGTGCCCTATTACAACAAGCCGACCCAGGAAGGTCTCTACCGGCACTTCGCGGCCATCGCCGCGGCGGTCGAGCTGCCGATGATCGTCTACAACGTGCCGGGACGCACGGTGGCGGATCTTGCCAATGACACCGCGTTGCGTTTGGCGCAGCTGCCCGGCATCGTCGGCATCAAGGATGCCACCGGCAATCTGGAGCGCGGCGCCGATTTGCTCAAGCGTGCGCCGCCGGGCTTCGCCGTGTATAGCGGCGACGACGCAACGGCGCTGTGCCTGATGCTGCTCGGCGGCCAGGGCACGATCTCGGTCACGGCCAATGTTGCGCCACGCTTGATGCACGAGATGTGCGCCGCGGCCATCGCCGGCGACCTGAAGCGCGCCCGCGAAATAAATTTCCGCCTGCTGGGACTGCACCGGCAGTTGTTCCTTGAAGCCAACCCTATCCCGGTCAAATGGGCGGTGGCGCAACTGGGGCTGATCGAGCGCGGCTTGCGTCTGCCGCTGACCACGCTGTCCCGCGAGTTTCACGAGCCGGTACGCGCCGCCATGCGCGACGCCGGCATCCAGATATGAATTCACCGAGAGGTCGCATGAAAAGTCCTTACCTGTTGTCCACGCTGCTGCTGCAGGCCTTGCTGCTTGCCGGTTGCAGCGGCAGCTTGATCGAGTCGAAGAAGGTCGAATACAAGTCCGCATCGACGCAGCAGTTGCCGCGGCTCGAAGTGCCGCCGGACCTCACCGCACCCAACCGCGACGAGCGTTACGCCGTCCCGGATGTCGCGGCCAAGGGCCCGACCACCTTCTCCTCCTATTCCGGCGAGAAGAGCGCCCAGCAGGGCAGCGTTCCGGCGACAGCGGGAGCATTGCTGCCGCAGGGAAACAAGATGCGCATCGAGCGCTCGGGCACGCAACGCTGGCTGGTCGTCTCCGGCATACCACCGGAAAAGCTCTGGCCCAGCCTCAAGGAGTTCTGGCAGGGGATCGGTTTCGTCGTCAATCTCGAACGGCCAGAGGCCGGCATCATGGAAACCGACTGGGCCGAGAACCGGGTGAAGCTTTCCAATGACGTCATCCACAATGTCTTGGGCAAGTTCCTCGGTTCGGCTTACTCGACCCCCGAGCGCGACAAGTTCCGCACCAGGCTGGAGAAGGGCGCGGAGCCGGGCAGCACCGAGATTTATATCAGTCACCGCGGCTTGTACGAGACCTATATCGACGAAGGCCGGAGCGAGACCCGTTGGCAGCCGCGTCCCGCCGATCCCGAACTGGAGGCGGAGATGCTCAGTCGGGTGATGGTGCGTCTGGGCGCCGACGAAGGGCAGGCCAAGGCTCTGGTGAAGAGTACCGAGGCGCAGCCGGAGCGGGCCAAGCTCGATCCGGCGAGCGCCGGGACCCTGCAACTGGCCGAGCCCTTCGACCGTGCCTGGAGACGCGTAGGCCTGGTGCTGGACCGCGTCGGCTTCACAGTCGAGGATCGCGATCGCGCTCAAGGCCTGTATTTCGTCCGCTATGTCGATCTGGAAACGGACAACACGAAAAAGGCGGACCCGGGTTTCCTGTCCAAGCTGATGTTCTGGAAGGGCGGCAAGGCCGATGCCAGTCAGAACGCCCAGTTCCGCATCCAGGTCAAGGGTGCGGGCGATACCACCACGGTGAAGGTGCTGAGCCGCGAAGGCGGCAACGACCAGTCCGACACCTCGAAGAAGATCCTCGGCCTGCTCCTTGAACAGCTGAAGTAGTCCGCATGCGCTTTGCCTCGCTGGGTAGCGGCAGTCGGGGCAATGCGCTGGTGGTCGAGGCTGACGACGGCGGGTCCAAGACCCGCGTCCTGCTCGACTGCGGTTTCGGACCCCGCGAATTGGCGCTGCGCCTGGCGCGTCTGGGCCTGGTTGCGGACGACCTCGATGCGATCCTGGTGACGCACGAACACAGCGACCATAGTGCCGGCGTGTACAAATGCGCCCGCCGCCATAGCCTCGAGGTCTTCCTCACTCACGGCACCCAGGCCGCCATGCCGCGCGATCGCGGTGAGCCGCCGCTGCTCGCTATCATCGACAGTCATGCCGCGTTCGCCATCGGCGCGCTGGAGATCAGGCCGTTCCCCGTGCCGCACGATGCGCGCGAGCCGGTGCAGTTCGTGTTCTGCGACCGCCGTCACCGCCTCGGCGTACTCACCGATACGGGGGCTGCTACGCCGCATATCATCGCCATGCTCGATGCCTGCGATGCCTTGGTGCTGGAGTGCAATCACGACAGTGAAATGTTGAGTCGCGGTGACTATCCCTGGCACCTCAAGCAACGTATCGCGGGGCGCTTCGGTCATCTCGACAATCAGGCGGCGGCACGGCTACTCGCCGCCCTGGATCGCTCGCGCCTGCAGCATCTCGTTGCCGCTCATCTTTCCGAGCAGAACAATACGCCGGATCTGGCGCGCGCCGCGCTGGCCGGCGCAGCGGAATGCGCCGAGGACTGGATCGTGATCGCCAGCCAGGATGGGGGCAGTCCCTGGCGCGAACTGCTGTAGAACTTCTAACGCGCATGGTTCCAAATGACACAGCGCGCTTGGCAAGGTATTTCACGCTAATACAGGACGAAAAAAAGCCGGCCCTGTACTTAGGGCCGGCTTTTTACAGGAGAACCCGATTACTTCTTGGGTTCTTCTTTCTTCGCATCGGCAGCAGGAGCGCCGGCAGCACCAGTGGCGCCGGTAGCGCCGGTGGCGCCCGGAGCACCAGCGGCGCCAGTGGCACCGGTAGCGCCGGTAGCACCAGCGGGAGCTTCAGCGGCCGGGGCCGGGGCCGGGGCAGCCATCGGGGCCGGAGCCGGGGCGGGAGCGGGGGCTTCTTTCTTGCCGCAGGCGGTGACAGCCAGGGCAACCAGGGCAGCAACGAGTAGTGACTGTTTCATTTGATATTTCCCTTTATCGATAAGGTGTGAGGCGAAAAACAACTACAAGAAAACTCAGGCGGGCCGGGGTTCATTCCAACCAGTTGATAATTATAGCACTCCAATTTGCCAAGAATCCAGCCCTGCGCGACAAACAAGCCGAGATCAGCCACCGCTCTTCACATAGGCCCACAGGGCCTTGACGTCTTCCGCCGAGAGTTGCCCCTCCAGGGCCGGCATGCCTTTCCCCTTGCCGTGCAGGACGGCATTGCGGAACCGTTCTGCTTCCTCCTTGGGGAATTTTCGGAGATCGAAAGCCAGTCCCGGATTCAACATCTCGCCACCATGGCAAGTGGCGCAATAATCACGGTAGATATCGCGCCCCAGTCTCATGTCATCGGCTTCGTCGGCCGGGGCAAGCGTGCTCGCGCCGAACAATAAAACGCCGACGATCCAGTGGCATCGTCGCATCGCCTAGACCTTCTTGCTGCGCATGGCGGTTCCTTTGATCGGCGGGACCCAGGGGCTATCGGTCCAGCCGATGCCGCGGCGCACGACCTGGACATCGATCAGATAGGGTTTCCCCTCGGCGCTGGATTTCTTGGCGCGGGCGAGCGCCGCCTGCAGTTGCGCGGGGTCATGGACGACTTCGCCCTGGACACCGAATCCGGCGGCGATCGATGCCATGTTCATGTCCGGACTGCCGAGGTAACTGGCCATGTAATGCCCCGTCTCGACCATGCGCCCCGATGGCACATTGGCGATGGCGCGGGAATGCGGACCGCTATAGGCATGGTTGTTATAGACCACCACGATCACCGGCAATTCCAGGCGCGCCATATTCCACAACGCATGCGGCCCGAACAGGAACGAACCGTCGCCGACCAGGCAGATGACCTGCTGGTTGGGGCGCGCGAGTTTGATGCCGGCCGAGGCGCCGACGCCGGAGCCGAGATGCCCGCCGTAGTAGTAGAACAATTCCCTGCCGCCGAGCGGATTGAAATTGAACGAGTGCATCGCCACCGAGCCCGCCTCATTGACGATAATGGCATCGGGATCGGCGAATTGCGCGACTTCCCAGGTCACGCGATCGGCGATCAGCGGCGCGTTGTTCCACTCGGGATTATTGACAACGCCCTTTAGTAGCAGCCGGGAACTGTCGGTATATCTCCTCACTTCCCGAGCACGCTCCTCCGCCGCCTGGCGCAGCGTCGGCGTCATGAGTTGCAGGACGGCGGCGATCAGATCGTCCAGGCCGAGACCGACATCGCAGACCAGGGGCACGTCGGTGGTCATGACCTTGCCCATGTTGTTGTAATCGATGCGCATGTCGATGAACTTGATCTCGTGCGCAACGATGGGAGCGGTGCCCGAATGCTGCATCTTGTTGCCGACGTTGATCGCGACATCGTAGCTCTTCGGCCAGGTGATCGAGGCCAGGCGCCCCGCCGGCGCATTGCCGACCCAGAGCGGATGCGTTTCCGGAAAATTCGTCCAGAGTTGGCGCATCTGGGTCACCGGCATGCCGAGCAACTCGGCGAGCTTCACGGCCTTGGTCACGGCCTTGGCCTTGGTGATCTCATCGCCGACGATCAGAATCGGCATCCTGGCCGATACCAGCATCGCGGCCGCGCGCTCGATTTCCGTCGGGTTAGGGCGCACCTGCATGCGCGTATCGAAATGGCTCTGCGCAATGATTTCGGTACGGGTCCGCTCTCCCGTATGGTCGGAGTGCCAGGTCAGATACGAGGGACCGTGGGGCGGCGTCCATGAGGACTTGAAGGCATGACGCACCGATTCGGCGATCATCGAGGAGCCGCGCGCCATCCACGAATATTTCGTCAGCGGTTGCACCACCTGTTCCTGGTTGGCGATCTCTTCGAAACCATCGCGGCCGGCGCTGCGCGAAGGGTCGGAGCGGTAGGAATAGATCACCAGCGGGGTCTGCTCCTTGTAGGCGTTGAACAGTTGTCCCATGGCATTCATCAGGCCCACCGAACCCGCCTGCATGACGATCGCCGGTTGCTGCGAGGCCTTGATGTAACCCGCCGCCATGGCGGCGCCCGGGCCTTCATGCGGTGTCAGGATGTAATTCAGTTGCGGCCTGTCGACCAGTGCATCGTAGAAAGCGGCATCCTCGCTGGCCGAGTTGCCGAAAATATATTTGACGCCACAGGCCATCAGTTGTTCGGCAAAACAGGCGCCTCCGGTGCCCTGAAACTGCTTCACCGGTGCCGTGGTCGATGCCCTGACAGAGGCCGTGGTCGAGGTCTGCGCTTCGGCGTCGGAGAGCGAGGACAGGACCAGTTTCGCCGCGGCCACGGTCACACCCACCTGCTTCATGTTGTTCAGAAAGCCGCGTCGCGAAATCGACTTGGACAAGTACTTTTCGACTAGATCTCTCATTGTTCACTCCTGGGCTGGCCGTAGCCGGTTGCAAATTGCAACAGTGCGCATCAGCGGGCAGCCGACGCAGGCCTGGGCGAATTCGGCCCGAAGTCGCTGGCCAGATAGGCGGTCATGGTCTTGATCTCCTCGCCGCTCCAGACGCCGCCGCGGCCCAGCATGCGATACAGGGTCGCCTCCCAGGCGCGGGCGTCCTGGCGCTGGTCGCGCCAGATAGCGTCGCTATGGCACTGGGCGCATTTGTCGAGTAATAGCTCACGACCCGGATTGGAAGCGGCGGCATTTTGAGCCGGCGCAGTTTGAGCGCTTGCTGCGCCTGACAGCAAGACCAGCGGCACGAGCAGGATGAAAAGCCGGAAACGAGGCGGACGCATTCTGTGTCTCCCTTATTCGGTCGCGGATGCGGCCGTGCGTTGATATTCTGACAGTCCCCGCAGCCTGCCATCGACCAGATGCGGCACGATGCCATAGACGTTTTTTTGCGCGGCAAAACGGATCTCGTCGGCCAGACCCCGCGCCAGCATCATCCGGCCGACCCGCGCCTGTCTCAGGCAGGTCTCGGCATCGATGCTATCGTGCAGAATCTCCGCGGCCAGCGCCGCATCGGAAAATTCGTGCTCGAGATTCGTTTCCCGGCCGGTCTTGCGGAACAGCGAGACCAGATAGCCGGCGCCGTAGAAATCCTCGAGATTGAAGTTGTCGGCGGAACCGGAACAGACGATCAGCACGGTGCTGCCCGGATGCCTCAGCGTTACCTGGCTGACCGCCGCCTCGCCGTTCTGCAGGGACGCAGCATAGGCGTGCTGGGCGCCCCTGGCTTTGCCGAGCGCGACGGTGCCGTTGGTGGTCGAGTAGATCAGCGTGCGCGCAACGAGATTCTCGGCGAGCAGCGCCAGCGGCGTCGGATGGGCGAAGCCCTCAAGGGTCTCGGCATTGAGTTCGCCGGAAAGCACATAGGAGCCTGCCGGGTGTTTCTCCGCCTCGGCCAAGGCCGCCACCCCGTCCCGGGCCGGGATCACCTGCGTCGCGCCATGAGCCAGGGCGGCGACGATGCTCGACGTGGCGAAGAGAATGTCGAGGACGATGACGATTTTGTTTTCCAGACGCTCGCCGTCGAGTTCCTCCTTCTTCAGCAAGACATGGATCTTCGCCATGTCATGTCCCGACCGTGCCGCTCATGGATGGCGCGGCGCGATCGCGGAAAAATCGGGGGCGCGCTTTTCCAGGAAAGCGGCAAAGATTTCCTTCGCCACGGGAGCCGCCACCAGTTCATTGAAATGCAGCAGTTCCGCCTGCATGGTCTCGGCCACGAGGGGCGCCGAGGCGCTTTTCATCAGCGCCTTGGTGGCGGCGAGCGAGGCCTGCGGCAGGCTGGCAAGTTTGCGAGCGCGTGTCTCGGCGTAGGAAAGCAGATCCTGTGGCGCATGGATGGCATTGACCAGGCCGATTTCATGGGCCTGGTCGGCATCGAAGGGTTCGCCGAAAAAGAGCAGTTCGGCGGCGCGCTGATGGCCGGCGAAGCGCGGCAGGAGCAGGCTGGAGCCGGCTTCGGGACAGAGGCCGAGCGGCACGAAGGGCAACTGGAAGCGGGCATTGTTCGCGGCATAGACCAGATCGCAGTGCAGCAGCATGGTCGTGCCGATGCCAATAGCATTGCCGGCGACCGCGGCGACGAGGGGCTTGGCGAATGCGGCGATGGCATGCATGAAGCGCACGGCTTCGGAGGGCTCGTTGCTCTTGCGCGAGAGGAAATCCTGCAGGTCGTTGCCGGCGGTGAACAGATCGTCCTGGCCACGCAGCAGGACGACGCGGACGGCATCGTTGTTACCGGCCTGATCCAGCGCGTCGGAGAGCGCCGCATACATGCCTTGGGTCAGGGAATTCTTTTTACCGCGCCGGCTGATCTCGATCCGCAGCACGCCGTCGGTCACTTCGCTCAGGATATGTTCGCTCATCTCTCGCACCATTCCGCTGCCCTGTCCGGACAACTTTGATCAAGGGACTGCAGCAGGGCGCGCAGTCAGGCGACGGCAGAATACGATAATTGCACCTGTGCGACAAGCGCCTATCGGGCTTCCAGCAAGGGCGTGACCAGGGATTCGAGCAGCGCGAGGTCGACCTTCGGTTCGCCGACCAAGCCGTTTTTGCGCAGGATGCCCTGCCGGTCGATGACGAAGGTCGAGGGCAGCCGCCAGATCCGGCCGAGTCCCTTGAAATTGGCGTCGGACTTCAGGGCCACCGGAAACGAATATTTCTGTGCGAGCTTGCGCACGGCCGCCGCGTCGTTCGGGTCATCCATGCTGATCGCCAGAACTTCCACGCCGCGCGCCCGGTACTTCTTGTAGTAGGCGTCGATCGCCGGCATTTCCTCGCGGCAAGGTTCGCACCAGGTCGCCCAGAAGTTGATGATCGTGACCTTGCCGCGATTTTCCGAAGTCCGCACCCTGGTCGCGCCGTCGAGCAGCTTCGCATCGACTTCGGGCGCGGCCTGGCCTACGGCCAGATCGGCGGCCAGGGCGGGGAATGAAAATGCCAGGCACAGCAGTAACGATAGTTTTCGCATCGCCATTATTCCTTTGGTTCAGCCGGCCTTCGCCGGCTTCAACTGCAGCGCCTTGTACTCGAGGAATTCCTCCAGGCCGTATTTGCCCAGTTCGCGCCCGTTGCCCGACTGCTTGTAGCCGCCGAAGGGCGCCTGGATGTTGAAGGCGCCGCCGTTGATGTCGACCTGGCCGGTGCGCAATTGCCGCGCCACTTTCACGGCATGCGCGTCGCTTCCCGACCAGACCGCGCCGGCGAGACCGTAGAGCGTGCCGTTGGCAATGGCTATGGCTTCTTCCTCGTCGCGGTAGGTGATGATGGCGAGCACCGGGCCGAAGATTTCCTCCTGGGCGATGGTGCTTCCGGGCGCTACGCGGCCGAATATCGTCGGTTTGACGTAATAGCCTAGGGCCAGTCCTTCAGGCGCCTCAGCGCCCCCGTAGAGGCATTCTGCGCCCTCCTGGATGCCCATGTTGATGTACTCGCGCACCTTCTCCCTCTGTGCCGCCGAGGCCAGGGGGCCGAGACGGGTCGTGTCGCTCATCGGATCGCCGAGCGTGAAGGCTTGAGCCGCCGCAACGGCCAGTTGCGCCGCTTCGGCATAGCGCGATTCGGGCACCAGCATCCGGGTGTGCGCGGTGCAGGTCTGGCCGCTGTTGAGGAAACAGGCATTGACCGTGCCCTTCACGGCGCTGGCGAAGTCGGCGTCGTCGAGGATCACGGCTGCGGACTTGCCGCCCAGTTCCAGCGAGACGCGCTTGACCGACTGGGCCGCCAGTTCGGAGACGCGTTTGCCGGCGCGGGTCGAGCCGGTGAATGAAACCATGTCCACCTCGGGGTGGCGCACCAGCGCCTCGCCCACCGCCGCACCGAAGCCGGTGACCAGATTGAAAACGCCGGCCGGCAGGCCGGCGGCGGCGATCACTTCGGCCAGGATGAAGGCATTGAGCGGCGCCACTTCCGAGGGCTTGAGCACCACGGTGCAGCCCGCTGCCAGGGCCGGCGCGACCTTCGCGGCGATCTGGTGCAGCGGATAGTTCCAGGGCGTGATCAGTGCGGCGACGCCGATGGCTTCGCGCAGGACCAGCGAATGGCCGACCTGTTCCTCGAACTTGAAGGCACCGGTCATCTTGGCATAGAGGCCGAAGATCGCGATCGGCGAGCCGGCCTGGATGCGCGTCGACAGCTTCAGCGGCATGCCGACTTCGCCGGTGATGGTGCGGGCGATCTCGTCCATGCGTGCCATCAGACCTTCCTGGATCTTCGCCAGGAAAGCCGCGCGCTCATCCGGCGTGGTCCGGCTCCAGGCGGGGTGAGCGCTGCGCGCCGCCGCGACGGCGGCTTCGACATCGGCCTCGGTTCCCTCTGGAATATGCCCGATCACAGCCTCGGTGGCGGGGTTGATTACCGCTATGGTCTGCCTGCCGGCAGGGGTCAGCCATTGGCCGTTGATGTAGAGCTGGTCGTGGTTTTGCATGAAGGTCTCGCTTGAGTTGGGGGCGTCACAGGATCTTGGGCGCCATCATACCGCGCCTGCCCTGTCGTCACCATCGGGCGCGACATAGGACGCATCCGGCGAGTTTCCGGACAGCAATCGATTAACGCGCGATCAACTCGCGCTTGACCTTCGAGATATCCATAAAGCATAATTCTGCCGGGATTTACGCATGCCATACGCATGCAGTGGCGGTGCTCCACGTACGGAGAACCTTTTAATCAAAGAAGGAGGAGAACATGTCATACCGGCAAGATGTGCTGCAGGAAATGGCGCGGATCTACGCAGCCGCGCGGGAAACCCATGATGGCCACCGTTGCATGGTGGCTCCCCATCCGGATCTGGCGAAGCAGTTGAAGGCGCAACTGGACACCATGAAGGCGGCGGCGCCCGAATTCGCCCATATGATGAGACTCAGGGCGCCCAGCGCCGCGGGGATGAACGACGGCCTGATCTATCCGGGCGACATGTTCCCGCTCGGAACACCCGTCCGCGTGGTCAGGAGCGCCGCGGCGGACCGCGCGCCGATGACCGGAACCCTTAAGGTGGCAGTGATACTGGCGCAGTTTTCCGACAAGACCATGAGCAACACCAAGGCGCATTTCGAAGATCTGTTCTTCTCGCTCGGCAAACTGCCTCACGGCAGTGTCAGGGAATACTACCGTGACGTGACCCACGGACTCGTCGATATCGTCGGCCAGGTGGCCGGCCCGTATACCCTGCCCAAGACACTCAGCGAGTATGCCCACGGTGCTTCCGGCATGGGCGGCACGCTGCCCAATGCGCGCACCATGGCCTATGACGCGGCAGTGGCCGCGAATCCGTCGGTGGACTTTTCCCAGTACGACAACGATCACGACGGCTTCGTCGACGCCTATATCGTCATCCATGCCGGGACCGGCGCGGAGGTGTCGGGCAGTTCGAACGACATCTGGTCGCACAAGTGGAACCTCACAGGCGGCGCTTACACCGCCGATGGCAGCACCAAGATCTACAGCTATCTGACGGTCCCCGAGGATTCCCGCATCGGCGTCTGCTGCCATGAACTGGGGCACCTGCTGTTCGGTCTGCCCGATCTTTACGACACCGACTATTCCAGTTCCGGTGTCGGCAACTGGTGCCTGATGGCGGGCGGCAGCTGGAACGGCGGCGGCGATATTCCCTCGCATCCGTCCGCCTGGTGCAAGGCCAACCAGGGCTGGGCCAGCGCGGTCAATGTCACGGCCAATGGCAACCTGTCGATCGCCGACGTCAAGGACAACCACACCCTCTATCGCCTGTGGAAGGATGGCGCCGGCGGCAACGAATATTTCCTTATGGAGAACCGGCAGAGGAAGGGCTACGACGCGGACCTGCCCGGTGACGGGCTGCTGATCTGGCATGTCGACGAGTCCATCGCCGCCAACAGCGACGAGAACCATCCCAAGGTTGCCTTGGTCCAGGCCGACAACAAACGCGATCTGGAACTGGGCCACAACCGCGGCGACGCCGGCGATCCCTTCCCCGGTTCCGGCAGCAACAACAAGTTCGACAATGCCTCGACGCCGAATTCCCAGAGCTACGGGCGGATCAATACCTGCGTCTCGGTCTCCAACATCTCCGCTTCAGCGGCGGTCATGACCGCCACCGTGGCGGTGAAATGCGTGATGAAGATCAAGGAGATCACCGACCGCAAGAATGTCCTCAAGGAAGTCAGGAAGGAAGTCGTCAAGGAAATCGAGAAGAGCGTGCGCAAGGAAGTGGAGAAACCGCTGACCGACAAATCCGCCGCCCTGGACAAGGGCCACGACAAGTACGTCGACGCCAAGCTCGCCGACCGGCCGGGCGGCGGCTTAGGTGGCAACTTAGGTGGCGGCCTCGGCGGCGCGCCGGACTGGGCCGGCACCGTGGAAGCCCGCCTCGCGGCGCTGGAAGCGGTCGCCAACGGCGTCGCTGCCCAGCCCTACATCGATGCCAGCCTGCGGCCGGACCTGAGGGATAGTGCGCTGGCCAACGAGGAAGATGCCAAATGCGCAGAGGAAGCGCTGCACCGTTCCGCGGCCGGCGCCAAGCGTTTGTATGACGCCGCGCCGGGTTGATCAGAAAGAATATTTCTGACCCCCATCGTGACCATCGCGCACGCCGGCGACCAGTTGGCGGCGCGCGTTCATACGCTGCTCCAGCGGCGCTCCGGCGCCGCTGTTCATCGTCTGGTCGCGGTGGAAGATCTGACCCTGGCCCGCGAATGGCATCACGTCTTGCGCGAAGCGGGTACCACTTCGCGTGTGCAACTGGCATCCGGCCTCACCTTGGACGAGGATCAGCCGTTTCTGATTTTCAACCGGATCCGGCAGGTCAGCCTGCCTCATTTTGCGGCAGCCGACGAATACGATCGCGCCTATGCCTGGTCGGAAATGCACGCCCTGCTGCTCAGCTGGCTCCACAGCCTGGGCAGCCGGGTGATCAATCCGCCGTCGCCGCTGGGCCTTGCCGGCCGCGAGTACAGCCGCATCGAGGCGCTCGCAGCCGCCGCTCGTGCCGGTCTCGAGGTGGCGCACTACGGCTTCAGCACGGACCCGCGCTGCCATCCGTGCACAGGCGCGTACCAGTTGCGGCAGTCAACTTTCTCCATGATCAGTTCCGACTGCGCGCTCGGCGATGAAGTCCCGGTCACCGTCGCCGGACGCTACCGTACCCGTCCCGACTTGGCCCTCGACGGAATGGCCCTGACCCGATTGCAGTCCGAAGGCAGCCATCCGCTGATGGAACTGCGCCTCGCTGCCGATTCCGCCGGCGTCTGGAAGCTATGCCATCTCAGCGCGTTTCCGGAACACGCGGACTGGGCTGCGGCCGGAGTCGTCGCCGACTACCTCGGCGAATTGGCCAACGATACAGCCGACGAGTTAGCCAAAATCGGGGCGGCATCGTGATCCTGCTCTGGGGCGTGCCGACGGAGAGCCCGATGGCGCTCGTGGCGGAAGCAGCCGAGCGCTTGGCTGTGCCGTACACCTTGTTGTCGCAGCGAGAAGCCGCGCATACCGGTTTGCGCTATTCATTTGACGGGAAATCCTTGCAGGGCGAACTGGAAATTCGCGGACGTCGCTTTGATTTCGGCGAAATCGACGGACTCTATCTGCGCTGCATGGAACCGGCCCTGCTCCCGGAAAATCGCCAGTTGGCGGGCGCAGGCATGGATGAAACGGGAGCCCGCGCCCGGTCGTTGGGCTTTCACGCCGCCCTCTTTGAACTCATCGAACTTGTCGAATTGGGCGGACTTCTTCCCTGGCGGGTCATGAACCGCAGCGCGGCGATGGCCTCGAACTTGTCCAAGCCTTATCAGATGCAGCGCATCATGGAATCCGGGCTGCGCGTACCGGAGACGCTGGTCAGCAATTCCCCCGAGGCGGTGCGGCGCTTCCTGGCCAGCAGGCGCCGTCTGATCTACAAATCGATCAGTTCCGTGCGCTCCATCGTGCAGGAACTTGCGGGGCCTCGAGTCGGCGAGCTCGAGCGGATCCGCGCGCTGCCGGTGCAGTTCCAGGAATTGCTGGTCGGCACCGAGATACGCGTGCATGTCGCGGGCGAGGAAATCTTCGCCGCGGAAATCAGCACGACTGCGCTGGACTATCGCTACGCCGGCCGGGATGGTCAGGCGGTGGCGATGCAAGCCTGCGAACTGCCCGGGCCGGTGCGGGAACAGTGCTTCCAGTTGTCGCGGTCGCTGCAACTGCCCTTGTGCGGCATCGATCTGAAACGCACGCCGGAAGGCAGCCACTACTGTTTCGAGGTCAATCCGTCTCCGGGTTACAGCTATTTTCAGGAAAACACCGGACAGGATATAGCCGGTGGTATCGTGCGCTATCTGGCCGGTCTTCAGACATGAGCTTAACGGGAGTCATCATGATGGTTGCCATTGCCCCCAACTGGGCCGATGTGGAAGGCCGGGTCGCAGCCGTGGCGAGCGCGGACGAGCGACCGGGCTTCGTCCGCGTCGGCTTCGATCTGACGGCGGCGCGCGAAGTGGCCGGCTTCATCACCATGGTCAAGCCGGAAGACTCGAGCATCGAGATCTTTTTTCCCGAAGACCTGGCCCGCGAACTGGGACTCGCGCCCGGCCAGCGCTACGCCTTGCGCGTGCGCCGGGGCGGACCGGAAAAGCTGTTCTTCATCCATCGCGAAGAGCTGCGGCGCCTCGATCCTTGAGCCGCGCTGGACAACTCTTGGCAGCCCCCGGCAGCCTTGGAATTCCGGTTATCCGGGGCCCGTGCTTGACGACACCACCATGAACGCGCTGTTCGACTAGGAAGCCAAGCTGGTTTCGATAATTCTTCTGTGCTGATTGCAGGTCATGGCTTCAGGTAT
>CAILCO010000042.1 GCA_903832735.1 uncultured Sterolibacterium sp.
CAAAAAGGACATCTCTATCGCCATGAACTATCTCAACCATCGACCCAGAAAATGCCTCGGCTTCAAAACACCTCACGAGGTTTTCTGGAAGAAGCTACACTCGCGTCATAACGCAGTTGCACTTCAGAGTTGAATCCGCCCACAACTGCCCTGAGTTGTCTTGCAGACTACGACGGGCTCTAGCACCTACTTCGCTGGCACAGAGCCCTGGGTTGCCCCTTGGGCAACGACGGGCGCTAGCACTGTTCCCAGGGCAGGCCGTCTTGGCGCCAGCCGGCCAGCGTGCCGCGATGGTGGCGATCGTCGAGCTCCCCTTCGAAGCCATGCAGGACGTTGTAGACTTCGCTGAAACCCGCCTGCTCGAGCGCTACTCCGGCGTCCTTGGAACGGTTGCCGCTGCGGCAGATCAGCACGATCGGCCGGTCGATGCTGGCGGCCTTCTTCACGTGAGCGACGAAGTGCGGATTGATCTCCCAGTCAGGACCGTCGTTCCAGGGAATCATGATGGCCCCGACAGGGTGGCCGACGAAGAGGAATTCCATCTCACTCCTGACATCGACGAACAGGGCCTGCGGATTCTCGTGGAGCAGTTGGTAGGCTTCCTTCGGGGTGAGGTGCTTCATCGCGGACTCCCTGTTGCCGGCTGGGTGGGCAAGCGGTAGCGGGCAATTATAGGCCTGCGAAGCAGGCATTCCAGCATGATAAAATCGCCGGCCATCATCAACAGAAAATTCCATGCAGCCCGACCGCAGCAGAGAACTTAGCGAGCTACTCGCCCGCCGTATCCTGATCCTCGATGGCGCCATGGGCACCATGATCCAGCGCCACGGACTCTCCGAAGCCGATTACCGGGGGGCGCGCTTCGCTCACCACGCCAAGGATCTCAGGGGCAACAACGACCTTCTCTGCCTGACCCGGCCCGAACTGATACGGGGCATCCATAGCGAATATCTCTCGGCGGGCGCCGACATCCTCACCTCCAACACCTTCAACGCCACGGCGATCTCCCAAGCCGACTACGGGCTCGAGGCCATCGTCCATGAACTGAATCTGGCCGGCGCGAAACTAGCGAGGGAGGCCTGCGATGAATATACCGCAGCCAACCCGGATCGGCCCCGCTTCGTCGCCGGCGTGCTCGGCCCGACGTCACGCACCGCCTCGATCTCGCCTGACGTCAATGACCCGGGTTACCGCAACGTCGATTTCGACCAACTGGTCGAGGCCTACGTCGAAGCGGCAAGCGGCCTGGCCGACGGCGGAGCCGACCTGCTGCTGCTGGAAACGGTTTTCGACACGCTCAATGCCAAGGCCGCCCTGTTCGCCGTCGAGAAGTTCTTCGAACAGCGCGGACAGAGACTGCCGATCATGATCTCGGGCACGATCACCGATGCCTCGGGCAGGACGCTCTCCGGCCAGACTGCGGAAGCCTTCTGGAATTCCCTGCGCCATGCCCGGCCCCTGTCCTTCGGTTTGAACTGTGCGCTCGGCGCATCGGAATTGCGCCAGCATGTCGCGGAGCTGTCGCGCGTCTGCGATTGCCCAATTTCGGCGCACCCCAACGCGGGCCTGCCCAATGCCTTCGGCGGTTATGACGAGCGGCCGGAAACGCTGGCCAGCGCGATTCGGGAATGGGGCGAGGCGGGCATCATCAACATCGCCGGCGGCTGCTGCGGCACCACGCCGGAACATATCCGCGCAATTGCAATAGCCCTGGCCGGGCTGCCACCGCGCCAGCCACCCCAAGTTGCGCCGAAGTTGCGCCTGTCCGGCCTGGAACCCTGCAACATCGGCGACGACAGCCTGTTCGTCAATGTCGGCGAGCGCACCAACGTCACCGGCTCCAAGGCCTTCGCCCGTTTGATCCTGAATGGCCAGTTCGAGGAAGCCGTGGCCGTGGCGCGCAACCAGGTCGAGGCTGGCGCCCAGATCATCGACGTGAACATGGACGAAGCGATGCTCGACTCCCAGGCGGCGATGGTCAAGTTCCTCAAGCTCATCGCCTCCGAGCCCGACATCGCCCGCGTGCCGGTAATGATCGACTCCTCAAAGTGGGAGGTGCTGGAGGCCGGCCTGAAATGCCTGCAGGGCAAGGGCATCGTCAATTCGATCTCGCTCAAGGAAGGCGAAGAAAGATTTCTCGCGCAGGCCCGACTCGCCCGTCGCTACGGCGCCGCCACCATCGTCATGGCCTTCGACGAGGCCGGGCAGGCGGATACATTTCAGCGCAAGACCGGGATCTGCCAGAGGGCCTACGATCTGCTCAATGGCATCGGCTTCCCCGCCGAGGACATCATCTTCGACCCGAACGTCTTCGCCATCGCCACCGGCATCGAGGAGCACAACAACTACGCCGTCGACTTCATCGAGGCGACGCGCTGGATCCGCGCCAACTTGCCGCACGCCCATGTCTCCGGCGGCGTCTCCAACGTCTCCTTCAGTTTCCGCGGCAACGACCCGGTGCGCGAAGCGATCCACACGGTTTTCCTCTACCACGCGATCCAGGCCGGAATGAGCATGGGCATCGTCAATGCCAGCCAGCTCGGCGTCTATCAGGAAATCCCCGCGGGCTTGCGCGCGGCAGTAGAAGCCGTGGTGCAGAACCGTTTCCCCGAGGCCGGCGAGCAACTGGTCGAATTCGCCCAATCGGTCAAGGGCTCTGCCCGCGAACAGGTGGTCGATCTCGCCTGGCGCGAGCAGCCCGTGGGCGAACGTCTGACGCACGCGATGATCAAGGGCATCACCGACTACATCATCATCGACACCGAGGAAGCGCGGCAGGAAACCCTGACCAAGGGTCTGCCGCCGTTGGCGGTGATCGAGGGACCGCTGATGGACGGCATGAACGCGGTCGGCGATCTCTTCGGCGCCGGCAAGATGTTCCTGCCCCAGGTGGTGAAATCCGCACGGGTCATGAAGCAGGCGGTGGCGCATCTCCTGCCGTTCATCGAGGCCGAGAAGCTGCGCACCGGCGCCGCCGCCAAGGGGCGCATCGTCATGGCCACGGTGAAGGGTGACGTCCATGACATCGGCAAGAACATCGTCGGCGTGGTCTTGGGCTGCAACGGCTACGAGGTGTTCGATCTCGGCGTGATGGTCAGTTCGGACCGGATCCTCGCCGCGGCGCGCGAGCACGACGCCGACATCATCGGGCTGTCTGGCTTGATCACGCCGTCGCTGGAAGAGATGAGCTTCGTCGCCGCCGAGATGCGGCGCCAGGGCTTCACGACGCCGCTCCTGATCGGCGGGGCGACGACCAGCCGTGCCCATACCGCGATCAAGATCGCGCCGAATTACCAGGGTCCGGTGATCTACGTGCCGGATGCTTCGCGCGCCGTCGGCGTGGTGACCCGCCTGCTCTCGGAAGATCAGGCCGCCGAATATATCAAGGAAGTCGCCGCCGACTACGTGAAAGTCCGCGAGCAGCACGCCAACAAGAAGGGCGTCACGCTGCTGACCCTGGAAGCCGCCAGGGAGAATCGCGTCCGGCCGGCCTATGCGCCGATCGCCCCGGCAGCCACCGGGCTCACGGTGATCCGGGACATCGATCTGGCGAATCTGGAACGCTACATCGACTGGGCGCCCTTCTTCCAGACCTGGGATCTCGCCGGCGCCTATCCCGCAATACTCTCGGACGGAAAGGTCGGCGAGGCCGCGCGCAGCGTCTTCGAAGACGGCAAGAAGATGCTCGCGAAAATAATCAAGGAAAAGTGGCTGACTGCCAACGCCGTGTTCGGTCTGTTCCCGGCGAACGGCGTCGGCGACGACGTCGAACTGTTCAGAGACGAGTCGCGCCAGCAGGTCACGGCCACGCTGCACTTCCTGCGCCAGCAACACCAGCGCCCTGTCGGCCGCCCGAACGAATGTCTGGCCGATTTCGTCGCACCGCGGGGCACACCGGACTGGCTCGGCGCCTTCGCCGTGACCGCGGGTTTGGGGATAGAGCGGAAGCTCGCCGAATTCGCCGCAAGCCACGACGACTACCAGGCGATCATGCTGAAGTCGCTCGCCGACCGGCTCGCCGAAGCCTGCGCCGAGTGGCTGCACGAGCGCGTGCGCTGCGCGCACTGGGGCTATGCCGCGGGCGAAGACTTGAGCAGTGAACACCTGATTGCCGAGAACTACCGCGGCATCCGACCCGCGCCCGGCTATCCGGCCTGCCCCGATCACACCGAGAAGGCGACGATCTTTGAACTCCTAGCCGCGCCGGAAAATTGCGCCATGGAGATTACCGAAAACTACGCCATGCACCCGGCCGCATCGGTTTCCGGCTTCTATTTCGCCCACCCGGATGCGCACTATTTCGCTGTGACCAAGATCGGTCACGACCAATTGCAGGACTGGGCGCGACGAAAGGGCATGAGCGTCGCCGAAGCCGAGAGGTGGCTGGCACCGATTCTCTAACTCCATGCGGCAGACGAAGGGCACCGGGCGAAGGGCCGCCCCGAGCCCGGTGCGGCGTGGAACATGGAGTCCCGAAGGGACGAACACCCGTCACCCCCTCCCGCGGGGAGGGGGCTGGGGGGAAGGCTGTCTACACCCCCCAGAGCACCGGCACCTTCTTCTTCAGCGACCACTCGAGCAGTTCGACCAGCGGCGTGGCGCGCTGGCTGAGGCTAACGTAGGGACGGCGGCTGCCGTCAGTTGCCGTTTCGAACTGCGGCAGGTCCTCGTCATGGACGCCCTTCCGCACCTCCCGGTCGGCATCAATAGCGGCCTTCAGACTGGCCAGCGCCGCCGGCAACTGGGCTACGGTGACGATGCCCTGGTCGCCGACTTCCTTGCCCATGAGTTCCATCATCCGGTGCGCCACGTCGCCGAACATGATGACGTCGCCCGAAGCCTTGGACTGGAAGGTCACGATCATCTCAAAGTCCCTTTTCTGTCAACCAGGAATGGATGCGTCCGGCCACGATTCGCCAGTCGCGTTCGAGCATCAGGCCGTGGCCCATGCCGGGGAAGAGTTCGGCCTCGACCGAATAGGTCCGCGCCGTCATCTCCACCAGAGAGGCTGGGATCAGCTGATCGAGTTCGCCGCCCAGGACCAGAAGCGGCGTGTTGTTCACCCGCGAGGGATGCGGCAGATTGAACAGGGTCATGTCCCAGATGGCGCGGTGCGACTCTGACTGCGACAGGCGCAGGTAGCGGCGCAGATCCTCGGCTGCGATCGGCTGGGCAAACAGCGCTTGGCGCAGGGTTTCGACCGAGACCCGGCCGCCGCTCATGACACTGTTCAAATCGCTCATCAGTCCGGGCTTCTGGAACATCAGGCCGAAGGCCGCCGACATCAGGCCCTGCGGAGGTGCGGCACACATCAGCACGGCTGCCGGCGCCTGGTGCTTTTCGAGATATTTCTGCACCACGAAGCCGCCCATGGAATGACCGACAAGCACAGGCGGCACGGGCAGATCCGCGACCACCTCGGCGACGTCGCTGATGTAATCGTTGATGCCGAAACTGTCGAGATGGCGACGTCCCCTGCTGGCGCCATGTCCGGACAAGGAGAGGGCGTAGCTTAGGTAACCCTGCGCGGCGAAGAACGGCAAAAAATGCTCCGCCCAGCACCAGGCCGCGGTGTAGGCGCCATGAATGAAGAGCAGCGGAGTCTTGTGCTTGCGCGACTTGGCCGGCGGCGCATGGCTCAGTAGTTCGAGGCCGGCGATATCATCTTTCACTGCGCATCGCTCACTGCGGCACCGCCATGCCGCGTTGCACCGCCGGCCGGGCACCGATCGCGGCAAACCAGCGGAGCACCGCCGGGTAGGCGGCGAGATCGACCTTCTGCCAATCGTGGCGCGCCACCCAGGGATAGGTGGCGATGTCTGCGATGGAATATTCGTCGGCGAGGTAATCGTGATCTGTCAGGCGCTGGTTGAGAACGCCATAGAGCCGCGCCGCTTCCTTGGTATAGCGTTGCACGGCGTAGGGCACCGGTTCTGGCGTCGCGCGCAGGAAATGATGGACCTGGCCGAACATCGGCCCGACGCCGCCCATCTGGAACATCAGCCACTGCAGCGCCTGGTACTTGGCGTAGTCCCCGGCCGGCAGGAACTTCCCCGTCTTGCCGGCGAGATAGACTAGGATAGCGCCGGATTCGAACAGCGTGATCGGCTTGCCGTCCGGGCCGTCGTCGTCGACCAGCACGGGAATCTTGCCGTTCGGATTGAGCGCAACGAACTCGGGAAGATGCTGCTCGCCGGCGCTGATATTGATCTTCCTGACCGCGTAAGGCAGCGCACACTCCTCGAGCATTATCGAGACCTTGCGGCCGTTGGGCGTAGCCCAAGTGTAGAGCGTAATCAAAGCATCCCCTTTATCATGGCGCATCGCGCATTTTACCCCGAGGTGTCTGTGCAGAAATGGCTGATCGCCCTGTTCATTACGGTTTTAATCGCCGGCGTCCTTCTGCCGCGGCTGGCGGCGCTGATGCGCTTCGGCCGTCTGCCGGGAGACCTGCGCTTCAAGTGGCGCGGCCGGGAATATTATTTTCCCTTCGCCACGGGGTTGCTCCTGTCGCTCGCCGCAACGCTAATCCTGCGGATGTTGTAAGCCGAGTTCCTTGACCGCGGCGATGCGCGCCTCGCGGATGCGCAGGGGGATCTGCGCCGGATCGCCACAGGATCGTGCGATCGTGCCGGCATCGACGGCGCGTGCTGCGACCAGCCCGCGGCGCCAGCATTCGGCCTGCGGATAGGGCCGCTCGGTAAATCCCAGGCGGCCCCGGTAATCGCATTCGCAGGCCGAGAGTACCTGGTCGAAACGCGCCGGGCGGCGCAAGGCATCGCATTGCTCGAGTACGCTCACCATGGTCGCAGGCTTGAGTTCTGTTGCGCGGTGAATGAGGCCATGGAACATCGCCACCAGCCGCGCCAGGTCGCGGCAGTCGGCGGGAACACGCAGCCGTTCGCAGAGGGGGCCGAGCAGAGCGACGCTGGCGGTCTCGTGGCCGATGTGGCGGGGCAGTATCTCGGGGGGCGTCCGGCCCTTGCCGAGATCGTGGCTCAGCGCGGCAAAGCGCTCGGCAAGCGAGAGGTTCAGCCTGGCCGCGATGTCCACAACCATCATCGTGTGCACGCCAGTATCCACTTCCGGATGGAAGTCGGCCCGCTGCGGCACACCGTACAGCGCGTCGAGTTCCGGCAGCAGACGGGCGAGCGCGCCGCAGTGACGCAGAGTCTCGATCATGCGCGAGGGCCGCGCCTCCATCAACCCCTTCGCCAGTTCCTGCCAGACCCGCTCGGGAACAAGATGATCGACCTCGCCGCCGACGACCAGTTGGCGCATCAGGGCCAGGGTCTCGGGGGCGATGGCGAAGTCATTGAAGCGGGCAAAGAAACGCGCCACGCGCAAGACACGCACCGGATCCTCGACGAAGGCCGGCGAAACATGGCGCAGCACGCGCGCTTCAAGATCCTGGCGGCCGCCATAAGGATCGATCAGGATGCCATCCTCGCTCTTCGCGATGGCGTTGATGGTCAGATCGCGCCGGGCCAGATCCTGCTCCAGACTCACCTCAGGCGAGGCGTGGAAGACGAAGCCGTGATAGCCCGGCGCAGTCTTCCTCTCGGTACGGGCCAGGGCATACTCCTCATGGGTTTCGGGATGAAGGAACACCGGGAAATCCCGACCCACGGGGCGAAAGCCAAGCGCCACCATTTCTTCCGGCGTCGCCCCGACGACGACATGGTCGCGATCGACCACCGGCAGTCCGAGCAACTCGTCGCGTATGGCGCCGCCGACGACGTAGGATTTCATCAGGGCAAATCGTCGGCCCGGCCGCCGCCGCGCGGACCCACCACGCCGAGCCGGCCCTTCAGGGACGGAACCTTGCCCTCGAACAGCGCCGTGTAATAGACGGCATTGGTCATCACCTTCTTGACGTAATCCCGCGTCTCGCTGAAGGGGATGGTCTCGGCATAGATGGCGCCTTCCAGCGGCTCTTCCGCACGCCATCTGCGGGCGCGGCCGGGACCGGCATTGTAGGCGGCGGAGGCGAGCACGGGATGATTGTCGAGACTGGCCAGCACCATGGAAAGATAATTCGTGCCGAGCGCGACATTGGTTTTCATCTCGCCCGCCTTGCCCGCATGATAGCCCTTCAAACCGATCTTCTTCGCCACCCAATTGGCGGTCGCGGGCATCAGTTGCATCAAGCCCTTGGCCCCGACGCCCGACTTGGCATTCATGACAAAACGACTTTCCTGGCGCATCAAGCCATAGACCCAGCCATGGTCGAGCGCGAGATCCCTGGACTGCGCATCGACCAGGTCGCGAAACGGCGCGGGATAGCGCAGGGCATAGTCGTGCTGCAGCAGGGTACGATCGGCCGTGCTGATGGCCCGGTCGAAAACTTCGCTGTGCTGCGCCAGCGCTGCGGCGGCAAGCAACTGGCGATCGTCCATGCCGCGTACCGTCCAGTTCCACTCGCGCACGCCCTCGATGCGCAGGTCCAGTCGGATCAACGCCAGGGCGCGTTTCAAACCCGGGTTGTCGCGAGCGGCGGCTGCTTCCTCCGCGGTCAACGGCGCAGCGAAGGGCGGCAGCTTGATCGAGCGGCCCAGTTCCTCGCTGGCGAGCATGCCGTAAAAATTCGGCTGGTCGCTGATGCGCTGATACAGCGAGCGTGCCTCTTCAGTCTGCCTGTGGGCGTCCAGTGCGCGCCCCAGCCAATAGATCCAGGCGGGCTGGCCGGCCAACTGCGGCGGCATCCGCGCGATCGCCTGCTGCACCTTCGGCCAGTCGTGGGCCCGCAGCGCGGCGCGCGCCTGCCAGGCAATTTGCTCCTCCGAGAGCGGCGCATCCTGTGCCCACAGGTACCATCTCAACGCCTCTGGCTGGTGGCTTCTCGCCCCGGCCCAGGCGATCTGGCCCCAGGCATAGCCGCGGTCCGCCGCGGAGTATCGGGCCTGGATTTTCTGCCACGCCTTCGCTGCCGCCGCTGCGTCTATCCGGGCCAGCCGTTCCACGGCATACAGCGTCATCTCGCGATCGACGCGGCGGGAATAGGCCACTGCGGAAGCCGCGAGCGGAAACTTGTCGAGATAGCGTTGCGGCTGGTCGGCGATGGCGGCGAGCGTCTTAGCCGGAGGCCTCTGGTTCTGCGGCAGGTACAGTGCAGTCCGGGTCGCCTGATCGAGTTTCCGCTCTTCCAGCAAACGGCGCACGCGCTCCCATACATCATCCTCGCCGATGCGCCCGGCGGCGATCAGTTGCGCCATCAGGGGCTGACAGGATTCCGGCAGATCGAGAGCGGCAAGCCACTGCGCCCGCAACTCTTCGAGCACGGCCAGATCATGCTGCAACGCCAGTCGGCCCTGCAATTCGTAGCAGGCAAGCTCCTGATCGGGCTGCACCAGCAGCGGATAGCCGCGCTGGAAGACCTGCCACTGGCCGCGCTTGCCCTGCGCCTTGAGCCACTCGCCCCTCAGCTTTTCGGCCAGATAGGAATCCGCCTGGCTGGCCAGAAAGTCGCCCACCTCGGTCTGCACGGCTTCGTTTTCGACGCCGTCATCCGCTATCCTCTGGCGCAATTGCCAGTAACTCACCCAGGGCTCCAACTCGTTGCGCGGACCCGGCAGATTCTGCAGGACCTGCAACTGCCGGTTCAGCCTGACGCGCTCGCCATTCCTCGCCGCCTCGCGCGCAGCAAGGACATACTCGTCCCCCGAGGCTGCGGCAGCCAGCGAGCAAAGGAACAGCGATAGCCAAAGCAGGCGCTTCATGTTTATAGTCACGTCATCGTTCCATTCGAGAATAGCATATGCCAGATCGCGGCAAGCCGCTGGAGCACACGACGGAAACTGTCGCTAATCGCATCGCTGCCCGTGCCGCCCTGCGCCGAAACATGATTGCACAGCGCGAAGCGCTCGCACCGGCCGACCATGCACAGCGCTCCGAGGCACTGGCCGCGCATCTGGCAAAGCTTCTGCTGCGCCTCCGGCCGGGCGTGCTCGGCTTCTGCTGGCCGATCCGCGGCGAGTTCGACTGCCGGCCGCTGTTTGCCCTCCTGGCAGGAACCCGCACCTGTCTGCCCATGGTGGTGGCGCCCGATGCAGCGATGGACTTCCGCGAATGGCGGCCGGACAGCGCCATGCTGATCGACCGCTATGGCATCCATTATCCCGCCGCTGGGGCCGCCCTCCACCCGGAAATCCTGCTGATGCCGGTCAATGCCTTCGATCGCAAGGGTTTCCGCCTGGGCTACGGGGGCGGCTATTTCGACCGGACGCTGGCGGCATTGCATCCCCGCCCTCTGGCTGTCGGCCTGGGCTTCGAACTGGCCCGCGTCGACACCACCCAACCGGGGCCGTACGACATTGCGCTCGATGCCGTGATCACGGAAGCAGGGCTGGAACTGTTCTCCGGACGCATCCGTAACCCTTGACGCAGCTCACTTGGCAACGTATTTCATTTCGCAAAAGGGCGACGCAAGTTAAACTGTCGCCTGCCCCTGACGATAGACAGTGCCACGGTGAATATCTTGAACCAATCCGCAACCGCCGCCGAAGATTTCCCCCTGCTCGCCCTCTCGCCGGTCGCCAATTCCCGGCATTCCTGGGCGGCCCTGATGCTTGCCGGCCTCGTCCCTGCCGATCGCCTCTGGCTCGACCAGGTGGCTCGCCTGTTCGCGGAATTCGGACTGCAGGAAGCCCTGGGCGGACTGGCCTGCATCCTGCCGCTGACTGATCCCGACAGCCTCGACGACGATCTGGCGGCCCTGTTGCCGAGAGACCAGATCGTCCTGCGGATTCCCCTGGAACGCTGCTTGGATCCGGCCGCTGGCGCATCGCTGGAGCGCCTGCGCGCTCTTGGCTTCCACCTGATGGCCGATGGCCTGCCGGCCGCAGGGCAGGTGCTCCATGCAACGATCAGCGCCGTGGCCAGCGACCGACCCGACCTGCCCGCTGTGCTCGCCCACCTGCCCGGCCCGCATCTGGCCACTGCCGTGGACAACTCCGAACGCCTCAAGCAGGCGCACAGCGCAGGCTACGCCTGGTTCGCCGGCGACTATCCGCTCCACCCGGCGCCGGGGAAAGCGCAGCATGGGGGCAGTTCGTCCGCCCTCTTGCTGAAACTGCTGGCGATGGTGGCCTCCGATGCGGATTCGCGTGAAATAGAGGCTCTGCTGAAACAGGATCCATCGCTCTCCTACCAGTTGCTCAAGTTGGTCAATTCGGTCAGCTTCTCGCTGTCCACCAAGATCGCCAACTTCGGCCATGCCATCACCCTGCTCGGCCGCCGTCAGTTGCAGCGCTGGCTGCAACTCCTGATCTACGCCCAACCTGCGAACGAAGACCCCGCCAGCCCGCTCATGGTCCGCGCCGCGCGACGCGCGAGCCTGATGGAGGCGTTGTGCCAGAAGGTCGGCGGCAGCAAGGACGATCAGGAGCAGGCCTTCATGACCGGCATGTTCTCCTTGCTCGACGTGCTCTTCGGCCAACCGCTGGAGAAAATCATCACGCCGCTCAATCTCGGCGACGAAGTAGACGCGGCCCTGTTGAGGAAGAGCGGCTGGCTGGGCAACTTGTTGAGCCTCGTCGAGGCCTCGGAGCGCGCCCCGACATCGTCCCTCGCCGGCCAATTGGAGGCAGTCATGCTGACCCCGGCCAACTATGCCCAGGCCGTAGTGCACGCCTGCGGCTGGGCCATCCAGGTCAGCCGGCAAACATGAGCGTTCCCCAGCCGGGCGACCTGGCCCAACTCGCGGCCATCACCGAGCTCACGGAGGCGGCGCAGGCGCGAGATACCGCGGCGCTGGCGCAGATCGTGGGCCGACTGCTGGAAAGCCCGATGCGCGAACTGTTTGCCGAGCCGCCGCTTGCGCCGGGCTGGGCTCTGGTCGAACCGATAGTTCACCAGGACATTGTCTTCGGCTGCTTCGCTATGTCCGGCCGTGCCGGCGGTTACGGCGAAACCGAAATTGCGCGTCTGACGATGCTCTCGGCGCTGACCGGGCGACTGCTGCATGTCTTTGCCGGCGCCGAACGTCGCGCCCACGAACTCAGCCTGGCCGAGGAGAAATATCGCCGCCAGACGCAAATGCTCGACCAGATCCAGGACTCGGTCATCACCATGGATCTGGCCGGCTACATCACCAGTTGGAACAACGGCGCCGCGCGGCTGTTCGGCTATAGCGCAGAGGAAGCCATAGGACGCAACATCCTGTTTCTCTATGTCGACGAAAACGAGGAGGACGCTCAATTCGATGACGACTTCCTCGAGCACGGCGGGCGGGCGATGGAGGTCCGCCGGCGGCGCAAGTCAGGCGAGATTTTCTGGGCCAGCCTGTCGCTCTCCCCAATGCACGATACCGAGGGACAGGCGATCGGATTGATCGGCTATCTCACCGACATCACCGACCGGCTCGCCACCGCCGAGATGCTGCGCCTGCACGCCCGGATCTTTCAGAATAGCGAGGAAGGAATCCTCATCGCCGATGCGGAACAAAACATCGTCTCGGTGAACGACGCTTTCTGCCGCATCACCGGTTACACGGGGAAGGAAATTGTCGGACGACCGATGCGCATGTTCGATACCGATCAACAGGGCGAGGGCTTCTACCGCCGCATGTGGGACGAAATACGCAGCGCCGGCAACTGGAAAGGCGAAATGCTGGAGTTGAAGAAGAGCGGCGAGAGCTATGCCAAGTGGGCCTCGATCAGCGCCATGAAAAATGATCAGAACCAGCTCACTCACTACTTCTCGATTTTCAGCGACATCAGCGAGAAAAAACGCGTCGAGGAACGCGTCAATTATCTCGCCTACTATGACGACCTGACCGGCCTGCCCAACCGCAGCCATCTAAACAGCCTGGTCAGCCAGACGCTGGTCGAGGCGAAGCGCAGCGGCGACAGCGGCGCCCTGTTGTTCATCGACCTGAACCGCTTCAAGCCGATCAACGACACCCTGGGCCACGAGGTCGGCGATCGCTTGCTGAAACAGGTCGGCGAGCGTTTCCGCAAGGCGCTGCGCAGATCTGATGTGGTGGCCAGGATAGGCGGGGACGAATTCGTGGCCGGCCTTTTTTCCATCACCCGGCGCGAACATGCGAGCATCGCCGCCCAGAAATTGCTGACAACGCTCGAAGAACCCTTCCTGATCGATGGCAACGAACTGCACATGGGCGCCAGCATCGGCATCAGCATCTATCCTGACGATGGCAACGACACCGAGACGCTACTGCGCTATGCCGACCTGGCCATGTATCGCGCCAAGCAGGCCCGGCAGAGCGGTTTTATGTTCTACAGCCAGGAAATGAATCAGCGCTCCGTGAATCGGCTGATGATAGAAAACGGCCTGCGTCAGGCGCTCGATCGCGACGAGCTGCTGCTTTATTACCAGCCCAAGGTGAATATCGCCAGCGGTGCAATCGTCGGCGTCGAGGCATTGCTGCGCTGGCGCCATCCGGAAAGGGGAATGGTGGCGCCTGACGAGTTCATCCCTGTGGCCGAGGAGACCGGGCTCATCGTGCAGATCGGCGATTGGGTCCTGGAGCAGGCCTGTATCCAGGCGCTGGCCTGGCAACAGGCCGATCTGCCGCCGTTCACGATTGCCGTCAATGTCTCGGCGCGCCAGATGAGCGCCAAGCTGCCGCGCGTCATCGTCGCACTGCTCTCGCGATACGGACTGTCGCCGGAATGGCTGGAGTTGGAGTTGACCGAGAGCATGATGATGCACCGGGCCGACGGCGTCATAGAGCTGATGAACGAACTCCACGCGATGGTCATCACGCTCTCCCTCGACGACTTCGGCACCGGCTTCTCCAGCCTGTCCTATCTCAAGCGTTTCCCCATCGACACCCTGAAGATCGACCGCGCCTTCGTCTCGGGCATCCCGGCTGATTCCGGCGACTGCGCCATTGCCGGCGCCATCGTCAGCATGGCCAAGCAGCTCGGCCACAAGGTGATCGCAGAAGGCGTCGAAACGGCGGAGCAGCTTGCCTTCCTCAGCCGCCTCGGCTGCGACGAGATCCAGGGCTATCTGTTCTCGCGCCCGCTGCCGGCGAAGGAATTCGAAGCCCTGCTGCGCTCGGGCCGACGCCTGAACTAATCAACCAGTGCCGCCTGCATCCGGGCCAAGGCCGCATCGAGCGTGATGCGCGAACAGCCGAAGTTGAGGCGGACGAAGCCACGGTAGCGTTCCCCGCCGAAATCCTCGCCATCGGACAAGCCGACGCCGGCTGCCTCGAAGAAGCGCTGCGCATGGACGATGCCGCGCCTGCGGCAAAATTCGCGGGCATCGATCCAGGCCAGATAGGTAGCCTCGACATGCGCCATGTGCAGCTCCGGCCAGGCGGCGACGAATCCTTCCACGCGCTCGCGGTTGCCGCGCAGATAGACCAGCAGCGCCTCATGCCAGTGACCGGAATCGCGGTAGGCCGCCTCGGTCGCGGCCAGCCCGAGGACATTGACATGCGGCACGATGCCCTGCATTGCGGCGCGAAAGTCACGGCGCAGCGCGGCATCGGGAATTACCGCAAAGGCGCAGCCCAGCCCGGGGATGTTGAAGGTCTTGGACGGCGCCATCAGGGTGATGCTGCGCCGGGCAGCGTCCTCGTCCAGCGCGGCGAAAGGCCGATGACGCCGGCCCGGTTCGAGGATCAGGCCGCAATGGATTTCGTCGGAGCAGACGACGAGATCGCGGCGTCTCGCGATGGCGGCAATCGCCAGGAGTTCCTCCTCGCTCCAGGCACGCCCTACCGGGTTGTGCGGATGACAGAGCAGGAACAGCCGGGTGTCGGCGTCGATGGCCGCCTCGGTCGCGGCAAAATCCCAGACCCAGCGACCGCCACTCTGCGCCAGCGGCGCACTGACGACGCGCCGCCCCGCGTGCTGCGGCGCCGAGAGAAACGGCGGGTAGATCGGCGTGCCGGTGAATACTCCGCTGCCGGGCCGGCCGACCGCCCGACAGGCGACATTGAGGCCGGTCACCAGACCCGGCAGCCAGACCAGCCACTGCGGCTCGATGGACCACTGATAGGCCAGGGCCAGATGTTCGACCACGGCATCGGCCAGGGAAGGTGATTCCTCTCCATATCCGAAGACGCCCTTCAGGACGCGGCGCTGCAAGGCATCGAGCACCGCCGGCGGCGCGGCGAAATCCATGTCCGCCACCCACAGCGGAATGACTTCTTGGCCGGCATAGCGGTTCCATTTGACCGAGTCGCCGCCGCGGCGATCGATCACGGTGTCGAAGTCGAAAGTCTGCATGGCATCAGCGAATGGAAAGTTCTCGATCACCAGCTGTTAGCCGCGGCGGAGCGTCGTCATCGTACTGATCCGATTCTCTCTTTCAGGCCGGCCTGAGAATCGTTTCAATGAAAATAATCGATGGCACGGCGCAATTCATTGGACATCTGCTCCAACTTGTGGGCGGATTCGGCGTTGGATGCCATCTTCACGCTGCTCTCGTCGGCCATCGCGACGATGTGTTCTACGTTTCGGGCAATTTCCGTTGCGGCGACAGTTTGCTGGTTGGCGGCATTGGCGACATCACGTACCTTGCCGAGCGAATCAGCGGCCTGATGCTGAATCTCGCCGAGTTTGCTGATGGCCTGGGATGTCAGGCTTAAACCCTCTTCGACCTGCGGCAGGGTTTGCTCCATGGCGACGACCACCAACTCCGTTTCATTCTGGATGGCGGCGATCTTCTCGGCGATTTCCGACGTAGCCTTGGTGGTCTTTTCCGCCAGTTTGCGGACCTCGTCAGCGACCACGGCAAACCCGCGTCCCTGCTCGCCTGCGCGAGCAGCCTCGATCGCGGCATTGAGTGCCAGGAGGTTGGTCTGGTCGGCAATATCCTTGATCACATTGGCAATGCTGCCGATATCCTGCGACCGCTGTTCCAGATTCTTGACTTGATCCGAGGACCTCGTGACCGTCTGAGAGACAGCTTCAATCCTGCCTCCAATATCCTTGATCAGCGTCGTGCCTTCCTGAGCCAAAGTCACCGTTAATTTCGAATTGGCCTCGGTATGGCTGGCTATCTCGGAAACCTCGGTGACGCTTACCGTCAATTCCTCAATCGCCGAGGCGGTCGATGTCGTCGCTTCAACCTGCCTGTTCGACGCCGTCTTGAGTTGCGCCGAGGTATTCGAGACTACTTCCGCCTGTGCCGACAAACTCACCGACAAGCCATCGACCTGGTGCACGACTTCGGACAACTTCTCCTGCATGGTTTGCATCGCCCGAAGAAGTTGCCCGACCTCATTTCTTCCGCCCGGCTTGATGACATTATTCAATTTCCCACTGGCGATCCCGGTTGCCACTGACACGGCTTCCGCAAGCGGCAGCGCAATGCTGCGCGGGACGAAATAGATCAGGGCAAGACAGATCACCAGAACCAGCAGGCTCACTCCCAATGCGAGCCTGCCCGCCGATGTGGCGTATCTGTAGGTATTGTCGGTTACCTTGACCAGTTGGCTATTGACGCCGTCCAGGAGTTCGGCAAAAGAAGCTTCGAGTGCCTGCGCGGATTTTCGCAATGGCAGCGTGGCCATCAAGCGCTCCTGGCCGAGGGGAGCGGCTACCATGGTTTGAAATTGCTTCTGGTAGTCTTCCGCAGGTTTGAGCAGCTTTTGCGATGTCTCGGCCAGCTTTCCGGTATTCGTCTTCCTGGCCAGCGTATTGACGATATCCAACTCGCTCCGCAATATCGTGGCAAATTCGTTGGCCTTCTTGACTGCCAAGACATCATCGGCATAGAGCAGGTCTTTTTCGATGCGCCGGCATTCGAGCAAGGCAATCTTGGCGATGTTGCCATGCCTGATCATGGCCGCTTCGTTTTCGATCAAACCTGAAAAGCTGGTGACCGTTGTGGATAGGGAAAACTCAAAAATAGCACCGAGGATTGCCACCAAAAGAACTATCAGGCCGATTGAGGAACCAATCTTTTTCCCGACTGACAAATCACTCCAACTCATCTTGGGCTCCTCGAAACGGCGTAGTAAGCATGTTGCCGGGCGTTGGCTGAAATGAATAATCCGGCCACCCCTCCAGGAGATGGCCGGATCAGGTCGAAGAGCGCCTATTCCAGCGAATAGCCGACGTAGTACACGCCGATAATTTCACCAGCCGCGTTTTTGATGGGCTCATAACCAGTGTCATAAATCTTCCCGAGGATATCGACGGCACCATAGAAAGAACCGCCTTGCTTGATGGCGGCAGCCGCCGGACCAGAGGGATCGAGCGATGTCCCCACAGCACGGTTGCCGTCCTTCATGACATTGGTACTGACGCGCACAAAATTGCCGCCCTTCTTGACGAATAGCGTAGCCGTACCTCCGAGTTTGGCCTTCACCGAGTCGACCACGGTAAAATCATTATTGATCTTGGTCGAACCGAAGATCAGGACGTCCCCCTCAAGTTTCGGTTTGCCCAGCTTGTCGGTGGTTTCCCTCAGAAGCTTCATCGCTTCCTTGACTTTCGGGCTCTCGGCCGCCGTCGCGATGGAACCTCCAGTTAGCAGAAGGCACGCCGCAAGCATGGTTATCAAGATGTTGGTCAATCGATTTTTCATGAGTATCTCCTGTCGAATCGTTATTGAACTGCCTGAGCCTCGTCCGTCCTGAGCAAAGGATGAGGTGCATTCGGGTCAGACTTGTTGTGCCGCAAAGAGGCCGAACTCGGCATTGAAACGCCGATGCAAAGAATGATTTTTAGCCCTGTTCCTTCTCAGCCGGATAGCGTCGCTCATGGTACCTGACACAGAGAGACATTCAAAACGCCGTTGGCCCGGATGGAAAAAACCCGCAGGCCGTCATCGCTGGCCTCCTGCACCTCTGGATATATTGTGCAACTGTTCTTCGCATTGATTGAGAATACGCTTGAGCTCGACGCTTCATACCGAAGCGAGAAATTGAGAACAGGGAGGCAAACATGAAATGCCCGTACTGCAAGGAAGAAATTCAGGATGGCGCTACCAAATGCAAGCACTGTTATTCGAACATCGGCGCGGTGTCAGGACAAACCGCATCCGACGGGCCGGACGACTTCGGTGAACTGATCGGCGGCGCGCTGAAACTGTGGCAGGCAAACCTCGGCGACCTCGCGGTGCTGACGCTCCTGTTCATCCTGGTGGTGTGGATTCCGATTGCCAACATCGGCTTTATCGCCGGCTATATCCGTTCGCTGATAAAGGTCGCGCGCGGCCAGGGCAAGGCCGAGGTGGGCGATCTGTTCAAGGCATGGGATTGCTTCGGCAACCTGTTCATCTACCTGCTGCTGCTCCTGGTCGCAGCTATCGTCCTGCACATCGTTCCGCTCCTCGGCAGCCTAGCGTCGATGGCCCTCGGCTTCGCGGCGATGCCCGGTGTCTACGCGATCATCGATGGCAAGTTGCGCAGCATAGCCGCCTTCAAGTGGAGCCTGGAAACGATCCGGGCCAACGTCGTCAACTGGCTGCTGGCTTATCTCGCCGGCTATGTCATTGCCATGGCCGGCCTGGTCCTGCTGTTCATCGGCGTCATTTTGAGCGCACCGCTCGGGCTGCTGATCCTGATCCGGCAGTATGAGCGGGTAAAACCCGTTTAGCACCTGCTTCGCGGCACAAGTGCCCTGGGTTGTCCTTCAGACAACGACGGGCACTAGCGGAAATCCATCGCCAGTCGCCGCTCCAGGCTGCTGCCTACGCGCGACATGGAATAGCAGCCGAGCCAGTAGATCAGGGCGATGAACAGATAGCCTTCGAGATAATAGGAGCGCCACTGGGCATCGCCCGACAGCGCCAGCGAAAGCGAGCCAGTCAACTCATAGAGACTGACCACGGTGACCAGCGAGGTGTCCTTGAAGATACTGATGGCGCTGTTCGCGATCGACGGGATCACGGCGCGGATGGCCTGGGGCAGCACGATCCAGCGCATCGCCTGCCAGCGGGAGAGGCCCAGGGCGGCGGCGGCATCGTGCTGTCCGGCGGGCACCGCCTGCAAGCCACCGCGCAAGGTTTCCGAGAGGTAGGCGGCGGCGAACAGGACGATACCTGCCAGGACGCGCAGCAGAACATCGATGGACAGTCCTTGCGGCAGGATCATGGGCAACAGGAAAGAAGCCAGGAACAGCACCGATATCAACGGCACGCCGCGCACCAGTTCGACATAGAGCGCGCACAGTCCGGAAAGCAGGGGCAGGCCCGACTGTTGCCGGGCAAGCGCCACCAGGACCGCCAGCGGAAAAGCCAGCAGCATGGCCATGGTCGAGAGCAGCAGCGTCAGCGGCAAACCGCCCCACTGATCGCTGTCGACCGGTGCCAAGCCGAGCAAGCCGCCGCCCATCAGCAGGAAGAATGCCGGCAGCACCAGCGCCCAGGCCGCGAGCAACACGCCGCGTTTGATCAGGCGCAGGCCGCTGGCGAAGATCACCAGAAGCAGCAGGAGGGTCGCCGCCAGCGGGCGCCACTGCTCGGCGTGGGGATAGCGGCCGAACAGGATGAAACGGTATTTCTCCGCCACCACGCCCCAGCAGGCGCCGGCATGATCCATTGCGGCGCAGGCTTCCGCGTCAGGCTTGAATACCGCTTTCAGGAGCAGCCATTCGATCAGCCCCGGCAAACAATAGCAGAGCCCGGCGACCAGCAGCAGCGTCGTCAGGCCGCTCCAGAGATCGGCAAAAAAATTCCGCCGCAACCACTGCGGCAGTTCTGAAAGTTTGCTCATGAATGCCTTGTCCAGCGCCCGGTCCGGCGTTCCAGCCAGGCGCTCGCCCAGGCGGCGAGCAGGGAGATGATCAGATACACGGCCATGATCAGGGTGATGCATTCGGCGGCGCGGCCAGTCTGGTTGAGCGTGGTGTTGGCGATGGAAACCAGATCGGGATAACCGATGGCGACCGCCAGCGAGGCATTCTTGGTCAGGCTCAGATGCTGGTTGGTCAAGGGCGGAATGATGCTGCGCAGGGCTTGCGGCCAGAGCACCAGACGGAAGCCCTGAACCCGCGAAAGGCCCAGCGCCAGCGCCGCCTCGCTCTGTCCGCGCGGCACTGACTGGATTCCGGCGCGCACGGTTTCGGCGACATAGGCTGCGGAATACAGGCTGAGGCCGAGCAGCAGGGCGAGGTATTCCGGCGTCAGCGCAGCCCCGCCGGTGACAGCCATCTCGCCCTGTAGCGGCAGGTCGAACCAGGCGCCGGCCTGGCCGCCGAACCAGGGCAGGGACAGGCCGCTCTTGCTCAGGAAGAGATGCGGCGCGACCTCCAGGGCCGCGTTAGCAACAGGCAGGAGATCGCTGACCACGAAGTACCAGGCCAGCAGTTGCAGGAGCAGCGGCACGTTGCGCAGCGCTTCGACGTAGGCCTTGCACAGGCCGGAGAGCAGCAGATTGGGCGACAGCCGGCCCAGGCCGAGCAGCGTACCCAGGACGGTGCTGACGAAGATCGCCGGTAGCGCCACGCGCAGGGTGTTGGCCAGCCCCGCCATCAGCGCCCACCAGGTGCTGTCGGCGGAATCGAAGGGCAGCAGGCTTTCGCCGATGGCGAACCCGGCCGGCTCGCGGAGGAAACCGAAACCACTGTGAATGCCGCGCTCGTGCATGTTGGCTGCGGTGATCGCGACGAGTTGCCAGAGCAGCAGGGCGAGGCCCGCCGCCAGCACGGCCTGTAGCGCGAAGCGGCGCAGCCGTTGGCCGGTCATGTGGTCAGGCAAATCAGCGAACTGGAGGGGCGTACATCAGCCCACCCTTGTTCCACAGCGCGTTGAGGCCGCGCGCGAGCTTCAGCGGCGAATCGCCGCCGACATTGCGCTGGAAGATCTCGCCGTAGTTGCCCACCGCGCGCACCGCCCGCGCCGCCCATTCGCGATCCAGGCCGAGCGGCTTGCCGCTGTCTTCGGCGCCGCCGAGCAGGCGCGCGATGGCCGGATTGGCGCTGCTTTTCATGGTCTCGATATTGCCCCGGGTGATGCCGTATTCTTCGGCTTCGATCAGCGCGAAGATGACCCATTTGACGATCGCGAACCATTCGTCATCGCCGCGCCTCACCATCGGCCCGAGCGGTTCCTTGGAAATCAGCTCAGGCAGCACCTGATAATCATCCGGCTTGGGCGCTTCCTTGCTGCGTATGAAGGCCAGCGCCGAAGCATCGGTGGTGTAGGCCTGGCAACGGCCGCTGAAGAAGGCCTTGATCGACGACTCGAATTTTTCGAACACCACCGGCTTGATCCTGACGCCTTGCGCCTTGAAGTAATCGTTGAGATTCTTCTCCGTGGTGGTGCCCGACTGAACGCAGATCTCGGCATCCTTCAACTGTTTCGCGCTGGTCAGCTTGAGCTTCTTCGGCACCAGAAAGCCCTGGCCGTCGTAGTAGGTGACGGCGGTGAAGTGCAGGCCCAGCGAGGCGTCGCGAGTCAGCGTCCAGCTGGTGTTGCGCGAGAGAATATCCACTTCGCCCGACTGCAGGGCGGTGAAGCGCTGCTGCGCGTTGAGCGGCACATACTTCACCTTGTTCGGATCATTGAACAGCGCAGCCGCGATGGCCCGGCAGATATCGACATCGAGACCGCTCCATTTGCCCTGGCTGTCGGCCGAAGAAAAACCGATCACGCCGGTGCTCACTCCGCACACCAGTTGCGAGCGCTGCCTGATCTGCTCCAGGGTCTTGCCGGCGTGGGCCAGGCCGAACGGCAGGAGCAGCGCCGACAGCAGCACGGCGGCGCGCAAGCTGCGCATGCGACCAACACGGAGCGGCTGCATCTTGTCCATTAGCTCAATCCCGGATGTCCTGGAGAAACCATTCGCGCGGAAGTTCCCGCCCTATGCCCTGCCTCAGCGCCTCTTCATAGGCGACGGCGGCGACGGCATAAAACTGGGCGCCCTGAATATTGCCCCGCTCGGAGTAGGTGATCTGCTCGTCCGCAGTCCGTCCCTGCGCATGGCCTTGCAAGATATCGGCCAACAGCACCTGACCTCCGCCAGCCGCATGGACCGGCGCCGGCTGGCCGGGACGCTGGCCTTGCCACAGCGGATCATCCGGCCGGGCGAGATAGCCCAGGTATTCATCCGCCGTGCCCAGTTCGGGCCGCCCCACAGGCGCCGGCGCCGTGCCTAGGCGCAGGGTACGATCGAAGCGCGCGCGAGCCGTCGAATCGGGCCGGCCTCCGATGGAAATGACATGCATGCCCGGCTCCAGCCATTCTCCGCGGATCACCGGCAGCGCGGAATCGGTGCAGGCGGCGAGGATATCGGCGCCGCGATAGACTTGCCGCGGGTCATCCAGCGCTTCCGTCGCTACGCCATATTTTTCCGCCATTTCCTCGGCGAAGCGCAGGCGATTGCCGGGAGTGGGACTATAGACCCGGATCCGGCTGATTTCCCTGACCTGCATCAGGGCCTCGACATGGGCTCTGGCCATGCCGCCCGAGCCGAGCATGGCGAGCGTCGCAGGCCCTTTCCGCGCCATGATGTCCGCACCGATCGCGCCATCGGCGGCGACCCGAAGGTGCTGCAAATAGCCATCATTGATCAGCGCCACCGGCTCGCCGGTGGCTATTCTGGTCAGCAGGATCAGACCGCAGAATAGACCCGGGCGGCCGGCAAATTTTCTGGGTGCGGACGCCGTTGTATTCCTGCTCGTAGACGACATCCGACTTCATCCGGATGGCGAAATAGCCGGCGGTCGACCCGCCTTCCATGCTGCCCCATTGGTAGCACTGCCCCGCTGTGGGAGTCGGGATGCGGACATCGATTCGCGGCCGGCATACGGCTTCGCCGTTAGCCAGATCGCGATAGGCGACTTGCAGTGCTTCGCGCGTCATGCGCGCGGTCAACACCCGCTGCATGTCGTCGTTATTCAACAGTAGCGCCATCAGTCGACCCCCTGCCAGCCGCCGCCCAAGGCCTTGAGCAGGCTTACCGCCGAGACGAACTGGCCGCCCCGTATCTGCGATGCGATGCGTAACGCCGATAGCTGGTTCTGCTCGACGGTGGCAAGTGTCACGGCGCTATCCAGGCCGCCCTTATAGCGCAGCAGGGTGATTTCATAGGCCTTGTTCTGGTCGCGCACCGCGGCGTCCTGACTTTGCCTGGCCGATTCCAGTCCGTAAATGGTGCCCAGCGCGTCCTGGGACTCCTGGATCGCCACCAGCACCACTTGGCGGTAATTGGCGAGCGCCGCGAGATAACCGGCCTGCGCGAAGTCGACGCCGGCGCTTATTCTGCCGCCGTCGAACAAGGTCTGGACCGACTGGACCCCGAGCGACCAGATAAACGAGGGGCCCGCGGTCAGACTGGAAATATTTCTCGACTCGAATCCGCCGAATGCCGGCAGCAGATTCAGCGACGGATAGTACGCCGCCTTGGCGACGCCGATCTGGGCATTGGCCGCCGCCATCGCGCGCTCCGCCGAGGCGATATCGGGCCGCCGTTCGAGCAGGCTGGCCGGCAGGCTGGCGGGTAGCGCCGGCGTCTTAGCGGGCAGCCGGCCGGAGCTCAGCTTGAAGCTCGCGGCGGGCACGCCGGAGAGCGTCGCCAGTTGGTCCTCGAGCAGTCTGCGCTGATTGCCCAGCAGCGCCATTTGCGCCTTGCCGGCCTCGACCAGCGCACTCTGCAAGTCCACGTCGCCCTCCCCGGCTGCGCCCAGTTCGTGGCGGATGCGGATCAAGCCGAGGAGCTTCTCCTGCAACCCTATCAAGTTCCCGACATAGCGGATTTCCTCGTCCAGCTGGCGCAACTGAAAATACCCCGTGGCGACCTGGGCCGTCAGCACCAGGCGCACGTTTTCCCGGTCCGCGCCGGCCTGTTCGGCGCTGGCGCGGGCAGCCTCGACATCGCGGCGGACGCGGCCGAGCCAGTCGATCTCGTAACTCACGGTCAGGGCCGGCTTGAAATCGTTCTGCACCGTGCTGCTGTTGGGCACGTTGTAGTTGGAGAGCGGCCTGTTGGCGGTAATACGGCTGCGCGACGCGCCGGCCGCCAGCGCCAGCGTCGGCAGCAGGGAGGCGGCATGGGCATTGCTGGTTGCCAGTGCCTGATCGAGACGGGCCACGGCAACCCGCAAGCTTGGATTGTCCTTCAGGCAATTGGCTTCGAGCTCGTTCAACGCTTCATCGCCGAAGACTTTCCACCAGTCCTTCTTGGGCACGGCGTCGGCAGGACTGGCCAGTTGCCAGCCCGGCTCGGTTTTCCAGCCGGCGGGCAGGTCGGTAATTGCCGGACGGACATAGTCGGGGCCGATAGTCGCGCATGCCGAGCACAGCAGCACAGCAAGAAGCGCAATGCGCCGCATGGCAGTCACCCGCCTTTCCCGGCCGCAGCGGCCACCTTGGCAATAGCCACCGTCTGGCCATCGCGGATCGAATCGGGCGGATTGATGATCACCTTGTCGCCGGGCTTGAGACCGGCCTTGATTTCGACATCGTGGCCGTAATCCGTCCCTATGGTCACGGTCTGCAGCCGGATCTTGCCGTCGGCCGCGACAATCGCCACCTTGCTGCCGGCGGCGCCGAACAGCAAGGTGTTGGTCGGCAGGATCAAGCCGCCTGCGGATTTCACGGTCAGCGCGACATCGACATAAGCTCCCGGCAGCAAGCCATGACTGGCGTTGGGTATCTGGATTTCGATCTGCAGGGTGCGCGTCCTCGGGTCGATTGCCCCGGCGGAACGGACGATCCGGCCCTGGGCCGGCTTGTCGGCGGCCTCCGCACGGAGAATATCGACGCTGTCGCCGACATGCACCCTTGTTGCCCGATCCTGCGGCACATAGACATAGACGCGCAGTCTGTCGATCTGCGCCAGGGCGAACATTCCCTGGCCCGCGCCGCCATTGCCGGCATTGACCAGGTCGCCATTGTCGACATTGCGCTGGGTCACGATGCCGTCGAAGGGCGCCACGATCTTGCCGAATCCCTGCTGCTCGCGCAAACGCTTCAACACCGCCTCGGTCTGCCGGTAAGCGGCGGCCTTCTCGTCGTACTCCTGCTGCGAAACTGCATCTTGCGCGCGGAGTTTGCTCCAGCGATCAAAGGCGACTTTGGCCAGCTCGAAATTCGCCGATGCCTCCTCCACCTGCCGGTTGACCTCGGGAATATCGAGCGTCGCCAGCGTCTCGCCCTTCTTCACCGACTGGCCGATGTCCTTGTACCATTGCCTGACATAGCCGTTGGTGCGCGCATAAATCTGCGCCTGGTAAATACCCTGCAAGCTGCCGGGCAAGGTCAGTTTCGATTCGTAGGCGCCGCTCTTCGGCACGACCACGCTCACCTGCAGAACGGTGCTTTCCGCCGCCCTGGCCGCCAGCACCTCGGCATTCGCCCGACGCGCAAACAACGTTCGACCCAGACCCAGCAGCAGTAGCGCGATCACCACCACGGTCACGATGCGCATCGTGCGGACAACCTTGCTGCGACCGTTCGACTCGAAGGCCTGATGCAGATGGAATGGTGGCAAGCCCTGGTGGGCATGGCGCTGATCCGTCATATTTGGTTCCTAGGCGGGTGTGGGTGCAGGGGCGCTGAGGTCATGACCATCTGCCTTACGGCCGGCGAGCCAAGGATGGAAGGCGGCGAAGACGACGGGCACAAAGAGCAGGGTCGACACCGTCGCGAAGAGCAAACCGCCGATCACGGCACGGCCGAGCGGTGCATTCTGCTCCGAGCCGTCGCCGATGCCAATCGCCATCGGCACCATGCCGATGATCATCGCCAAAGCCGTCATCAATACCGGGCGCAGCCGGGTGGCGCCGGCCTCGAGCGCTGCCGACAGGGGCGGCAGGCCGTCGGCCAGGCGCTGGCGGGCGAAGGAAATGACCAGGATGCTGTTGGCGGTCGCCACGCCCATGGTCATGATCGCGCCGGTCAGCGCCGGCACGCTGAGGTCCGTGCCGGTGAGCACCAGGATCCAGGCGATGCCGGCCAATGCGGCCGGCAGGGCGGTGATGATGATGAAGGGGTCGATCCAGGACTGGAAATTGACCACGATCAACAGATAGACCAGGACGATCGCGCCGACGATTCCGACCCCGAGGCCGATATACGAGGATTGCATGGTCTGCACCTGGCCGCGCATCGCGATGCGGCTGCCGCGCGGCAGCCTGGGCCGGGCCTCGTCGATCACCGCTTGGATTTCCTTGGCCACCGAACCCAGGTCGCGGCCGCGCGCATTGGCATAGATGTCGACCGAGGGCAGGAGGTTGTAGCGCGTCACCACGCCCGATTCCCGGGTCGGCGCGACCGTCACCAGATTGCCCAGTTGTTGCTGCACCTTGCCCGCCGAACCTGGGGGATTGACCGGCAGATGGAGCAGATCGTCGACGGAATTGATCTTGTACTGCGGCGTCTGCGTCTGCATGTTGTAGACGATGCTGTTGGCCGGATTGAGCCAGAAGGCCGGCTGGGTCTGCTGGCTGCCCGATAGCGGCAGAAGGATGTTCTGGGCAACGTCGACAGGACTGATGCCCATGCTCTGCAGCCGCGGCCTGTCCATGACGAGGGCGAGCGCGGGCGCATCCAGGCGCTGGTGCACGTGCACATCGACGGCGCCGCTGATGGCCCTGATCCGCTCCAGCAAGTCGCCCGCGTAGGCATTGTTTTCTCTGTAGTTGCTGCCATAGATCTGGACGTCGATCGCCGCCGGCGTGCCGAAATTGAGAATCTGGGTGACGATGTCGGCAGGCTGGAAGAAGAACTCGACACCGGGGAAGCGCTTGCCAAGTTCGGCCGGCAGCCTGTCGATATATTCGCGGCTGGGCCGGTGGCCGGGGTTGAGCGAAATCAGGATGTCGGCGTCGAGCGTGCCTATGGTCCCCGAGTTGCTGTACGAGAGATTGATGCCACTGTAAGGCAAGCCGATATTGTCGATGATAGAGGCGAGTTCCCGCGCCGGAATGATCTCGCGGATCACGTTGTCGACCGCGTCGGCAATCTGCGCGGTCCTCTCTATCCGGGTTCCGGTCGGGGCGCGCATATGCAGCTTGATCTGACCGGTATCCACGGTGGGGAAAAGATCGCGGCCGAGCATCAGGTAGAGGCCACAGGAGAGCAGGCAGAAACCGAGGAACCCCGCCATGAAGCTGCGTCTATGGGTCAGCAGGTGGCCGAGGAGGAGGATATAAACGTTGCGCAGCTTTTCGAAATGACGGTTGAACGCCTCATTGACGCGGCGTATCGAGCGGGCGACCCTGCCGTCCTTGCCCTGATGGCCCATCAGCAGCAGGGCCAGGGTCGGCACCAGGGTGCGCGACAGCACGTAAGAGGCCAGCATCGCGAACACCACCGCTTCGGCCAGCGGCACGAACAGGTAGCGCGCGACGCCTTCGAGGAAAAACATCGGCACGAAGACGATGCAGATGCACAGCGTCGAGACGAATGCCGGGATGGCGATCTCGCCTGCGCCGTCGAGAATCGCCGTATAAAGCTCCGAGCCCATGTGCAGATGGCGCTCGATATTCTCTATCGTCACCGTCGCGTCATCGACCAGGATCCCGACTGCCAGCGCCAGGCCTCCGAGGGTCATGACATTGATGGTCTCGCCGAAGGCGTGCAGCAGCACGATCGAGGAAAATATCGACAGCGGAATGGACACCGCGATGATCGAAGTGGTGCGCCAGTTGCCCAGGAACAACAGCAGCATGACCGCGGTCAGGGCCGCGGCGATCAGCGCTTCATGGGTGACCCCCGCCACCGCCGCCTTGACGAAGACCGACTGGTCCGCCAGCAGCGCGACCTCGACGCTCTTCGGCAGCAACGGAATCAAGGTCGGCAGCACGCGCTTCAAGTTGTTGACGACGTCGAGGGTCGATGCGCCGCCGTTCTTGTAGGCGGAGAGCAGCAGGCCGCGCTGGCCGTTCTGTCTGACGATATTGGTCTGCGGCGCAAAACCGTCGCGCACGTGGGCCACGTCGCGCAGGAACAGGGTCGCACCATTCACGGTCTTCACCGGGATGTTGTTCAGGCCGGCAATCGTCGGCGGGGAACCGTTCAGGCTGACGTTGAATTCGGTGTCGCCGATTTTCGCGGTTCCGGAGGGCAGCGCCAGGTTCTGGCTGTTGATCGCACTGATCACGTCGGTCGAGGTCAGGCCATTGGCCAGAACGGCCTGGATATCGAGGTCCACCGACAGCAGGCGGAGTTTTCCGCCGTAGGGATAGGGGATGGCGACGCCCGGTATAGTCACCAGCTGCGGCCTCAGGGTATTGACGGCGAGGTCGAAGACATCCTGTTCGGACAGTTCCTTGCTCGACAGCCCGACCTGGATCACCGGAACGCTGGACGCGGTGTAATTGATGATCAAGGGCGGGGTGATTCCCGGCGGCATAGAGCGCAGCACGGATTGCGAAACGGAGACGATCTGCGCGATCGCGGTCTGGATATTGACGTTCGGCTGAAAGAAAATCTTGACGATGGCGATGCCGTTCAGCGACTGCGATTCTATATGTTCGATATCGTTGACCGTCGTGGTCAGGGTGCGCTCGTTGGCGCCGGTAATGCGGTCCGCCATCTGCTGGGGCGACAGGCCGGCGTAGTTCCAGATGACGCTGATGACCGGAATGTTGATTTCCGGCAGCACGTCCACCGGCGTGCGCAGAATCGCCAGCGGGGTCGCGAGCAGGATGATGATCGCCATCACGATGAAGGTATAGGGCCGGCGTAACGCAGTCTCGACTATCCACATCGGGAGGTACCTTCCTGCAAGTCTTGGCCGCTGCGGCTCCAGGGAGAGCCTGGCAGGACCCCGCGGGCCGCCAGAGATCCCGGCTGCGCGACGGTATTGGATAGGCCGTCAGGCGGGAAAAGGTGCGATTCTAACTCGGTTTACCCTCGATCTTCTGCTCCTCCTCAAGCCAGGCTGCGCCATTTGTGCTTATACTTTGTGGATAAGGCTTTAGCCTGTTCAGATACCGGCCTGGGCAGTTCATATCGCCGCCAAGGAGGAGAGCCATGTTCCAATTGATTACCCGACGCGGAGCGAGGCAAATCAATCAAGCCGCCGAGCGCGCGGAAGCGATTGCGCTCGGCAGGGAAGCCCTCGATGCACCCCCGCCGGAGGGTCTGCCGGAAGCAGTCAAGCCCCTGGCCGCGGCGATCAACAGACTCACCTCGAACTTCCGCGACCTGGTCAAGGCGGCGCGCGGAATCTCGATCAAGATTGCCATCGACACGGCGCACTTGCACCGCCACGCCGAATCCGTCGCGGCCGATGCCGAACAACAGCAGCAGGATATCGCCCATGTGGCGACGGCCACCGGATCGGTCACGCAACTGTCGTCCACGCTATCGGCGAACGCCAGCGACATGGCCGCCACCGCCGACCGCAATCTCGACGCAGCGGAAACCGCTCGCGCCGACATCGCCGACATGCAGCAACGCATCGCCGAAATTACCGAGAAGATGGTGCACTTCACCGCCGTGGTCGATGACTTATTCACCCGTACCCAGGTCATCGACCGCCTGGGCAAACTGATCCACGACATTGCCGATCAGACCAACCTGCTCGCGCTCAATGCCGCCATCGAGGCGGCGCGGGCGGGCGAGCAGGGGCGCGGATTCGCGGTGGTGGCGGACGAGGTGAGAAAGCTTGCCGAGGGCACGGGCAAAGCCACCAAGGAAATCGAGGGGCAGGCGGCCACGATGATCTCGCTGGTGGCGACGACCCAGAGCGAGAACCAGGCCATACGCCTCGGCATAGAGGCGTCGAATGAGGCGGTGATCCGCACCAGCGGGCAATTTGCCCAGTTCATCGGCGACTTCAAACACCTGCGCGAGCGCATTGCTTCCGTGAGCGAGGCGGTCGTGAAACTCGACGGCATCAGTCAGGACATTGCCAGACGCATCGTCACGATCAGGGAGCGCTCCGTTCAGACCAGCAAGGCGTCGGCCAGGATGTCCGCAGGTCTCCATGACTTGCGCAACAACACCGAGTCCGTCCAGGGCGCACTGGCGACCTTCCGCACCGGCGGTACGACCTTCGACGGCCTGTTGCAGGCCACCCACGGCCTGACGGCGGCGGTCAGGGAAGTGCTGGCAGCCGCCGAAAAGCGCGGCATCAACATCTGGGACCAGAACTATCGCGCGATCCAGAATTCCAATCCGCTGCGCTACAACACCGGCTACGACCAGGCAATAGACGGCCAGTTGCAGACTCTCTACGACGACACGCTGGGCGTTCTGAGCGGCTGCATGTACGCCCTGGCGGTCGACGGAAAAGGCTACGCGCCGGCGCATAACAGCAAGTTCTCCAATCCGCCCACCGGCAATCCGGCGATAGACCTCGGCGCCTGCCGGCACAAGCGCATCTTCGACGATCCGGTCGGACGCAAGCTCGCTGCCAGCACGCGCCCATTCCTGTTCCAGACCTACGAGCGCGACACCGGCGAGGTGATCAACGACCTGTCGGTGCCGCTGCTGATCAACGGACGCCACTGGGGCGCGGTGCGTGTCGGTTTCGACTCGACGCACCTGGTCGACTGAGCCATGGCTGCCAACCAGGACCAGGCAAAGGAAGAAGCCGTCGGTAAGGAAATCTCGCTGGAGGATGCGCATCTTCAGATGGGCGAACCCATTAGCCTGCAAGTCTGGGACGACGGCGCAGGCGAACGCTATTCGGTCAAACTGATAGGGATTTCCCAGGGCCGCAGCGTGCTGGTGAGCGCGCCGATGATCGACGGAAAATACCTGATGATGCGCGAGGGACAGTCGTTCATCGTTCGCGCGTTCCCGGGTAAAAGCGCTATTGCCTTCACGACGCAAATTCTCAAGAGCGTCAATTCACCTTATCCTTATCTGCACCTCGCCTACCCCCGGGGAGTCCGATCGGTGGTCGTGCGCAAGGGCGCTCGCGCCAACGTCAGGATTATTTGCGTTATCACCGATTGCGACGGCGTCCAACTCCAGGAGGCCGGGAGCATCGTCAATATCAGCATCGGCGGCGCCCTGGTGGCGGTCAAGAGGGCGTTCGCCCAGAAAGGACAGGTACTGAAAATAAAGTTCAAGCTGGTCGTCAGTGGCGTTCAGACCCTCCTCGAACTCAAGGCCGTGATTCAAGCCATCAACACCGGATTGGTCAACGACCCCGAAATGCGCTATCAACTGGGCCTCCAGTTCGTCGATGTGTCCGCCGAGAACTCGATCCCCCTGCTGGCGTTCGTCTATCAGCAGTTGATAGAACAGTCGATGGGCAACTGACCGCATCTCCCGTCGGCGCAGCGTAACGTTTTCCGCCGGGTGCCTTTGACGGCCTCCCGGCCCGCTTGATTCGCATCAAGGTGACGTGACGACCGGGCCGGAATAATGACCGGAGAGGAGGCAAGTCCGCACATGAATAAGCCCAAGATTAGCTGCCCGGCGACGGCGGACCACCCTCTCTGGAGCATCGGCTTCCGGCCCTTCTACCTGCTCGCCAGCCTGTTTGCCGCGCTCTCGGTGCCGCTCTGGGTCGCCCAGTATGCAGGCTTCCTGCCCGCGGGCTATCTGCCCGGTTCCCTGTGGCACGGCCACGAAATGCTCTTCGGCTACACCACGGCCGTGATCAGTGGCTTCCTGATGACCGCGGTACGCAACTGGACCGGCCAGCCGACTCCGAGCGGCGCTCTGCTGGCGAGCCTGGCACTGCTCTGGATCGCCGGTCGCCTGATGCTGCTGACGCCTTATGGCATCCTATCGGCACTGGTCAATGCCGCCTTCCCGCTGGCGGTCGCACTCGCCATCGCCGTGCCGCTGTCCCGGGGAAACAACCGGCGGAATTATTTCTTCGTCGGCCTGCTCTCGCTGCTTGCCCTGGCCGAACTGGCTCTGCACTTCTCGGAACTGGGACTCTTCGTCTGGCCGGCAAGGCTGAGCCTGCAGGTCGGCCTCGACGTCGTGCTGTTCGTCATGGCGGTGATGGGCGGGCGGGTAATTCCCATGTTCACCAACAACGGCGTGCCGGGAACCCGGGCCACGCGCCAGCCGTGGCTGGAAAAGACGGCGCTGGGCAGCGTCCTCGCCCTGCTCGCCGCCGACCTGCTGCGGCTGCCCGCGGAGATCGTCTGCCTGCTCGCGGCGCTAGCCACGCTGGCACAGGCGGGGCGGCTAGCGCTCTGGCAGACGTGGCGCACGCTGCGTGCGCCTATGGTCTGGATACTGCACCTGGCCTATGGCTGGATCGTGATCTACCTCGCCCTGCGCACCCTGGCCGCAGTCGGACTGGTCTCGGAACTGCTGGCGGTGCATGCCCTGACCATCGGGGCAATCGGCGGCATGACCCTGGGGATGATGACGCGCACCGCACGCGGCCACACCGGCCGCCCGGTCACCGCCGACGGCCATGATGCAACCGCCTATGTGCTGGTCCAGTGCGCGGCCGTGGTGCGGGTTTTCGGCGGGCTATTGTTTCCCGATCACTACCTGGCGTCGGTGACGGGCTCC
>CAILCO010000043.1 GCA_903832735.1 uncultured Sterolibacterium sp.
ATGTCAATGCTTACGGCAGCCGATTGAGGAACTGGATGATCCGTTTCAAGGGCGTAGCCACGAAATACCTCGCAAATTATCTCGGTTGGTTCAGGGCGCTCGACCGGTCGCCGCGATTCAGCCCGGATCCCGTGCAGTTGGTCGCTCTCGCCGTCAGGGTATGAGTTCAACAACATCATTCGCTAAATGAGCCGTCGGCAATTGACGACGATGATCATGGAAGTGAAGAGCGGCGCCGATGGTCTGGGCAAGTCGGCCGAGACGCTATCGGGTTCCGCGGCAACCGTGGCGCGCAGTTCCGCCGACCAGAGCGAGGCCGCGACGTCGATCGCGGCGGCAGTCGAGCAGATGACCACCAGTATTGCCCACGTTGCCGACAGCGCCGGCGAAGCGCGCAAGATCAGTTTGGCATCCGGCGCGCAAGCGGAAAGCGGCAAGCAGTTCATGGAACGCACGGCTGCCGATATGGAGAGCATCGCCGGCACTGTCGGCGACGCGTCTCGCTCGATAGGAGCGATGGGCGAAAGCTCCCAACGCATCACCAGCATCGTCCAGGTGATCAAGGAAATCGCCGATCAGACCAATCTCCTGGCCTTGAATGCCGCCATCGAAGCGGCGCGGGCGGGCGAGCAGGGGCGCGGCTTCGCCGTGGTTGCCGACGAGGTGCGGAAGTTGGCCGAGCGCACCACGGTAGCCACTACCGAGATCGGGGCGATGATCTCGGTGGTTCAATCCAATGCCAACAGCGCCGTTGTTGCGATGGACCGCATCGTCAGTCAGGTCGGGACCGGCGTAACTCAGGCGCACGAGGCGAGCAAGGTCATGGATGAGATCACTGCCAGCAGTCGCACGGTGGTCGCGTCGGTCAATGAAATCTCTTACGCCTTGGAAGAACAGAAGACCGCTGGCCACCTTCTGGCCAACAATGTGGAAAAGGTTGCCCACCTTTCCGATGAGAACAGGCGGGCCACTGAGGAAACCGCCGGAACGGCGAGAGAGATCCAATCCTTGGCCACAGGATTGCGTCAGAGCGTCTCGCGTTTCCACACCTAGGGCGTCGTGGCTAGTACCCGCCTAGCAGCGCGAGGCGATTGCTCTCCTCGGGCCGTCAGTGCGGCACTACGGATGTACCGTTTCCGAAAACCATTCGTCCGGCAGTTCGTGGCCCAGGCCCGCGGCGCGAGCCTTGTCGAGCACCAGCGCGCCGGCCGCCGCAAACTGCAAGCCGCTGCCCACATTGTTGACGAAGCAGGTAATTTCGCCGGGGCTTCTCCTTCCGCCCGAGTTTCCGGCAACGAGTTGCGCCAGTTCCTGGTACTCGGCGAATCGGTTGCCGGGGGCGTTCCACCAGCCGCTGTTGTGCTCAGCGTTCACGTTCGGAGTTCCGGGCATGACATTAACGTCTTGCTTCGGTTGTGCCGTCACATGTACGACCACGCGATCGCAGCCGTCGAGCACGGCTTGATCAAGCTCCTGCGTCTTGATGCAGCTGACGTGCACGCCGGGCTTGAGCCATGACGGCTCCAGCACCGGGACCATCGATGACGTCGCGGCCATTATGACGTCGGCACCATCGATACATTCCTCGGCACTGTCGGTGGAGCGGAAATCGATTTTTGGATAATTTCTCTGTGCTTCAATAATGAAAGCAGTCCTGCTTTCCGAGCGCGGACTGAACACTCGAACCTGTTCGAAAGGACGCGCGACCAAAGCCGCCATCAACTGCCCTCCTGCCTGCCAGCCGCTGCCGATGATCGCCAGAGTCCGCGCATCTTCACGGGCGAGACATTTGAGGGCAATCCCGTTTGCCGCACCGACGCGCAAGCGCTGCATCGCGCCGTCTGGAAAGATGCCGAGCAGCGCCCCGGTCTCGCTGCTGAACATAAACACCAAACCGACCCAGCGTCCAGCTGCTTTAGGCTCCTTTACCCGACGCGGTTTTCCGGCAATTATCGGATGGGTGATGATGTCCGAGTTGATTCTCAGCGCCTGCACGCGCCGGCGCGGCCAGGCGCCGCCCATCTGCTTGAAAGCGTAGTAGGCGCCGGGTTCGGTCGACGGTGACAGGTTGTCGATGCGCGGAACGAGCAGCGCCTGGCCCATTGCATAGTCCCGGTACATCTCTTCGAGCGCGCCTATGCATTCCGGCATTGTCAGCAATTGATCCACGTCTTCGTTGCTTAGTACTCGCACGTTCATCTCCTTTTTAGGGGCTGCTGAAGCGGCTGGATAATTCCTCTGCCAGCCGTTTGGGCGTCACGCTGGCGAATAGAAATGCGCGGTCATCGATGCGCCAAAGCCTGCTTCCGGCCAACGGAAGGGGCACTGCTAGACCGCGGGGCCGATCGAGCGCGGCTGGCGGATGACCCCGGTCAGGGCTTCGGGCGGCAAGGCGAGGATCGCGGCTTCGTCGAAGATCTCGCCCATTTCCGATGGCACGCCGGTCTGACGCAAGGCCTCCAGCCATTTGCGATGGATGCGCGGATCCTGGTCCTCGTATTCGAGCTGGCGACCGCCCTGGGTGATCGACACCGAACCGGCGCCTTCGGCGCTTTTACGCCGCAGCGATATGAACGGGTAGCGCCGGCTGCCGAGGCTGCAGGCCAGGTAGCGCGCCGGGCGCGGGCAGGTGTTGAAGTGCTGGTGGAACATCCAGAACGGCGGCGTGTACATGAAGCCGTGCTGCCAGGGAAACTCC
>CAILCO010000044.1 GCA_903832735.1 uncultured Sterolibacterium sp.
CAATGTCCCGATGAGCCTTGCCAATTCTCTCGTCCTCATTTTGCATCTCCTGGCTCCAGCGCCCGTGCGCTATGTAGCCAGTATCCACTTCCACAGGCTCGCTAGATGAGCCAGCCACGTTATTCGCTAAATGAGCCTATAGAAAAGATAGATTTGATTCGGTTCTCTCGGAATCATGCAGTCTATGGCGAAGATCTTTAGCTGCGCAATACATGTCCAAGTTGGCCAGTTTGCTCACACGCATGGTGATCGGTGGAGTTGGGTACATTTTGAGAATTTGCTATGACTACAGCTAGTCAAACGACTCCGCCGGGCACCGAAAAGCGAAACGTGATGGGGCGCTCACTCGTAGGATTGGTGTTAGTCGCCATATTGCCGTTGTTGATCTTCGGCGGCGGCATTGCCTGGGTAATCGTCGATCAGAAAACTGATACGATCGCGGCCGAATTGAGCAGCACCGCTCGCGCACTTAGCATCGCTGTCGATCGTCAGTTGCTCAGCCAATTTACCGCAATGGAAGTGCTGGCCACCGATGTTAGCCTTGACAGTGGCAATCTCGAGGCATTTCGCGACAGGGCACAGCGAGTGCTGGCTAGTCATGACGAGTGGCGGAGCGTGAACCTCATCGATCCGCATACCCACCAGTTGATTTTGAGCACCGCCTCGTTACCCGGTTCCCCGCCCAAGACCATGGTCCCTGAAGCGGTCGACCACGTAGTGAAGACGCGCAGTTCAGAGATAGCCGGTGTCTTCATTACCGGCAAGGTACTCAAGGATCCTTTGGTTCTGATGCTTACGCCGGTGTTGAAGGACGGCCAGGTACGCTATGTAATCTCGGTCGGGATGCACACTCAAACGATGAGCAGAATTTTCGCCGACCAGCATCTTTCGTCGACCTGGACTGGAGCTGTCATAGATGCCAAGATGGTCTTGGCCGGGCGTTCGCGTGATGCGGAGCGCTACGTCGGTCTGCGCGCAACCCCGTCTTTGGCAGACCGCATCGCCGCCAGCGCGAGCGGTATGTTCACGGCGCTGAACCAGGAGGGAGCCGCTGTCTATACCGTTTTCAGTCGCTCGCCGCTGACGCACTGGTCCGTAGTCATTGGCGTCCCCGCGGCCGAGGTGGAAGGACCGATCCGAAGTCTGCTGCTGAAACTGGCGGCCGCCGGTGGCGCCTTGATGGCGTTTTCACTGATTCTGACTGCCATCGTGGGACGCGGAATTGCCCGGCGACGAAGTGCCTACGAACGAGCGCTAAATGAAAGCCAGTCGCGGCTTGAGCGTTCCATCGCCGATTTTGCCGACTTGGTTGCACGCGTTCCGCTGGGTATCTACAGGTTCAGGATGCTCAAAGAAGGCAACTATCGATTCGACTTTGTCAGCGAGAAATGGTGCGGACTAATCGGCGTCACAGCCGAAGAAGTGGCCACGGATGCAAATGCCGCATTCGCCCGCATCCATCCCGACGACCTGGCGGAATTTGTCCGTCTCAACGAGACAGTGCGTACCACGTTACAGCCGTTTGTCTGGGAAGGAAGAGCGGTGCGGCCTGAGGGGCAGGTCTGGCTGCACATCGAATCTTCGCCGACCACTTTGCCGAACGGCGACGTCCTCTGGAACGGCATAACCTATGACATCACTGAACGCAAGCGCTTGGAGCAGGAACGGGAGCAATACTGGCGCTTCTTTCAACTATCCACCGATCCGATGTGCATCGCCGACCCCTTCGGCTGTTTTAGGCAAGTCAACCCCGCCTTCGTAACACTGACCGGGTATTCGGAAAGCGATCTGGTCTCGAAACCGTTCCTGGATTTTGTCGTTGCCGAGGACCGTCAGCGAACTTCTGAGGAAATGAGTCTCCAGGTCTCGCTCCGACCTTCATTGTTCTTCGAGAATCGCTATTTACGCAAGGATGGCGAGGTGCTGTACTTGGCGTGGACGGCATACTACGATAAGGACGACGGTGTTACTTATGCTACGGCGCGGGATATCACCCAGATCAAGAAAGCAGAAACTGTCGTAAAGGAAGCGCGCGAGCTGGTCGACGATGCTCAGAAAATGGCGCAACTGGGCGGTTGGAAATATGATGTTAAGACACGACGGGTTACGTGGACCGATGAGGTGTATCGCATTCACGGCGTCGGCAAGGAATACAACCCTGCCGACCCAAGCGACGATATCAGGTTTTACTCGCCAGACGATACTAAGCGCATTACCGAAGCATTTAATAAGGCCATCGCTAGCGGCATTCCTTACGATCTCGAGATCCGGCTGATCCGACAGGATGGCGAGCGCATCTGGGTAAGGACGACCGGCACACCGCATCTGGAAGGCAATAAGGTTGCCAGCGTTACCGGATATATTATCGACATCTCGTCGCGCAAGCAGATTGAACAAGATCTTCGCGTCGCTGCGACGGCATTTGAGACGCAGGAAGGCATGCTGATTGCCGATAGCGACAAGGTCATTCTTAGGGTCAACCGGGCCTTCACCGAAATCACCGGCTATTCCGCCGACGAAGCGGTGGGGCGCAAGACCAATCTGCTCAAGTCGGGTCGTCATGATGCGGCGTTTTATGCCCAGATGTGGGAGCGTCTCAAGGAGCACGGCACTTGGCATGGAGAAATCTGGAACCGGCGCAGGGACGGCAACATTTACCCCGAATGGCTCACCATCACCGCGGTGACGGGAGACAACGGCGAGGTCAGCCATTACGTCGGGACGCTGACAGACATCAGCCTGCGCAAGGCGGCTGAAGACGAAATCAAGCATTTGGCCTTCTACGACCCCCTAACCCGCCTGCCCAACCGACGGCTCTTGATGGATCGGCTGAAGCAGGCTCTGGCCGACAGTGGTCGCAGTGGACACGAAGGGGCGCTGCTGTTCGTCGATCTGGATAATTTCAAAACGCTCAATGACACACTTGGGCACGACGTCGGCGACCTGCTGTTACAACAGGTCGCACAGCGACTCAGCGCCTGCATCCGCGAGGGCGACACGGTGGCCCGGTTGGGTGGCGACGAGTTTGTGGTCATGCTCAAAGATCTGAGCAAAAGTCCTCGGGAGGCGGCTAGCCAAACCGAGAATATCGGCGAGAAGATCCTCGTCGCCTGCAATCAACCGTATCTGCTCGCAGGTCACCCCCACCACAGCACCCCGAGCATTGGTGCCACGCTGTTCAATGACCATGAGTTGACTGTCGATGAGTTATTGAAACGGGCAGATTTGGCGATGTACGAGGCGAAAGCGTCAGGCCGCAACACCTTGCGTTTCTTCGATCCGGAAATGCAGGCGACAGTCACGGTCCGTGCCACACTGGAAGCCGATCTCCGCCAGGCGCTTGAGCGCCACGAGTTTCGTCTCTACTATCAAGCGCAGGTCGGTAAAGAAGGTCACATGACCGGCGCCGAAGCGCTGCTGCGATGGCATCATCCCACGCGGGGTGTGGTGTTTCCGGCTGAGTTCGTTCCGCTGGCCGAGGAGACTGGACTGATCCTACCTCTCGGCCACTGGGTTCTGGAGACTGCCTGCGCCCAACTTGCGGCCTGGGCTGCGCAGCCTGGAACGGCCCACCTGACGCTGGCCATCAATGTCAGCGCCCGCCAGTTATACTGCCCCGACTTTGTTGATCAGGTTCTGGCGGTACTCGCTCGAACCGGCGCTGATCCAGGCAAACTCAAGCTCGAATTGACTGAGCGCATGCTCATTGACGGTCGCGAAGATATCATTGTCAAAATGACGGCGCTCAAAGCAAAAGGCTTGGGTTTCTCGCTGGACGACTTCGGCACGGGCTACTCCTCGCTCTCCTACCTTAAACGCCTGCCCCTTGATCAGTTGAAAATAGACCAGAGCTTCGTCCGAGACATCCTCATCGACCCCAACGATGCCACCATTGCCAAGACTATCGTGGCCTTGGCGCGAAGCATGGGTCTGGGGGTCATCGCTGAGGGGGTCGAGACCGAAGCACAGCGCGATGTTCTTGCCGAAAATGGCTGCCAAGACTATCAAGGCTATCTGTTCAGTCACCCACTGCCGCTGGAAGAATTTGAATCTCATGTCCAGCGCGGATAACACGGCCAGTTGTTTGCGAGCGAAGCGCTTGAAGTGGCTGGCTCTAGCGAATTCGGCTTCGCCGTCCAGCCATTGCTAAGGATAGCTCTCGCCCCATGACGATCTGGGATACCACCGCGCTGAACAGCGCGGGCTTGAACCTGCAAGCCGTTTTCAATCTCGATGAGTTGCCTGCGGAGATCGTCGCGGAATTGAGATGCCGCTTCGATCCCGGGCATCGCTATCGTCAGCTTATTTTGCTCGGCCACGGCGGCAAGGCCCTGTGGGCGTCGGTCAGGGCATCCGGGATCGTCTCGGAAAATCCTATCGATGATTTCAGCGTCAGGACGGTAACGTCATGGTTTGCGCAGCAGTTCGGCGACAATTGTCATGCGATCATCTATCCGGGGAGCGACGCGGTGAGGCTGCAGGCACTCGGCAAAATCGCCGGCTGGCACCACGCTTCCCCGATGATGATAGGCATAGACAAGGAGTGGGGTACCTGGTTCGCGTACCGTGCAGTGGTCCTGGCGGATACCGAGCTTCAGCCAACCAGGCCGGTTGACAGCGAGTCTCCCTGCCTGACATGTCGACACAAGATCTGCATCGCCAGTTGCCCGGCGTCCGCCCTCGATGGAGGCGCGTTCGATCTTGGGCAATGCGTTGCTTACCGCAAGCGCAGCGACTCGAGTTGCAAGGCCACCTGTCTGGCACGCGTCAGTTGCCCTGTGGGGTCCGCCCATCGCTATTGTGCAGAACAGATTCGCCATGCCTACTCGATTTCCATGGCGAGCATCGAACGCCACACCTGAACTACGCCTTCCTATTCATTCTCCGCGGCCGTGACGTACGCACCGGCATCCTGCAGGGCGCCGAGTTCGGCGGCGCAGCGCGCGGCATCATGCGCTTTGATCTTGAACAGCCAGACGTCGTAGGCATCCTGGTTGATGCTCTCCGGAGCGTCGGCGGCGGCCTGGTTGGTTGCGACGATTTCGCCCGAGACCGGCGCATGGATGTCCGAAGCGGCCTTGACCGACTCGACCATGGCACATTCGGCGCCGGCCTCGAAGGTCCGGCCGATCTCCGGCAGTTCGAGGAAGACGATGTCGCCCAGGGTTTCCTGGGCGTGGTCGGTGATGCCCACCGTGATCAGGCTGTCGCCGTCCTGGCGGGCCCATTCGTGGGTCTTGGCGTACTTGAGGTCTGCCGGGACGTGCATGGAAACTCTCCGTAATCGGGAAACAGAAATCTTGTGACTCTCGTTGTTGCAGGCGGGACGACGAACATCACTATGGTCGCCGCAGCACGACCTGGTGCCCGACTTGTACCACCTGCTGCCTTGACGCTCATTAAGCGCCCGGCCCGTCCCGCGGCCGGCTGCGATTATGCCGGCTCGGCCCGGCAGTGGCAAGGCTGGTAGAATCTCGGCATGGCAACGTCCACCTCCGAATTCATCGAACTGCGCGGCATGCGCACTCACGTCCGCTGCTGGGGTCCGGCCTCGGCGCCGGTGCTGTTCCTGCTCCACGGCTGGATGGACGTCTCGGCCAGTTTCCAGTTTCTGGTCGATGCCTTTTCCCGCGAGTGGCGAGTCGTCGCCCCAGACTGGCGCGGCTTCGGCGGCTCGCAATGGAACAATCACGCCTACTGGTTCCCCGATTACATCGCCGATCTCGATCTGCTGCTCGACCATTATTCGCCGGATCGGCCGACCTGCCTGATCGGCCACAGCCTGGGCGGCAACGCCGCCTGCCTCTATGCCGGCATTCGTCCCGAGCGCGTGGCAACGGTGGTAACCCTGGAAGGCTTCGGCCTCTATGTCAGCGAAAAGGACGAGGCGCCCGAGCGCTACGGCAAATGGCTGGCGGGATTGCGTGCCGGGCCGGCCTCCAATCGCTATGCCGATCGCGCCGCACTGGCTGCGCGCCTGCGCGCCGTGAATCCGCGCCTCTTGCCTTCCCAGGCGGATTTCCTCGTCCTGCATCTCGGTCAGGAAGCGGCGGACCGGAGCATCGTGGTGGCCGCCGACCCCTATCACAAACTGCCCAGTCCGATTCTCTACCACCTCGACGACGCCAAGGCCTGCTGGCGCAGGGTCAAGGTTCCGGTGCTGTGGATCGCGGCCCGGGACTCGTTCATCATGAAGCGTTTTTCCGGCGCCGAGGGCGAGGCCGACTATCGCGAGCGGATCGCCTGCTTCTCCGATATCCGCGTCGAGATGCTCGAGGATGCCGGGCACAACATGCATCACGACCAGCCGCAGCGTCTGGCGCAGTTGATCGAGGCGTTCCTGCCATGAGCGCCGCACGCCGTTTCGTCAATGCTGCCGTGAACAACGCCGACATGCATTGCCATTCGACGGTCTCGGACGGTCTGCTCTCGCCCGCCGAGGTGGTCCGTCGGGCCCACGGCAACGGCGTCGACCTGCTCGCGCTGACCGACCACGACGAGGTCGGCGGCTTGGTCGAAGCGCGCAGGACGGCGGATGAACTGGGCATGGCCTTTGTCGACGGCGTAGAGGTATCGGTTTCCTGGGGCGACGACACCACGGTGCATATCGTCGCCCTGAATATCGATACCGATAATCCCGGCCTTGTGGGCGGACTGGCGCAGGTCAGGAGCGGGCGCGACTCGCGCGCCATGGAGATGGCGGCGGAGTTGGCCAAGGTCGGCATCCACGGCGCCTACGAGGGCGCCTTGCGCTATGCCGGCAATCCGGCCCTGATCAGTCGTGCGCACTTTGCCCGGCATATCGCCGAGCAGGGCCTGGTGCGCGATGTCAAATCGGTGTTCGACCACTGGCTGGCCAAGGGCAAACCCGGCTATGTCGAGCATTCCTGGGCCACATTGGAACAGGCCCTGGGCTGGATACGCGGCGCCGGCGGGGTGGCGGTGCTGGCGCATCCCGGGCGCTTCCGCCTGAGCGGCAAGGAGTTGCGCAGCCTGCTCGGCGAATTCAAGGAGCAGGGCGGCGCTGCCATCGAGGTGCTCTCCGGCGCGCATTCCACGCAGCAAGTGAACGAGTTCACCAGGCTCGCCCGCGAGTTCCAGTTTGCCGCGTCGCGCGCCTCGGATTTCCACGGTCCGGGCGAGAGCTGGATCGATCTGGGCCGGTTGCCGCCCTTGCCCGACAGGCTGACGCCGGTATGGCAACTGTTCCTGTAGCGCCGTGGCACAGTTTTTCAGCATCCATCCGGAGCATCCGCAGCCGCGCCTGATCAAGCAGGCGGCGGAGATCATTCGCGGCGGCGGTCTGGCGGCGATTCCCTCGGACTCCGCCTACGCCCTCTGCGGCCATCTCGGCGACGCCAGCCTGCTGGCGCGGATTCGCAGCATCCGCGGCGTCGATGATCGCCATCTGTTCACGCTGATGTGCCGCGACCTTTCGGAAATTGCCACCTATGCCCGCGTCGACAATGCCCAGTTTCGCCTGCTGAAGAGCGCGACGCCGGGCAGCTATACCTTCATCCTCGAGGGCAGCAAGGAGTTGCCGCGGCGGGTTTTGCATCCGAAGCGCAAGACCATAGGCTTGCGCGTGCCCGACCATATGCTGGTGCAAGCACTCCTGGCCGAACTCGATCAGCCGCTGCTCACCTCGACCCTGATCCTGCCCGCAGATACTGCGCCGCTCTCCGATGCCGAGGAGATCCGCGACAGTCTCGGCAAGCGCCTCGATCTGGTGATCGATGGCGGACCCTGCGGCTCGGAGATGACCACCATGATCAATCTCGTCGGCGGCGTCCCCGAACTGATCCGCCGCGGCCGCGGCTCGCTCCAGCCCTTCGGGCTGGAGTAGTCGCGATTTTGGTAGAATCGCGGCTTCGCTTATCCCCATCCCCTATGGAACACATGATCCAGACACTGGCGATCTACGCTCTGCCGGTGATATTCGCCATTACCCTGCACGAAGCCGCCCATGGCTATGTCGCTCGTCATTTCGGCGATCCGACGGCGTGGCAGTTGGGGCGGGTCAGCTTGAATCCGCTGCGCCATATCGATCCGATCGGCACGATCCTGGTGCCGGTGATGCTGCTCACCCTGAGCGGCGGCGGGGTCATTTTCGGCTGGGCCAAGCCGGTGCCGGTGAATTTCGGCCGCCTGGATAATCCCAAGAAGGACATGCTCTGGGTCGCGATCGCCGGCCCGGCGGCGAATCTCTTCATGGCGCTCGCCTGGGCTGGCCTGCTCAAGTTCGCCGACGTCATGCCGGATAACGCCTATCTCGAACCGATGGCCAGGATGGGCTTGGCCGGCATCGAGATCAACGGCGCGCTGATGCTGCTCAACCTGTTGCCGATCCCGCCTCTGGATGGCGGCCGGATCATGGTCAGTCTGTTGCCGAATCGGCTGGCCTGGAAATTCGCCCAGATCGAGCGCTATGGATTTTTCATCCTGCTGGCGCTGCTGTTCACCCATGTGCTCGACATGGTCCTGCTGCCGCTGATGAACGGTTTCATCCTGCTACTTAAACTGCTCTTCAACTTCTAATTATTATGTACGCGGAAAAAGTCCTCTCTGGCATGCGCCCCACGGGCCGGCTGCACCTCGGCCATTACCACGGGGTGCTGAAGAACTGGGTCGAGTTGCAGCAGGAATACCCCTGCCTGTTCTTCGTCGCCGACTGGCATGCGCTGACCACGCATTACGACGAATCGGGCAGCATCGTGGACAACGGCTGGGAGATGATCATCGACTGGCTCGCCGCCGGCGTCGATCCTGCGCAAGCGACGCTGTTCATCCAGTCGCGCGTGCCCGAGCATGCCGAACTGCACCTGCTGCTCTCGATGATGACGCCCCTGGGCTGGCTGGAACGTGTGCCGACCTACAAGGATCAGCAGGAGAAGATCGCGCACAAGGATCTGACCACCTACGGTTTTCTCGGCTATCCGCTGCTGCAGGCCGCCGACATCCTGATCTACCGCGCCGACAAGGTGCCGGTGGGCGAGGATCAGGTGCCACACGTCGAATTCACACGCGAGATCGCGCGCCGCTTCAATCACCTATATGGCCGCGAAGTGGGCTTCGAGGACAAGGCCCGGGAGGCGGTCAAGCAGCTTGGCAAGAAGCGCGCAAAACTCTATGAGGATCTGCGCACCCGCTACCAGGAACGCGGCGAGGCGGAGGCGCTGGAGCAGGCCCATGCGCTGCTCGACGAAGCGCAGAGCCTGTCCCACGGCGATCGCGAGCGACTGTTCGGCTATCTCGAAGGCAGCGGCAAGATGATCCTGGTCGAGCCCGACGCCTTGCTCACCTCGGCCTCGCGCATGCCCGGTCTGGATGGCCAGAAGATGTCCAAGTCCTACGGCAATACCATTTTTCTGCGCGAGGATCCGGCCACGGTCACCCGGAAGATCCGGACCATGCAGACCGATCCCGCGCGCATCCGGCGTAATGATCCGGGCACTCCGGAGAAGTGCCCGGTATGGCAATTCCACGTCATCTATTCTTCGGAGCAGACCCGGCAGTGGGTGCGGACGGGCTGCACCAGCGCCGGCATCGGCTGCATCGAATGCAAGCAGCCGGTGATCGAGGCGGTGCTGAAGGAGCAGGAGCCGATGCACGAGCGGGCGCAGCTTTATCTCGACGATCCGCAACTGGTCAAGAGCATCATCGCCGACGGCTGCGAGAAGGCGAGGAAGCTCGCTCAGGAGACGATGCGCGACGTCCGCGAGGCGATGGGCCTGGATTACAGCTGAAGATGGAATCCGCCCTCCCAGTCGAGATGGCCGAGCAGGACGACCATAGACCCAGGATCTATGGCGAGCGGCTGGCGGTCATGCCCAAGGATCTCTATATCCCGCCGGATGCGCTGGAGATCATCCTCGAATCCTTCGAGGGCCCTTTGGACCTGTTGCTCTACCTGATTCGCAAAGCCAATATCGACGTCCTGGACATTCCCATGGCGGCCCTGACACGGCAATACCTGAGCTACGTCGAAGCGATGCGCCAGGGCAATCTGGAACTGGCTGCGGAGTACCTGCTGATGGCGGCGATGCTGATCGAGATCAAGTCGCGCATGCTCCTGCCGCGGCCGCCTAGGGTGCACGAGGGCGAGGCGGAGGATCCGCGCGCCGAACTGGTCAGGCGCCTGCTCGAATACGAGCAGATGAAGGCGGCCGCGGCCAAACTCGATGCTCAGCCGCAGGCCCTGCGCGACTACGAGTGGGTAACGGTGTGGATAGCCGACGAACTGGCCCAGCGTCAGCCCGAGGTCGGCCTCGAGGATCTGCGGCTGGCCTGGTCGCAACTGATGAAGCAGGCGCGCATGACGCAGCATCACAAGATCACGCGCGAGGAATTGTCGGTGCGCGAGCACATGGCCCTGATCCTGCGCCGTTTGTCGGGCGGGGCTTTCGTCGCCTTCGACACCTTGTTCGACGTGGCTGCGGGCGTTCCCAGCCTGGTCGTGAGCTTTCTCGCCATGCTCGAACTGGCGCGCGAGCAGTTGGTCGACATTACCCAGAGCGCGGCGCTTGCGCCCATTTATGTAAAATTGGCCAATGCAAACGCTATACACCCCTGAAGATTACAAGCGCGTGCTTGAAACGGCGCTGCTCACGGCAACCGAGCCGCTTCCCCTGGCCGAACTGAAACGCCTTTTCGACGAGGGCTTCGACGACGATACGCTGCGCACGCTGCTCGCCGACCTGCGCGCCGACTGGAACGGCCGCGGCGTCGAACTGGCGCAGTTGGCCAGCGGTTGGCGTTTTCAGACCCGCCCCGAATTCCAGCCTTACCTCGACCGCCTGAAGAACGAGCGGCCGCCCAAGTATTCGCGCGCGGTGATGGAGACCCTCGCCATCATCGCTTACCGCCAGCCGGTGACGCGCGGCGACATCGAGGATATCCGCGGCGTGGCGGTCTCGGCGAACATCCTGAAGACGCTGGAATCGCGCGGCTGGATCGATGCCGTCGGCCATCGCGATGTCCCTGGACGCCCCGCGCTGTATGCCACTACCAAGGCCTTTCTCGACGACCTTGGCCTACGCAGTCTTGCCGAGTTACCTCCGCTGGCCGAAGTCGAGCGGATCATGGAGACTGTCGATGAACCCCAAGTCCAAGTCCAAAGCGAAACCCAAGCCCAGAACTAGCCGCGCGGCAACCAGGACGCCGTTTCGTCCGCCTGCGCAGCGGCCCGTTGCCCAGCCGCCCGAAGCTGGCGGAAGAGCCGACGACGAACGCGCTGCCGTGCCGGCTGCTGCTGCCCGGCGCGGCCGGCCGCGTCCCGCGCCGGTCCCCGCTGCCACCACCAAACTGCACAAGGCGCTGGCCGATTCGGGCCTGGGCTCGCGGCGCGAACTGGAGGAGTGGATCCTCGCCGGCCGGGTAATCGTCAATGGCGAGCCGGCCCACGTCGGACAGCGTATCGGCGCGGAGGACAAGGTGCGCGTCAATGGCAAGCTGGTGCGTCTGCGTTTTGCCGACCGTCGGCCGCGCGTCCTGCTCTATCACAAGCCCGAAGGCGAAATCGTCTCGCGCGACGACCCGCAGGGCCGGCCCAGTGTCTTTGCCAAGTTGCCGAGGATAGGCGGCGGGCGCTGGATCGCCATCGGGCGGCTCGACTTCAACTCCTGCGGCCTGCTGATGTTCACCAGCGACGGCGCCCTGGCCGACAGGCTGATGCATCCGCGCAGCGAGATCGAGCGCGAATACGCGGTGCGCGTCGTCGGCGAATTGTCCCTGGAGGCGAAGGAAAAGCTGGTTCATGGCATCGAGTTGGAAGATGGCGTGGCGCACTTCGGACGGCTGGTCGATGGCGGCGGCGAAGGTACCAATCGCTGGTACCGCGTCACCCTCACCGAGGGGCGCAACCGGGAGGTGAGGCGGATGTTCGAGGCCGTTGGCGTCACCGTCAGCCGGCTGATGCGGGTGCGTTACGGCCCGGTGGAATTGCCGCCGCGGCTGAAGCGCGGCATGGTGGTGGAGTTGTCGCCGGAGGATGTCGCGGTGCTGTTGAAGCGCTTGCCGGCAGTGCCGAAGAGGGAGGCAACAGCGCTCGACGGCGAGGAAATGCCTGAAGAAACCGAAGCTTGATTTGCTCGGTGATAGTCGTTCTGTTATAATTTTCGGATTGGTAAGGGATCGACTTTGGCGCTGAGTTGGAACTAGGTGCGGCATGCCAGCTAAGTCGGTCCGGGTACCGAGCATTCTCCGGTTTCCCGCCGCAACGACAGCTGGCGGGATGATAAGACAGAGATGGGCGTTTCGCCCATTTTTCATTTGTGGCGTGGGTAGCGTGAATATAGGGCAGGCTGAATTAATCGAGCAGACGGTAACGGGACTGGGCTACGAACTTGTGGATGTCGAGACCAGTCCGCGCGCACGCCTGCTGCGAATTTTCATTGACAGCCCCAATGGCATCACGATAGAGGATTGCGCTGCGGTCAGCAACCAATTGACGCGGCTGTTCGCGGTCGAGAACATCGACTACGACCGGCTGGAAGTTTCCTCGCCGGGGCTTGATCGGCCGCTCAAGAAGCAAGCCGATTTCGAACGCTTTGCCGGGCAGGAAGCGCAGTTGCGTACGCGCTTGCCGGTCAATGGCCAGCGAAATTTTACCGGGATCCTGGCCGGTGTGAAGGATGGCGTGTTGCATTTGCAAGGTGCGGATGCGGCCTATGAACTGCCGTTGGAACAGATCGACAAGGCCCGCCTTGTCGCGAAGTTCTGACGGAATTTTCGAGAGAATCGCAGGAGATGGAACGATGAGCCGCGAACTGTTGCTGCTGGTGGATGCCCTGTCGCGCGAGAAGAACGTGCAGAAAGACATCGTCTTCACCGCCCTCGAGCTTGCGCTCGCTTCCGCCACCAAGAAAAAGGTCCATGACGATGCCGATGTGCGCGTCGAGGTCGATCGCGAAACCGGCGAGTTCGAAGCCTTTCGTCGCTGGCTGGTGGTCGCCGATGAAGCCGTGGAGAACCCCGAGCAGCAGATCGGCTTGAACGACGCGATCAAGGATGTGCCCGACATCGTGCTTGAGGACTACATCGAAGTGGCGCTGGAACCGGTCGATTTCGGCCGCATCGGCGCGCAGGCGGCGAAGCAGGTCATCTTGCAGAAAATCCGCGACGCCGAACGCGAGCAGGTGCTCAACGACTTCCTCGAGCGCAAGGAACATCTGGTCACCGGCACCGTCAAGCGCATGGAGCGCGGCAGTGCCATCATCGAGGCCGGCCGCATCGAGGCGGTCTTGCCGCGCGACCAGATGATCCCCAAGGAAAACCTCCGCCCGGGCGACCGCGTCCGCGCCTGGCTGATGAAGATCGACCGGGCCGCCCGCGGTCCGCAACTGATCCTCTCGCGCACCGCGCCGGAGTTCATCATGAAGCTGTTCGAACTGGAGGTCCCGGAGATCGAGGACGGACTGATCGAAATCAAGTCGGCGGCGCGCGACCCCGGCGTGCGCGCCAAGATCGCAGTCAAGTCCAACGATCCGCGCGTCGATCCCAAGGGTACCTGCATCGGCATGCGCGGCTCGCGCGTCACCGCGGTGACCAACGAACTGGCCGGCGAGCGCGTCGATATCGTGCTCTGGTCGGCGGATCCGGCGCAGTTCGTGATCGGCGCACTGGAGCCGGCCGAGGTCTCCTCGATCATGGTCGATGAGGAAAAACATGCGATGGACGTGGTCGTCGACGAGGACAATCTCGCCATCGCCATCGGCCGCAGCGGCCAGAATGTCCGCCTGGCTTCGGAACTGACCGGCTGGACCATCAATCTGATGACCGTGGAAGAGTCGCAGGAGAAGTCCCAGACCGAACATTCCAAGATCCGCGAGTTGTTCGTCGCGAGGCTGGATGTCGATGAGGAAGTCGCCAATATCCTGATCGAGGAGGGCTTCTCCACGCTGGAGGAGATCGCTTACGTGCCGCTGGCCGAGATGCTGGAAATCAATGCCTTCGACGAGGCCACGGTCACCGAGTTGCGCGAGCGGGCCCGGAATGTGTTGTTGACCGAGGCGATCGTGGATGAGGAACAGCTTGAGAACGTTGCCGACGATCTGATCGAACTCGAGGGCATGGACAAATCGCTCGCCGCCAAGCTGGCGCGCGGCGGCGTGAAGAACCGCGAAGATCTGGCCGATCTCGCGGTCGACGAACTGGTCGAATTGACCGGTATCGATGACGAACGGGCCACCAGCCTGATCACCACTGCGCGTGCGCACTGGTTCGAAGCATAATCGCAGGGGTTCCAGATGGCACAGATGAGCGTTACACAATTTGCCAGCGAGCTTAAGATGCCCGCCACGGCTCTGCTCGAACAGTTGCAGAAGGCCGGCGTCGCCAAGGTGGCAGCCAACGACACTCTGACCGAGCAAGACAAGGCCAAGCTGCTTGAATACCTGCGCAAGTCTCATGGCGAGACCGGACCCAAGGGCAAGATCACCCTGACGCGGAAGCAGACCACGGAGATCAAGGCGGCTGATTCCAGCGGCAAGGCACGTACGATCCAGGTTGAAGTCCGCAAGAAGCGCACCTTCGTCAAGCGTGACGAGGCGCTGGCCGAAGTCGAGAAACCCGCCGCCGGGAAACCCGCCGCGGAGAATCTGCCGCTTGCCGCGCAGATCGATGCGCCTGTTGAACAAGCAATTGAACTGGCTATCGAACAGCCGGCTGCCTTGCCGCCTGCGCTGGATGTCCCTCCAGTCGTCCTGCCGGAAGTAGTCGCGCAGCAGCCTGCCGAACCCGCCGCCGTTGCCGTCGTAGTGCCGCCGGTGGCGTCAGTGGCAGAGGAGCTTGTGCCTGCGCCGACGCCCGAACCTGTCCCTCCCGCAGTTGCCGACGCAGTTGCCGAAACGCCCGCAGTTGCCGCCGCAGACGTCCCTGCCGTCGCAGGAGCGACCCCGGCTGAGCAGAAGCCGGGCGTGAAGCCGGCCAAGGCGCGTGTTCCGACCCGCGTTCCGGCCCATGTGATCAGCGCTGAACAACTCGCCCTGCGCGAACGCGAAGCGCGGCGCCATTCGGAGTTGGCGGCGATTCAGGCTGCCGAATTGCAGAAAAAACAGGAGCGCGTTCTGCGCAACCGCGCCGAGGCCGATCAGCGTCAGGCGGCCGCCTTGAAGCCCGCGGAAGCCCCGAAAGCGCCGGTTGCGGCGCCGGCGCCGGCAACAACACCCGCTCCCGCGGCGGCAAAGGTCAGCGGCACCTTGCACAAGCCGGTGGGCAAGCCGGACGACAAGAAGGCTGTCAAGAAGCCGGTCGGCACCTGGAAGGACGATGCCGCCAAGAAGCGCGGCATCAAGACCCGCGGCGATACCGGCCCGAGCGGCTGGCGCGGCGGTCCGCGCGCCCGCAGCGGCGGTCGCGGCGGGCGTGAGGAGAACCATGCCGTCGCAGCGCCCGCCGAACAGGTGGTGCGCGAGGTTCATGTGCCGGAAACCATCTCCGTCTCGGATCTCGCCCACAAGATGTCGGTGAAGGCCACGGAAGTCATCAAGACGCTGATGAAAATGGGTTCCATGGTCACCATCAACCAGATGCTCGACCAGGAGTCGGCGATGATTCTGGTCGAGGAAATGGGCCACAAGGCCTTCGCCGCAAAGCTCGACGAGCCCGATGCCTTCCTCGACGAAGTGGCCGTCGGCGGCGTCGCACCGGAACTGCTGCCGCGAGCACCGGTGGTCACCGTGATGGGCCACGTCGATCACGGCAAGACTTCCCTGCTCGACCATATCCGCAAGACCCGCGTCGCCCACGGCGAGGCCGGCGGCATTACCCAGCATATCGGCGCCTATCACGTCGAGACCGAGCGCGGCATGCTGACCTTCCTCGATACTCCGGGCCACGAGGCATTCACCGCGATGCGGGCGCGCGGCGCCAAGGCGACCGACATCGTCATCCTGGTGGTTGCCGCCGATGACGGCGTGATGCCGCAGACCAAGGAGGCGATTGCCCACGCCAAAGCCGCCGGCGTACCGCTGGTGGTGGCGGTGAACAAGATCGACAAACCCGATGCCAATCCCGAGCGCGTCAGGCAAGAGCTGGTCGCAGAAGGCGTGATCCCCGAGGAATACGGCGGCGATGTGCCCTTCGTGCAGGTATCCGCCAAGACCGGCGCCGGCATCGACGAGTTGCTCGAGCGGGTGTTGCTGCAGGCCGAAGTGCTCGAATTGCAGGCGGCCAAGGACAGCCCGGCCAAGGGCCTGGTGATCGAGGCGCGTCTCGACAAGGGCAAGGGCCCGGTGGCGACGATTCTGGTTCAGTCGGGTACGCTGCGCCGCGGCGATGCGCTGCTTTGCGGCGCGGTTTTCGGCAAGGTCAGGGCGATGCTCGACGAGAACGGCAAGTCGGTGGAAGAAGCCGGCCCTTCGATTCCCGTGGAAATCCAGGGTCTGGCCGATGTTCCGGCGGCCGGCGACGAGGCACTGGTGCTCGGCGACGAACGCAAGGCGCGCGAGATCGCGCTGTTCCGTCAAGGCAAGTTCCGCGACGTCAAGCTGGCCAAGCTGCAGGCCGCCAAGCTCGAGAATATGTTCGAGAATCTCGGCGAGAACGAGGCGAAGCAACTGCCGCTGATCGTCAAGGCCGACGTGCAGGGCTCGCAGGAAGCGCTGGTGCAATCTCTCAACAAGCTGTCGACCGATGAAGTCAAGGTCAATGTCATCCATTCCGCGGTCGGCGCCATCAGCGAATCCGACGTCAATCTGGCCTCGGCCTCGAAGGCGGTGATCATCGGCTTCAACATCCGGGCCGATGTCAGCGCGCGCCGTGCCGCCGAAAGCCTGGGCGTCGATATTCGCTACTACAACATCATCTATGCCGCAGTCGATGAAATCAAGGCGGCGATGTCCGGCATGCTCTCGCCGGAGAAGCGCGAACAGGTGATCGGAATGGCCGAGGTACGTCAGGTCTTCCGCATCTCCAAGATCGGCACCGTGGTCGGCTGCATGGTGCAGGATGGCGTCGTCAAGCGCAATTCTCAGGTGCGCGTGCTGCGCAACAACGTGGTGATCCACACCGGCTGGCTCGACTCCCTGAAACGCTTCAAGGACGACGTCAAGGAGGTCAGGAACGGCTTCGAGTGCGGTCTCTCGCTGAAGAACTTCAACGATCTGAACGAGGGCGACCAGCTCGAGGTGTTTGAAATCCAGGAAGTCGCTCGAACTCTCTCATAAGACCATGCCTAAGGACTACGCCCGAACCAGCCGCATCGCGGAACAGATCCGGCGCGACCTGGCCGAACTGATCCGCACGGAACTGAAGGATCCCCGGGTCAGTTTGGTGACTTTGACCGATGTCGAGGTGACGGCGGATTACACCCATGCCAAGGTGTTCTTCACCAGCCTGGCGGGTGCTGAGCATCTGGAAGAAATTACCCTCGGCTTGAAGCACGCCAGCGGCTTCCTCAGGCGCGAACTCGGTAAGCGCATCAAGATCCACCATTTGCCCGAACTGCATTTCGTCTACGACCCGTCGGTCGAGAACGGTACGCGGCTTTCCCAGCTGATCGACGAAGCCGTGCATTCCGCCAGGAATGATCCGGCGGATGACGCGACCTGAGAACTAAGGACCATGGCTCCGATAAGCCACCCCGCATGATGAAATTGATGAGCTTCGTAAAGCCTCAGGTTGTGCAAGGCCCAATTCGGGCCCGCCCCTCCCGTCCCCTCGCGGGGAGGCTGCTGACCGGCTCGCTGCGCTCGGAAATGACACAGCGCGTTTGGCAAAGTATTTCACGCTAGCGTGAATGCACCGCGTAGGCCGCCCGGTCGGGCCGTCGATGGCGTGCTGCTGCTCGACAAACCCCTGGGGATTACTTCCAATGCGGCGCTGCAAGGCGCACGGCGCGCCTACAATGCGAAGAAGGCCGGCCATACCGGTACCCTCGATCCGCTGGCCACTGGCCTGCTGCCCTTGTGCTTCGGCGAGGCGACCAAGTTTGCCGGTGAACTGCTGGAAGCCGACAAGTCCTACGATGCCATCATCCGCCTGGGGGTGACCACCGATACCGCCGACGCCGAGGGCCGGGTGCTGGAAACCCGGGCCGTGGCGGTGGATCTGGCGCAGGTCGAGGCGGCCTTGCGGCAGTTCACCGGCGAGATCCTCCAGGTCCCACCGATGCATTCCGCGCTGAAGAAGGACGGCAAGCCGCTCTACGAGTATGCCCGGGCCGGCATCGAAATCGAAAGGGCTGCTCGCCGCGTCAACATCTATGCGATCCGGCTCCTGGCCTTCGCCGCCGACACGATCAGCATTTCCGTCGACTGCAGCAAGGGCACCTATATCCGCACCCTGGCCCAGGACATAGGCGGCGCGCTCGGCTGCGGCGCGCATCTGGCCGGACTGCGGCGCACCCGCATCGGCAAACTGGATTTGGCCGGCGCCATCACAATGGCGGAACTCGCTTCCTTGGACATGGCGGAGCGTGATGCCCGCTTGGCACCTGTCGATTCCCTGCTCATGGATCTTCCCGCCGCGCTCCTGGGCGAGGCCGATACTGCGCGTCTGGCCCATGGCCAGCCGGTGCGCTGGAGCGGCGAGGCCGGTGCCCGACTGCGCGCCTACGGCGCTGAGCGCTTCCTCGGCCTTTGCGTGATCACGCCGGAAGGCTTCTTGACCCCGCGCCGCCTGGTGGCCGAACTGACCGATGCCGGAAGTGCTTGAGTAGATTGCGGAACTCGGAGTATAATCTTGGTCTTTGTTAAGAAACCCCTAGAGAGAGAAGATGGCGATTTCGACTGTAGAAAAAGCAAAGATTGTCGGTGATTTCCAGCGCGCCATGGGCGACACTGGCTCGCCGGAGGTGCAGGTTGCGCTGCTCACTGCGCGCATCAATGGCTTGACCGGGCACTTCAAGGCCAACGTCAAGGATCACCACTCGCGCCGCGGCCTGCTGACGATGGTCAATCAGCGTCGCAAGTTGCTTGATTATCTGAAGCGCAAGAACTCCGAAGGTTACCGCGCGTTGATCGCGCGGCTCGGCCTCCGCAAGTAAGCCGCTGGCTTGCATGACATGCGGAGCGCCCCATACCGCATCGGGCATGACTGAACACGCCGGCGCCGGCCCGAAGAGGGCCGCGCCGGTTTTTCGTTTTTTGCGCACATATTGCGTAGCGCCCTCGCTAAACATGATGAAAGGATAGTCCCTTGCTCAACTTAACAGCCACCAAGAAAAGCTTTGCCTACGGCGCCCATACCGTCACCCTGGAAACCGGCGAGATCGCCCGCCAGGCCGGCGGCGCCGTGCTCGTCACGATGGACGACACCGTGGTCCTGGCGACTGTCGTCGCCAGGACTTCCGCCAAGCCCGGCCAGGACTTTTTCCCCCTGACCGTCGATTACGTCGAGAAGACTTATGCCGCCGGCCGTATTCCCGGCGGCTTTTTCAAACGCGAAGGCCGTCCTTCGGAGAAGGAGACGCTGACCTCGCGCCTGATCGACCGGCCGATTCGCCCGTTGTTTCCCGAGGGCTTCCTGAACGAGGTCCAGGTGATCATCCATGTCCTGTCCTCGAATCCTGAAGTCGATCCCGACATCCCGGCGCTGATCGGCGCCTCTGCGGCATTGGCGATTTCCGGCATTCCCTTCGACGGCCCGATCGGCGCCGCCCGCGTCGGTTATATCGGCGGCCAGTATGTACTCTGCCCGGCGATATCGACGCTCAAGGACAGCCAGTTGAATCTGGTCGTCGCCGGCACCGCCGCCGCCGTGCTGATGGTCGAGTCCGAAGCCCAGCAGTTGTCCGAGGAAGTGATGCTCGGCGCCGTGGTCTTCGGTCACGAGCAGATGCAGGCCGCGATCAAGGCCATCAACGAACTGGTCGAAGTCGCCGGCAAGCCGGAATGGGATTGGACCGCCGCACCCAAGGACGAAGCGCTGATCGCGAAGGTTGCCGAGGTCGCCGAAGCCGAACTGCGCGAGGCCTATCTGATCACCAGCAAGCAGGCGCGCACGCAGAAGACCCGCGAAATCACCGACAAGGTGATCGCGACCCTGTGCGCAGGCGAGAATGCGGCCGACGCGAATGTCGTCAAGGATCGCCTGTTCGATCTCGAGGCCAAGATCGTCAGGAACCAGATCCTGAACGGCGAGCCGCGCATCGACGGCCGCGACACCCGCACCGTGCGCCCGATCGCCATCCGCCACGGCGTCTTGCCGCGGACCCACGGCTCGGCGCTGTTCACCCGCGGCGAGACCCAGGCGCTGGTGGTAGCTACGCTCGGCACCGGCCGCGACGAACAGATCATCGATGCCTTGCAGGGCGAGTATCGCGAGCGCTTCCTGCTGCATTACAACATGCCTCCTTTCGCTACCGGTGAAACCGGCCGCGTCGGCACGCCGAAGCGCCGCGAGGTCGGTCACGGCCGTCTGGCCAAGCGCGCGCTGCTCGCCGTGCTGCCGACGCCGGAAGAGTTCGGCTACAGCATCCGCCTGGTCTCGGAAATCACGGAATCCAACGGTTCCTCCTCGATGGCCTCGGTCTGCGGCGGTTCGCTCGCCCTGATGGATGCCGGTGTTCCCCTGAAGGCGCACGTTGCCGGCATCGCCATGGGCCTGATCAAGGAAGGCAACCGCTTCGCGGTGCTGACCGACATCCTCGGCGACGAGGATCATCTGGGCGACATGGACTTCAAGGTGGCGGGTACCGACAACGGCATCACCGCGCTGCAGATGGACATCAAGATCCAGGGCATCACCAAGGAAATCATGCAGGTGGCGCTGGCTCAGGCCAAGGACGCGCGGCTGCATATTCTCGGTCTGATGCAGGGATCGATGACCGGGCACAGGGAGGAAGTCTCGACCTTCGCGCCGCGCATGATCACCATGAAGATCAATCCCGAGAAGATCCGCGACGTGATCGGCAAGGGCGGCGCGGTCATTCGCGCCCTGACCGAGGAAACCGGTGCCGTGATCGACATCGAGGATGATGGCACCATCACCATCTCTTCGGTCAGTTCCGACGCCGCCCAGGCAGCCAAGAAACGCATCGAGGACATCACCGCGGAAGTCGAAGTCGGCCGCATCTATGAAGGCACGGTGCTGCGCCTTCTGGACTTCGGCGCCATCGTCAGCCTGCTGCCGGGCAAGGACGGACTGCTGCATATCTCGCAGATCGCCAGCGAGCGCGTCAATGCCGTCGCCGACTATCTCAAGGAGGGCCAGGTGGTCAAGGTCAAGGTCATCGAGACCGACGACAAGGGCCGCGTGCGCCTGTCAATGAAGGCGATCGCCGCCGATGCGGCGCCGCCTGCCGCGTAAGCTGCCTGACGGGAAATGAAAAAGGACGCTCAGGCGTCCTTTTTTATTGTGTCCCTCTTCGGTCGTCGCGCCCCAAGGGTACTTCCTTCGGGGCCTCCCATGGGATTTCCTGCACCCGTTCGGGTGTCTCGATTGAAAGGCCGACCTACTTCGCGACTTGTTTCTCTCTCAACTCTTCGAGGGTCTTGCAGTCGATGCAGAGCGTCGCCGTGGGGCGGGCTTCGAGGCGCTTCAGGCCGATCTCGACGCCGCAACTGTCGCAATAGCCGTATTCGCCATTCTCGATACGGCCGAGCGCTTCGTCGATCTTCTTGATGAGCTTGCGTTCGCGGTCGCGGTTGCGCAGTTCCAACGCGATGTCGGACTCCTGGCTGGCCCGGTCGTTGGGGTCGGCGAAGACGGTGGCCTCATCCTGCATGGTGTGCACCGTGCGCTCGATGTCCACCATCAGTTCCCCTTTGAGGGACATGAGTATGGTGCGGAAATGCGCATGCTGCAGGCTGTTCATGTATTCCTCACCTTTTTTCGGGACATAGGAGGGGAATTGTTTGTGCAGTAGATCTTCGGCCATTGGTGTGTCAGTGCATCAGCGAAAAGAGGGCTTTATAAACGAAATGGCGGCGCGCTGCAAGGGGCAACGACTTGCCGTGATTCGACCGGGGAAAATTGACCGGAATCCGGGCGATCGCTACCATTCGCGCTTCCCAGGAGGCGGCGCACTAGCACCTGCTTTGCTGGCACAAGAGCCCTGCGTTGCCCCTTGGGCAACTAAAATGCAAACAATTTTTCTCGACATCGACGGCGTCCTCCACCCTTGCGCTGCGGCCGGCAGTCTTGCCGCAGGGGAGCTGCTGCGCTGGTCGCCCCTGCTTGCCGAGGTGGTCGGCAGCGCCGAGTTGCACATCGTGATCCATTCGACCTGGCGCCATAGCCACTCGCTGGCGGAAATCCGGCTGATGTTTCCGGAATCGCTGCGCGCTCGCATCGTCGCCTGCACACAAGGCCGGGGACGCTTCGACGGCATCCGGCTATACGTGGCCGAGCATGCCCTCACGGATTATCTGGTGCTCGACGATATCGCCGAGTTCTTCCCGCCGGACTGGCCGAACCTGTTGCTGTGCACCGGCGAGACGGGGATTTCCGATCCTCTGGTCCAGGCGCGGCTGCGGATCTTTTTGGCCGCCGCCGGGGCGAAGGCTCTCTAATCGCCGCTATCCGGGATTAGTTTCGTCGCCTGTATGCCCGCGATGGCGCAAAGCTCGTCGTTGTCCGAGGTCTCGCCGCTGATGCCGACGGCGCCGACGACGCCGCCCGCGTCGTTGCGGATCAGGACCCCACCCGGCACAGGGACGACCTTTCCCGAACTCATGGTCTGCAGCGCGTTGATGAACAGCGGCACCTTGGCGCTGCGACGGGTCAGTTCCCTGCCGCCAAAGCCCATGCCCAGCGCCCCCCAGGCCTTGCCGAAGGCGATGTCGAAGCGCAGCAGGCTGGCGCCATCTTCCGCCAGATAGGCTTTCACTGCGCCGCGCGGATCGAGCACGGCAACCACCAGCGGCGCCATGTTCAGGGACCGGCCGTGGGCGAGTGCCGCCTGGGCAATCTGCAATGCGCCATCGAGCGTGAGCGTTTCGGAACTGGTCGTGAGAGCCATGCAAGATCTCCTCAGGATGATTCGTTGATGAGTAATGTCAGTCGTTCGGCGGTCAGGGGCAGATGTCTGGCGCGTATTCCCAGCGCGTGGGCCACGGCGTTGCCCACTGCGGCGGCGGTCGGACCGGCGGCCGCCTCGCCGCTGCCGAGACTGGGTTCTTCGATCCGGTCGACGAGGTGCACGGAAACTTCCGGCACCTCGTCGAAGCCCAGGATCGGATAGTCTTCCCAGGTCCGGGAGGTGATGCCGGTCTCGGACCAGGTCACCGCCTCCTTCAGGGTCCAGCTCAGAGACTGAATGATGCCGCCCTCGATCTGATTGATCAGACCGTCAGGATTGACCACGCAACCGGCGTCGACCACGGCCCATACCTTTTCGACATGAACCTTTTCCTCGACGCGAACACTGGCGACTACCGCGCAATAGGCGGAGCGGTTCTTGTAGCGGCCGAAGCCGATGCCCATGCCGGTGCCGCTTCCCGCCGGCGGCGTCAGTTGCCATCCGGACCGGCGTGCGACTTCGAGGATGACCGCGCGGGCGCGCGGATCGGCGAGATGGCGCAAGCGGAACTCGAGCGGATCCACCGCCGCCTTTGCCGCGAGCTCGTCGAAAAACGACTCTATCGCGAAGGTGTTGGCATAGGCGCCGAGCGAGCGCAATGCCGAGACCCGGATCGGCGATTGGCCGATGAAGTGATAAGTGACCTGCTGGTGCGGCAGATCATAGAGGGCGATAGCGTTGCGCTGCCCGCCTCCCGCCGGCAACGGCACATCCATGTCGGGGGGTTCGGCAATCGGCGGCTCCTTCGCCCAGGCGCCGAGCAGGTTGATGCCCGTCCCCCAGCCCGGCCGCTTGATGTGCGTATGGCTCCAGATCTGGATGTCCCAGGCGCAAATTTTCCCGTCCGCATCCACGCCGCCGGCTATCTCCACCAGACTGGCCGAGCCGCAAGGCGCTGCGCTCATCTCGTCCTCGCGCATCCATTGCACGCGCACCGGAGCCGCGATGCTCTGGGCAATGAAGGCGGCATCGAAAGCCACGTCGTCGGCGCCGTTGTGGCCGTAACAGCCTGATCCGGCCATGTGGATGACCTCGACCTCGGCCATGTTTCGCCCCAGGGCGGCGGCGATCTGGGCGCGCAGGGCATGGGGGCCTTGGGTATGCGACCAGACTGTCAGGCGGCCCTCGGCAGGATCCGCCACGGCGCAGGACGGGCCGATCGCGGCGTGCGCCAGGTAGGGGCGCGAATAGCGGGCGCGGTGCGCGACCAAGGGAACGGCCGCATCGCCCTGAAGGTGCACCACCGAGGAAACGCAGGGCAGGGCGGGGAGCATTTCCGCGATTTCGCGCTGCGGCGGCAGCGCTTCCGGTAACGTCCACACGACCATCTTCCGCGCCTGCTCCAGGGCGCGTACCAGCGCCTCTTCGTCGGCGCCGACGATGGCCAGGAACTGGCCCGAATGCACCATGGCACTGACTCCGGCCAGGGCCTGCAAGGCCACGGTGTCGACCCGCGCCAGGCAGCAGGCGCGATGCCCGCCGCGCAGCACGCGGGCGTGGAGCATGCCGGGCAAAACAAGATCATGGACGTAAGCGGCGCCCGAGAGTTTCGCCGGCAGATCGGCGCGCGGCAGGCTCCGGCCGGCACAGCGATAATCCGCCCGCCGGCGCAGCGGCGCGGGGCTGATGGCCTGCGCCAGATCGACCTCGCCGGCCAGCGCCCAGTAGTCCGTCACGGCTGCCGTCAGGGGGCTGCTGAAAGTGCCCCGGTCCACGCGCAAGGACTCCTCGGCAACACCCAGCAGCCGCGCCGCAGCCCGCGCGAACAGCGCATGGGCGCAGGCTGCTGCGGCGCGGATCGCGGCACCGCCGACCTCGATCGACTGGCTGCCGGCGGTATAGTTTTCGTCCGGCGAAAAAGCGGTATGGCCGGCCACCAGCGTCAGCTGTTGCGGCTCCAGGCCCAATTCTTCGCAGGCGATCTGGCTTAACGCGTTTGAAATGCCCTGGCCGAGTTCGACCTTGCCGCTGTACATCGTGATCCGCCGATCGGTTTCCGGCGCGATGCTCAGCCACTGGCACAGCCGGGGACTGGTCAGGATGCTCGCTGGCAGCGGCGGCGCGTTCATACTAACGCTCATGGCTCCGATGAACCACCCCGCATGATGAAATGGCTGGGCGTCGTAATGTCTCAAGCTGGCAAAGGGCCAACTCGGACCCGCCCCACCCATCCTCCCCTCGCGGGGAGGCTACTAACCGGCTCGCTACGCTCGAACCTGACACGGCGCGCTTGGCAACGTATTTCATGGTAACGGGCCTTGTGCCATCAGGCGTATCGCCCGCTGTATCGCGCGCAGGATCCGGACATGTGTGCCGCAGCGGCAGAGGTGACGATCCAGGGCTGCGAGGATCTCGGCCTGGCTGGGCTGCGCAATGCGTTTCAAGAGCGCGGTCGCGGAGATGATGATGCCGTTGATGCAATAGCCGCATTGCGCCGCCTGTTCCTCCAGGAAGGCCTCGCGCACCAGCGCCCCGATGGGATCCGCGGCGAGGCCTTCGACGGTCAGGATCTCCTGGCCGGAGTTGGCCAAGACCGACCAGAGCGGCGTCGTGCACGACTGCACCGCATGTCCATCGATCATCACGGTGCATGCGCCGCAGTCGCCGTTGCCGCAACCGAAACGGCTGCCCTTGAAATCCAGATTGTTGCGCAGCACGTAGAGCAGCGGGGCATCCGGATCGGCCCGGACCTCGTGGGTTCGGCCGTTGACCCTGATTGTGACGCTGCTGCGCATGGCGCTGTCTCCCCGCCGGTTCAGGCTTTCAGCCACCACACCGGCAGACTGATGCCATCGGCGTCGCCGTGCCCCTCACTGGCGGCGCGGTCGAACACTTTCAGCGCCGCCGAGGTCACCGGCAGTTCGCGGCCGAGCGCCTGCGCCTCTTCCTGCATGGTGCGCATGTCCTTGCGGATGGAATCGACGTCGAAGGTCGCGGCAGCCGTCGTGCCGCCGGCCAGTGCCGCCGCCAGGGCCGGACCGCGGCCCTTGAGCATGTTCGGGCCGCCGGAAGAATCGGCGAGGATGTCGATCAGCCGTGCGGGATCGAGCTTGAGCGGAGCGGCTAGCGACAGCGCTTCTCCCAGGGACTGCCAGAACACCAGGAGCGGCAGGTTGATGGTGAGCTTCAGACTCGCGCCGGCACCGACCGGTCCGACATGCTCGATGCGTCGGCAAAGTTGCTCCAGCACCGGCCTGGCCCGTGCGACATCGGCGTCCGCGCCGCCGACCAGGCCGAACAGCTTGCCGTCACGTGCAGGGCCGACCGTTCCGCCCACCGGGCAATCGATCATGGCGCCGCCCAGGGCGGAAATTTTTTGATTCAGCGCGGTCTGCGTGCCGGGTCGAACCGTGCTCATCTCGATGAACAGCTTGCCGGCGATAGCCGCACCGAGCACGCCCGCTTCGCCCGCGTAAGCACTGTCTATCGCAGCGGCATCGGTGAGTATGGATATGATCAGTTCGCTTTCCCCGACCAACTCGGCCGGCGTCGCCGCCACCGTTGCGCCGCGCGCCTCCAGGGGCAGGGTTTTCTCGCGGGAACGGTTCCAGACCGTGAGCGGATGTCCGCAATCGATCAGACGGTGGGCGATGGCCGCACCCATGCGGCCGGTACCGATTATTCCTATGCGCATCATGTCTCCCGTCGTCAGCCACTGACCATTGACAAAAACTTGCTAATCGCGTCCAATCAGAATACACGAAAATAATCGCTAGATAAATAACATTGCGGAGCGATTTCCAGGGCGGCATGCGTGGCGTCAGTGAAACCGTTACGGCAAAAGCGATGACGAGGACCAGGGAGACGAAGCTTGACTGAATCCGAGCGGCCGACAGCCGGCGAGGAGCGCGCCGGAATGATCATCGACTGGGATGTCGCCATCGCCATGGAGGATGGACTGGTGCTCCGGGCGGATGTGTTTCGGCCGCAGGCGCCGGGACGTTATCCGGTGCTGCTCAGCTATGGCCCCTATGCGAAAGGCCTGGCCTTTCAGGACGGCTATCCGAGCGCCTGGCAAAAGATGATCAGCGCGCATCCGGATGTCGCGCACGGATCGTCGAACCTGTTTCAGAACTGGGAAGTGGTCGATCCGGAGAAATGGGTTCCCGACGGTTATGTCTGCGTTCGCGTCGATTCGCGCGGTTGCGGTCGTTCGCCCGGATACGTGGACCATTTCTCGCCGCGCGAGACCGAGGATTTCTACCAGTGCATCGAGTGGGCCGGCGTGCAATCGTGGTCGAACGGCAAGGTCGGCCTGTCCGGCGTCTCCTACTTCGGTATCAACCAGTGGCAGGTCGCGTCGAAGAACCCGCCGCATCTGGCCGCGATGTGCATCTGGGAGGGCTCGGCCGACTGGTATCGCGACATGACGCACCACGGCGGCATCCTGTCGACGTTCTGGGCCAACTGGTACGACATGCAGGTCAAGACGGTGCAATACGGTCTGGGCGAACGCGGGCCCAGAAGCCGCGCCAATGGCCTCTTGGTCTGCGGCGACGTGACGCTGTCCGACGCCGAACTGGCGAAAAACCGCTGCGATTTCGGCGATGCCATTCTGGCCCATCGGCTCGATGACGAATACCATCGCGTCCGCTCCGCGGTATGGGAAAACATCAAGGTGCCGTTCCTCTCCGCGGCGAACTGGGGTGGGCAGGGGCTGCATCCGCGCGGCAATTTCGAAGGCTTCATGCGCGCGGCATCGGGGCAGAAATGGCTGGAAGCCCACGGCTTGGAGCACTGGACGCATTTCTATACCGATTACGGCGTGGCCTTGCAGAAGCGCTTTTTCAACCACTTCCTGAAGGGCGAGCAAAACGGCTGGGACCGCGAGCCGCCGGTGCAATTGCAGGTTCGCCACATCGACCATTTCGCAGCGCGCACGGAGTCCGCATGGCCGATTCCGCGCACACGCTGGACCCGGCTGCATCTCGATCCTCTGCAGCAGGCGCTGGCCTCAGCGGCGGTGGCCGGGGAGGCCACGGTTTCCTTCGCGGCGCAAGGCGAAGGCCTGACCTTCATTTCCGAGCCGCTGACAGTTCAGACGGAAATCACCGGGCCGCTCGCGGCGAAGCTCTGGGTCTCATCGACGACGGCGGATGCCGATCTCTTCCTGGTGTTTCGCGTGTTCACCGCCGACCTGCGCGAAGTGACCTTCGCCGGCGCGATCGATCCGCACACCCCGGTCGCGCAGGGCTGGCTGCGCGCCTCGCAGCGCAAGCTCGATGCGGCGCTGTCCGAACCCTACCGGCCCTATCACGCGCATGATGAAATACAGCCGTTGATTCCCGGGCAGGCGGTGGAACTGGATGTCGAACTTTGGCCGACCTCGATCGTCGTCCCGGCCGGCTACCGGATCGCGCTCTCGGTGCGCGGCAAGGACTATCTCTATGCCGAATCGACCGGCCTGAAACTGTCCAATTTCAAGAACGAATTGAGGGGCTGCGGACCGTTCCTCCACGACGATCCCCGCGATCGTCCGGCGTCGCTGTTCGATGGCACCACGACCGTGCACATCGGGCCGGCGCACGCCGCCTATCTGCTGCTCCCGATCATCGAGGAGACGAGATAAGCCGCGCGGGCAATGATTTATTGACAGGCAGACGCAGGAAATCAGGGTAGTGGGATAAAGGCTCCGCCAGCCGGCGCGGCCGGGACTAATAAAGGAGACATCATGGCTATCGATCGACGGCAGTTCTTGCAGGGTGCAGCGGCAGCGGGCGTGGGTGTGGCGTATTCCGGGCTGGGTTTCGGCCAGAGCGCCGAGCCGGTCCGTCTTGGCCTGTTGACGGTCAAGACCGGTCCCCTGGCCTCCGGCGGTATCGACATGGAGCGCGGACTCGAACTCTATCTGAAGGAACGCGGCGGCATGATGGCCGGGCGCAAGATCGAAGTGATCGTGGCCGATACCGGCGGCTCGCCGGCCACCGCGCTGACCAAGACACAGGAACTGGTCGAGCGCAACAAGGTGCATGTGCTCACCGGACCGCTGGCGGCATTCGAGGCGCTGGCCATCGACGATTACGTGCGCACCCAGAAAATCCCGATCCTCTCGGTCGCGGCCGCCGAGGACATGACCCAGCGCAAGGCCAATCCTTGGTTCGTCCGCGCCACCTCGACCTCGGCGCAATGCGCGCATGTCATGGGGCATTACTGCGCCACGGTGCTCAAGTACAAGAAGATGATCGTGATCGCCGACGACATCGCCTACGGTCAGGAAATGAACGCCGGCTTCCAGCGGGTGTTCGAGGAAAACGGCGGCAAGGTCATTCAGAAGCTGTTCCCGCCCTTGACCGCGCCCGATTACGGCAGTTTCATCGCGCAACTGAAGACCGACGCCGACGCCATCTTTCTCGGCTTCGCCGGCTCCAACGGTTTCCGTTTCGTCCGCCAGTTCAATGAATACGGCATGAGCGGAAAAATGAAGATCGTCGGCGGGATGACGGCCCTGGACGAATCGGTGTTGCGCAACATGGGCGACGAGGCGCTGGGCTTGCTGACGGTGTGCTGGTATTCGGCGGAATTGAACAATCCGATCAACGTCAAGTTCGCCCCGGCGTTTCGCAAGATCTATGGCTACGACCCGGGCTTCTACGCCGCGGCCACCTACGTCAATGGCGATGTCCTCAATGCCGCATTGACCGCTGTCGGCGGCAACGCGGGCAACAAGGATGCGCTGATGGCGGCGCTGAAGAAGACCAGCGTGCAGACCGCGCGCGGCCCGGTGAAATTCGATACCTACGGCAACGTCGTCGGCAATGTCTATGTTCGCCGCGTCGAGCGCAAGGACGGGCGCCTGGTCAATGCCGTGGTCGAGACCTATCCGGACGTCAGCCAGTTCTGGAAGTACGACGCCAAACAGTTCCTCGCAAACCCGGTGTATTCGCGCGATTGGCCGCCGGCCAAGAACCTGCAATAGTTTCGGCAGCTCCGGAGCGGCGACTTCCTCGCCGCTCCGCCACCCTCCTCGGCGGGACGGATTCATGCAATTTTGGCAAATACAGACGCTCAACAGTTTTGCCCTCGGCGGCCTGCTGTTCCTGCTGTCATCCGGCTTTGCCCTGATCTTCGGCTTGATGCGCATCGCCAACCTGACCCACGGCGCGCTCTTCATGCTCGGCGCCTATGTCGCGGTGAGCGCGATGCGGGCAGGTTTCGGCCTGGCCCTGGCGGCGCTGATCGCGGCGCTGGCCGTGGCCGCAGTCGGCGGCCTGATCGAACGACTGGTGCTGCGCCGACTCTCCGGCAACGCCCAAGGCCAGGTATTGGCGACCCTGGGGCTATCCTTCATCGCCTCGGATTTCTGTCTCATCGTCTGGGGCGGAGACACCATCCCGATCCAGACACCGGCGATGTTTCAGGCGCCGCTGCGGCTCTTCGGCCTGATCTTCCCGACCTATCGCCTGGTCGTGGTCGGCATCGCCATCGTCGTCGGTGTCGTGCTCTACCTGCTGATGGAACGGACCCGCCTGGGCGCGATGATCCGTGCCGGGGTCGATGACATGCAGATGGCGCGGGCCGTGGGGATACGCGCTTCCGCCCTGTTCACCATCGTCTTCTGCCTGGGTGCGCTGCTCGCCGGACTGGGCGGAGCGGTAGGCGGACCGATCTTTTCGGCCTATCCCGGACTCGATTCCGACATGCTCTCGCTGGCGCTGATCGTGGTCATCCTCGGCGGCATCGGCAGTCTCGTGGGCACCTTCGTGGCCAGTTTCATCATCGGCTTCATCTACACCTTCGGCACCGCGCTCCTGCCCGACCTGGCCTACGTCATCCTGTTCCTGCCCATGGTCATCGTCATCGCCTTCCGGCCCACGGGGCTGTTCGGAACCATCAAGACATGAAGCGCTCCCACCTCCTCCTGCTCGTTGTCCTGATCGCGCTGCCGTGGTTCTCCGGCGAGTATTACGTCAACCTGGCCAGCCAGATCCTGATTGCCGCGATCTTTGCGGCAAGCCTGAATCTGCTGGTCGGCTATGCCGGTCTGACCTCGCTCGGCCACGCCTCCTATCTCGGCTTGTCCGCCTATATTTCCGCCTGGCTGTCCTTGCGCATGGGACTCGGTCACGCGCTCACCGCGCCCGCCGCCCTGCTGGCAACGACGCTGACCGGCTGCGCCTTCGGCTGGATCGCGCTGCGCGCCTCGGGCCTGGGCTTTCTGATGCTCACCCTGGCCCTGTCGCAGATCGTCTGGGGTCTGGGCTATCGCTGGGTCGGCGTGACCAACGGCGACAACGGCCTTTCCGGACTGACCCGGCCCGCGCCCTTCGGCATCGATCTGGCCAACAGCGCCGCCTATTACTGGTTCGTCCTGATCATCACGACGCTGGTCCTCCTGGTCATTGCCCGCTTCGTCAATTCGCCCTTCGGCGCCACCCTGCGCGGCACCCGCGACCAGCCGCGGCGCATGAGTTCGCTCGGCTACGACGTCTGGGGGATACGCTGGGTAACCTTCGTCTTCGCCAGTTTCCTCGGCGCGGTGGCGGGCCTGCTCTACGTCTATTTCAACAAGTACATCCATCCCAGCGTGATGTCGGTCACGGTCTCCGCCGAAGCGCTGCTCGCCGTGATCGCCGGCGGTTCGGGCACCTTGGCCGGTCCCGTGGTCGGCGCCGCGCTGGTGATGCTGCTGAAGAATTACGCCTCGGCCTATGTCGAGCGCTGGAACATGCTGATGGGTTTCGTCTTCGTCTTCATCGTCATCGTCATGCCGGCCGGGATCGTGCCGGGCACGCAAGCCTTGCTGCGGCGCCTTGGCGGCGGGCGGAAATGAGCGCGGCCCTGGAAGTGCGCGGCCTGTGCAAGGCCTTCGGCGGGATCAGCGTGACGCAGGATGTTTCCCTGACCGTTGCGGCCGGAGAGCGGCGCTTGATCATCGGGCCGAACGGCGCCGGCAAGACCACCCTGTTCGGCCTGATCGCCGGCGAGATCAAGCCCGACGCCGGCAGCGTCTTCGTCCTCGGCCACGATGTCACGCGGCTGCCGATCCCGGCGCGCGCCCGCGTCGGCATGGCCAGGACCTACCAGATCATCAACCTGTTCTCCAAGGATACGCTGGCGCACAACGTTGTCCTGTCGCTCCTGGGTCTGCTGCCTTTGCGGCGCAATCCCATTGCGGCCCTGGCCGCGCGCAGCGATCTTTACGACAAGGCCCATGCCCTGCTCGAACGCGTCGGCCTGGCTGCCCGTGCGCAACATCGCATCAGCGAGATTTCCTATGGCGAGCAAAGGCGGGTGGAGATTGCCCTGGCGCTGGCGCAGGAGCCGAAACTGCTGCTCCTCGACGAACCCTTCGCCGGCCTGTCCCAGGATGAGCGGTTGATCATCAAGCAGTTGATCGCCGAGATTCCCCGGGAAACCGCGATCGTCATGATCGAACACGACATGGACATCGCCCTGGAATTCGCCGAGAAGATCACGGTGCTGCATTACGGCCAGCTGATCGTCGAGGGTGACCGCGACAAGGTGGTCAATGACCCGATGACCCGGGAGATCTATCTTGGTCACTGAGTCGGCCACTGAGCTGTCAAGTCCCGCCCTGGTGCTCGACGGCGTGCATGCCTACTACGGCCACAGCCACATTCTCCACGGCGTTTCGCTGCGCCTCGAGGAAGGACGCTTGCTGGCGCTGCTCGGGCGCAACGGCGCCGGCAAGACGACCACCATCATGAGCATCGCCGGACTCCTGACGCCACGCGAAGGCGCTATCCGGATGTTCGGGCGGTCGATACAACGGCTCGCGCCGGAATTCATCGCGCGCGCCGGCGTTCGCCTGGTGCCCCAGGGGCGGCGGATCTTTCCCAGTCTGACGGTGCAGGAAAATCTTGCCGTTGCCGAACAGCGGCGCGAGGGCAAGAGTCCCTGGTCGTTCGAGCGGGTCTATCAACTATTCCCGCGCCTGCGCGAGCGGCATCGGCAGGGCGCGGGCTTGCTCTCGGGCGGCGAGCAGCAGATGCTGGCGATCGGCCGCGCGCTGATGGGCAATCCCAAGGTGCTGCTGATGGACGAACCGTCGGAAGGACTGGCGCCGCTGATCGTCGCCGAAGTCGGCCGTGCGATCGACCAGATCAAGCGCGAAGGCTTGTCGATCATCCTGGTCGAGCAGAACTTCAAGCTCGCGCTCGATCTGGCCGACGACGTCGTGGTCATCAATACCGGGCGCATCGCCTATGCCGGAACTGCCGCCGCCGTTCGCGCCGAGAACGAACTGGTCACGCAACATCTTGGTGTTTTCTAAACCCGGCGTTTTCAAAACCTTTACTCACTGGAACCCTCATGCTCTATACCTGCTCGCCCGCCTGCGCCGATCCGGCACACCGGCACTCGAAGATTCACAAGCAAATTCACGCCCGCGCCACGGCCAGCCGAACTGCCGCCGCCAAGACCGCGCCCGCCCCGAAGAAAACCCTGGTCCGCGATGCACGAGGCAAGGCCAAGGTGGTCGATATCCATTGCCATTATCTGAATCCGGAAATCAGCGCCAAGACGGCCGAGCTGATGCCCGCGAAATACGACCCGACGGTCATCTTCGCCAACGAACTGACCAACCAGACCAACCTCAAACAGATGCAGGAGCGCGCCTCGAAGCTGACCGGAATCGAGGAGCGCCTGCAGGACATGGACCGGATGGGCGTGGACATCCAGGCGGTCTGCCCCGCGCCCTATCATTACTTCTACTTCACCGAGGCGGACCACGGCGCGCGCCTGGCCCGCGACGTCAACGAGGGCATCGCCAAGCTGGTGGCGAGTCATCCTGAGCGCTTCGTCGGCCTGGGCTCGGTGCCGCTGCAGAATGCCGAACTGGCGGTGCGCGAGCTGGAGTACGCGGTCAAGGTGCTCGGCCTGCGCGGCGTCGAGATCAATACCAATGTCAATGGCCTGAATCTCACCGATCCGAAACTCGGCCTGGAAAAATTCTTCGCCAAGGCCAACGAACTGGGCACGGTGATCTTCATGCATCCGCTCGGCTTCACCGAAGGCAGTCGTCTGACCAACCACTATTTCAACAACGTCATCGGCAATCCGCTCGACACCACGATCGCCGTCAGCCATCTGATCTTCGACGGCGTCGTCGCGCGCAATCCCAAGATCAAGTTCATCGCCGCGCACGGCGGCGGTTTCATCGCCCACTACTGGGCGCGCATGGACCACGCCTGGCGGGCACGTCCGGACTGCCGCACGGTGATCAAGCGCGCGCCGTCCTCGTACCTGGAAAAATTCTACTTCGACAGCATCACCTTCGATCCGGAAATGTTGAAGCGGCTGATCGAGCGTTTCGGCGCGGATCACGTCATGCTCGGCACCGACTATCCCTACGACATGGGCGAAGAGGATCCGCGCGGCCTGATCAAGGCGGTCAAGCGCCTGTCAAAAGCCGACCGCGAACTGGTCGAGGGCATGAACGCGGTGAAACTGTTGAAGATCAAGCTGCCCCGTTAGAGCAGGGCGACATTTTTCATAAATAGGTCGGGCTTTCGAGGGAGACACCCGAACGGGTGCGGCCCGACGAGCAGAGGAAGCGTGCAATGGCAAAGATATCGAAATCCGCCTTGCCCCGGGAGAAACCGCCGGTCGGCGTGATCGGCTTGGGCATCATGGGCTCCGCGATGGCCGAAAACCTGCTCAAGGCGGGGTTTCCGGTGCATGGCTACGACCCGGTCAAGGCGCAGGTAAAACGGCTGGCGAAGCAGGGCGGCACGGCCCAGGCCAGCGCCGGCGCCGTCGCCGGTGCCTGCGCTTACTGCATCCTCTCGCTGCCCTCGGTGCCGGCGCTGAAACAGGTCGTCGGCGAACTGGCCGCCCAGGGCAGGCGCGGCAGCGTGGTGGCGGAAGTGTCCACCCTGCCGATCCCGGCGAAGGAAGAGGCGCGGGCGACGCTCGCCGCCGCCGGCATGATCCTCCTCGACTGTCCCCTGTCGGGCACCGGAGCGCAGGCGAAAACCCGCGACCTGGCGGTATATGCCAGCGGCGATGCGCGAGCAATCAAGCGCTTTGCGCCGGTGTTCGAGGGCTTCGCGCGGGCGACCTACAACGTCGGCAGTTTTGGCCGCGGCATGCAGATGAAGTTGGTCGCCAACCTGCTGGTCGCCATCCACAATATTTCCACCGCCGAGGCGATGCTGATGGGCACGCGTATGGGCCTGGACGCCAAGACCATGGTCCATGTCCTCGCCGACGGCGCCGGCGGCTCGCGGATGTTTCAGGTCCGGGGCCCGGTCATGGCCGATCGCAGCTGGGACAAGGCGACGATGAAGGTCGAGGTCTGGAAGAAGGACATGACCCTGATCGGCGACATGCTGCGCGATCTCGCCGTCCCGGCGCCGCTGTTTTCCGCCTCTCTGCCGATCTACCATGCGGCGATGGCGCTGGGTCATGCCCAGGACGATACCGCCTGCGTGTACGCCGTGCTCGAGCGCTTGGCCGCGCCGCTGGCCGAGGTGCGATCCACTGCGCGACCCGCGGCGCGAAGCGCTGCACGAAGCGCGGTAGGCAAGGGCGCCAGGAAGACGTGAGCGACCCCGGCAGCCAAGACTAATCGGAGAGCGCGAACATGCAAGAGGATGGAAACCGTGATCGTAGGCTGCCGACCCGGCGGCGGCTGTTGCACGCGGCCGGCGCCACGCTGGCGTCCTGTCTGCTGCCGGCGGGACGATCTTTTGCCGCGAACGACCTGACCGGCCGCCTGGCGGCCTACATGGTGGCCTCGCGTGAGCGCGCCCTGCCTGATAACGTCCTCGCCGACGCCAAGCACCGCATTCTCGACACGGTGGCGGCGATGGTGTCCGGATCGGCCCTCACCCCCGGCGTCATGGCCACGCGTTTCATCCGCAGCCAGGGCGGCGTGGCGGAGGCGTCCATCCTCGCCAGCAACATCAGGACCTCCGCCATCAACGCGGCGTTGATCAACGGCATGCTGGCCCACTCGGACGAGTCCGACGATTTCGAGCCGATCACCAAGGCGCATCCCGGTTCGGCCACTGTGCCGGCGGCTCTGGCCATGGCGGAGAAGGAGCATCGCGGCGGAGCGGAACTGATCCGCGCCGTGGCCCTGGGCTACGACGTCGGCTGCCGCTTCCTGATGGCGGTCGGGCCTGACCATGTCCGGGGCACGCATCGTGGCGCGGAGGCGTACTTTGCCACCCTGGGCGCCATGGCGAGCGCGGCCTCGCTGGCGCGTTTCGACGAGACCGGCATGCGCTATGCGATTTCCTATGCGGCGCAGCAAACATCGGGCCTGTGGAGCTGGGTCGACGATCACGACCACATCGAGAAGTCCTTCGACTTCAGCGGCATGGGGGCGCGCAACGGGGTCACCGCGGCGGTCATGGTGCAGGCCGGGTTCACCGGCGTGCGCGATGTCCTGGACGGCACGCACAACCTGCTGCGCGCGCTGTCGAACGAGCCCAAGCCCGAGGCGATGGTGGCCGAACTGGGCAGCCGCTACTTCATCACGGAATCCGGGATCAAGACCTTCACCGTGGGTTATCCCAACCAGTCGCCCCTGGATGCCCTGCTGAAGCTGCGCCGCGAGCACAATCTCAGTCCCGCGAACGTGGACACCATTCTCGTCCGCCTGCCCGAGGATGCCGTCCGCATCGTCAGTGGCAGCCCGATGCCCGACGTCAATTGCCAATACCTGATGGCCACCGCCCTGGTCGATGGCGGGGTCTCGTTTGCCCACGCCCACTCGCGCGAGCATATGAGCGAAGCGCAGATCCGTGCGCTCATGGAGCGGGTCAAGGTGATCGGCGATGCCCGGCTGAACGACCCCGCCGCGCCGCGCGGAGGCATCGTCGAGGTCACGCTCAAGGACGGCAGGACGCTCAGCAAACATACCCGCTTTCCGCCGGGAACCAAGGAAAACCCGCTGGATACCGAGGCCGTCAATGCCAAGGCGCGCGACCTGATGGGCCCGGTCCTGGGCGTCGAGCGGAGCGAAGCCGCGATCCGCCAGTTCAATGCGCTGGAACGGGTAGAGGACGTGGCGCTGCTGGTTCGCTCTTACCTGACGGTCTAGTACCTGCTGCGCAGGGACAACTGCCCTGGGTTGTCTTTCCGACAACTACGCGCTGCGTCACTTAGGCGGCAAGTAAGCAGGAAATGCGCGCCAGGGTGGTCAGAACGCTCCAGGTTGGCTTAACGCTGGCCATCCTGGGTGTCTTCATAGGCAGGGCGTGTTTTGCGCAGGGCGGGGCTTCTATGGCGTCGCCACGGACCCAGGGTCCGTCAAATCGGCATCGATAAAAATCGCGTCGGAAAAGCGCAACCCTCTTAGGGCGTCAGACAGGGCATCCACCCTTTGCCTCCCGAGCATTCGAGATACAGCATAAATTTGCATTTTATAACGCGGAGTAGTATTGTCCGTGTTATGGCACACATCACCAACAGCGTCGAATACGGTATCCACTGCCTCCTTTGGCTGGTCGATCCGGCTAGTGGACAACCCAGCAGTCGTGATCTTGCGGAATTGCAGGGGATCTCGCCGTCATTTGTCGCCAAGATTTTCCCCAAGCTGGAGAAGGCCGGCATCGTCCAGGCGGCGGAGGGGCTGCGCGGAGGCTATCGATTGGCTAGGGCACCAGGCGATATTACGCTGCTCGATGTCGTCGATGCGATTGAAGGCAACAAGCCGCTGTTCAATTGCCAGGAGATCCGTGACCGCTGTGCCGTGTTTGGCGACGCCGCACCTGCTTGGGCAACAAAGGGGGTATGCGCGATTCAGGCTGCGATGCTGCGCGCGGAAACGGCGATGCGCGAGAGTCTTGCGCAGGAAACGCTGGCAAGCATCGCCGCTGTGGTTGAACGCAAAGCGCCGAAAAGTTTTCCCGTCGAAGTTCGGGGCTGGCTGAACGAAAGAACCAAGGGTCGCGCATCTCATCGACCGACAAAGCCTCCCGGCAAACCGTAACACGCCCTTGGCGCAACACCACCCTGACGGTATCCAGCCGGGCACCGGGATGGGCGGCGCACAGCCGTACGACGGGTGCGGTAACAATGTCCGGCATCACAGGAGCCAAGCATGACCCAGAAAACTGAAACCGAGAGTCTGTTCGCGAACAAACGTATTTTTCTCGCTGGAGCGTCCGGAGCCATCGGCCGGCAACTCGCGCCCCTTCTCATAGCAGACGGATGGCAAGTCGTCGGTACGACGCGATCCGCAGATAAGGCACCGCTGCTGCGTAAGATGGGCGTCGAACCGGTTGTCGTCGATGTTTTTGACGCGGTTGCGCTGCGCAGCGTCATGAGCGAATTCCAACCGGCGATCGTTATCCACCAGCTTACCGATCTTCCTCACGCGCTCGAAGCGAGCAAGATGACTGAAGCCTTGGTACGCAACGCCCGCTTGCGGGATGAGGGCACGCGCAACCTGATCGAGGCTGCGCTGCTCGCTGGCGCAAAGCGATTAATTGCCCAGAGCATCTCCTTCATCTACGCAGACGGCCCCCTGCCACACCGCGAGGAGGACCCGTTTCTTGCCGAAACGCACCCGCTATATGGTGAAACCGTGTCCGGCGTTGCGAGCCTCGAGCGCCAGGTGCTCAACGCTCCGCTCGATGGAATTGTTCTCAGATATGGTTTGATCTACGGTCCCGGCACGGGGTTTGACGCGCCCATCGCGCCAGGGTCGGTACATGTCGGCGCTGCAGCGAAGGCAGCACAGCTTGCCATTACCAGGGCGGCGCCGGGAATCTACAACGTCGCAGAGGACGATGGCACGGTGTTGACCGAGAAGGCCGTCCGGATACTCGGCTGGGACCATGGTTGGAGATAAGGTCGGTAACCACCTGACGATTGAGAACGGAGACGGAAGCAGGCGCTGATCGATGTATTCCGGATTTTCGGTTTACGACAACAAGGGCGGTTCTGGCCGAACTGTGGCATCGGGGCTGGCGTCCATCGGTCTGGCCGGATTGATCAGATATTTTCCGCCGGTAGAGCGGCGGCTGTAGAGGGCGACGAGTTCTGGCTGCAGTGCCTCGGCCAGGGAAATCTCCCGCGTGTAACGGCATGCGAAGGTGGTCTTCAGTTCCGCCAGGACGCGCGCCTGCAGGGCGGCAGTCGCTGCGGGACCGATCTTGGCCAGGTACTGGGTGAGCAGCCAGCCGCCGACGCCGAACGCCAGACCGAAGTTCCGCTTCAGCACGGTGGGACCGGTGTCGAGCGTGCCATAGAGGTAGACCTGCTTGTGCGTCGCCGAGCCATAGCGGCTGTAGCCCTTGGCCGAGCGGTTGATGGCCGACTCCATGCCGGTCAGGATCTGGCTCGCCAGCGTCCCGCCGCCGATGGCATCGAAGGCCAGGGTGGCGCCGGTGGACTGCAGGGCCTCGGTCAGATCCTGCTGAAACGTGGTCGCGCTGGAATCGCAGACATGGGCCGCTCCCATGCCGCGCAGGAGTTCTAGCTGCGCCCGGCTGCGGACGATATTCACCAGACCGATATTGTCTGCAAGGCAGATTCGGTTGAGCATCTGCCCCAGGCTGCTGGCCGCCGCTGTATGAACCAGCGCAGTATGGCCTTCGCGGCGCATGACATCGACCATGGACAGCGCGGTCATCGGATTGATGAAGATCGCCGCTCCCTCCGCCGGCGAGGTCCCTGGCGGCAGGACGACACAGCGGGATGCCTGGGTCGCGTGATACTGAACATACATGCCGCCGCCGAAGGTCGCCACGGTCTTGCCCAGCAAGGCTGCAGCGGGGGCCGCGGAGCCGGCGGCGACGACGATGCCGGCGCCTTCATTGCCAACGAGCATGGACTGATCGAGGCGGGCCTTGATGCCCCACGTCGCCTCCTCGGGTATCCTCGCGGTCAGCACGGTGCCGGCCCCCTTGCCCGATGCCGTGGCAGTGTTCGGATCGGCGGCGGCGAACAGCAGGCCCAGGTCGGAGGGGTTGATCGGCGTCGCTTCCACCCGGATGATGACTTCGTCGGCCAGGGGTTCCGGTACTGCTGCGTTCACCAGGGACAGTTCGAGTTCGCCGCTGCCCTTGACCAGGGAGCGTAGTTGCAGCCCGGTCCTTATTTCAGATGTGCTCATGGCTATTTCCCCAGGATTCGATCGTTGTCGATTATGCTCCTCAGCCGTGCCGCCATCGTCCCCGACTCGGGTGGCCTGCGCTACCGTCGGCCTGCTCATTCCGCTGATTGGGGCCCGCTACAAGCCTCGGTCGATATCGTGCATGTTCAACACTGTTCGTGTGCCATCGATCAGCCATTTCAGTGCGGCGATCAATGCTGCACAGCAAGTGGCAATTTCGTCCGGCCCTGCGTTCTTGTGCAGCGCCGCATCGAAGGCCGCCGCCGCAGCCGAGAGCGTTGCCGCTCCGACACTGCCGGCTGAACCCTTGAGCGTGTGGGCCAGTTGCTTGAGGCCGTCTCGGTCGTTGTTCGCCAGTTTCTCGGCAAGTGCCATTGCATCAAGGCTATGGCTGTCGATGAACATTTCCAGGATGCGCACATACTTGGCCGCATCGCCGCGAAACAGGATCAGCCCGCGCTCGACATCCAGACCCGAAACCGCCGCCAGTTGCCGGCAGCGTTCGGCTGAATCGCAGACCGAAGCCGAGCTCGGGGCGCCCTCCGATACGGGGGCGGGATTCGCTTCGGTGATCCCACGGGGATTTCCTTCGGTGATCGCGCGGGGATTCCCTACGGTCATCGGCAGCCACTTGAGCAGCATCCTGTAGAGCGCGTCGGGATCCACGGGCTTGGCGATGAAGTCGTTCATGCCCGCGGCCTGGCAGGCACGTCTATCCTCGGCGTAGGCATTGGCGGTCATGGCCAGGATAGGTAGCGTTTCGCAACCCGGCAGGGCGCGGATGGCGCGGGTCGCCTCCAGGCCATCCATGAGCGGCATCTGCATATCCATCAGGACCAGATCGTAGGCGTTGGCGCTGGCCATAGCCACTGCCTTGCTGCCGTCTTCTGCTGTGTCCACGCTCATTCCTGTGCCGTGCAGCAGTTCCAGGGCAACCTCGCGGTTGATCTCGTTGTCTTCGGCCATCAGCAGCCGGGCGCCCCCGTGACAGCGGCGCAACTCGGCCTCGGCATCGTCTGTTCTGGGTATCGTCACGGGCATGACGCCATGGCCAGGTTTCAGCCGCGCGGTGAACCAGAAAGTGCTGCCTTTGCCCGGCGTGCTCTCGGCCCCGGCCTCGCCGCCCATCAGCTGCGCGAGTTGCCGGGTGATGGCCAGACCGAGGCCGGTGCCGCCGTATTTTCGCGTCGTCGAAACGTCGGCCTGCTCGAAGGTCCGAAACAGGCCGGGGATCTTGTCCGGGTCTATGCCTATGCCCGTGTCCTCCACCTGGAAGCGCACCAGGATTTCTTCGCCGTCGTTTTTCAGGAGGATGGCCCGCAGAGCGACGGCACCCTGCTCGGTGAATTTGATGGCGTTGCCGGTGTAGTTGAGCAATGCCTGGCGCAGCCTCAAGGGATCGCCGCGGAGCCAGACCGGCACTGCGTCGGGATCGATCGTCACTGTCAGGCCCTTGGCCCGGGCTTGATCGGTGGTCATGGAGCGGACATTGTCGAGTATGCTCGACAGATGAAAGTCGGTATCCTCGATGACCAGCTTGTTGGCCTCGATCTTGGAGATATCGAGGATGTCGTTGATGATCGACAGCAGGTGATTGGCGGCATCGCCGATCTTGCCCAGCCGTTCGGCCTGCACGGGCTCCTGTTTGGCTCGGCGCAGGAGATGGTTGAGGCCGATGATGGCGTTCATCGGCGTGCGGATTTCGTGGCTCATGTTGGCCAGGAAAGTGCTCTTCGCCCGGTTGGCGGCGACCGCTTCTTCGACACGATGCTGCAGCTCGATGTTCAGCGTCTCGATATGGCCGGTACGCTCTCTGACCAGATCTTCCAGATGCAGCTGATAGCTCTTCAGCTCCTTCACCGCCTTCTGCTTCTGGGTGAAATAGGTCGCCAGAGCCATGCCCACCGAAGACAGACAGAGCATGTAGAAGAAATATTGATCTTTCCCTAAATCATGACAACCAATCTTGACCTCATGCGTTATATCCTTATCAAGGTATTTGGAGATATGCGTGATGGTCAAAAGTCGATTGGACGATGCGACAAAAAAGCGGTTACGCGCTGGGCGACTTCTC
>CAILCO010000045.1 GCA_903832735.1 uncultured Sterolibacterium sp.
GCCACGAAATACCTCGCAAATTATCTCGGTTGGTTCAGGGCGCTCGACCGGTCGCCGCGATTCAGCCCGGATCCCGTGCAGTTGCTCGCTCTCGCCGTCAGGGTATGAGTTCAACAACATCATTCGCTAAATGAGCCTTCATAATTGATCTCAATAGCGTCCGGTTAAGAGTCAAATAACATCAATTTGTTGGTAGCGATTGGTGCAACGGTTCTGATGGTAACTGGCTGTAGGGCGCATGAAATAGGGGTTTTCTCAAAACCGTGACCGGCAGTATCAGTAGCAAAATGTATTGCGAGACATTGAGGTGACGTTATCGCTGCCAGTGAAAGATCGAGCGCCTTTTCGCCCGGCTCAATAAATTCAAACGCATCATTACAAGGCGGGCCCCCTGCCATGAACGCTTCATTGCTTTCGTTCATCTCGCCTTCTCAATGATCCTGCTTCAGTGCGTTCAAAGATTTATGAACTTAATTCAAATCGGTTGGCAAGTTAAAGGAAAAATAATATGAGTCGAGCCTTGTCATCCCTGCTGCTTACCGTTTCACTATTCACTGCTGCTCCTGCAGTTGCAGATAATGCACCCGTTAAAACGACATCAACTGTAGTTAAAGCGCAACCCGTTGCCCCCATAAAAGCTGCACCCCCTGTGGCTGTTGTTAATTCGCCTGCTCCGGCTAGTTCTCCGACTGCCTCACCCGCCGTTGCCTCGGCTGTTAGCCCTGACGCCAAGAAGTCCGGTGGCCCTGCCATTAGTTCCCCCCTGACAAAAATGCTGAGTGCACTTCCGCTGGCTAATATGAAGGACAAAATACTCGGGATGGTCGCTGACCTGAAGAAAACTTCCTGTGGGAATGGTTTGAGCGGTTGTTACAGCGCCAAGTCTGGAGAGATCCAACTGTATTTCTTTACCAGCAACACCGCGCAGCAAACCTTCCTGTTGGTTCTGAATACCAAACTCGCCATGCCATCTCTACTCAAAGAGAATGTACAAAAGATGCTGATTGGCACCGAGTTGATAGATCCCATCATTTCAATTTCAACCGCTGATTTTGCCTTGAGCACCAGCGCCATGCCGCCAGATCTACAGAAGATTGTCAAGGACAGCTACTTCAATGTTGACTCGCTGTCCTTTACCAGCGGAGTCCAAATTGAAGGCCGGGCCAATATCGCTGGTTCCATGAATCGGATGCTGAAAACGGTGGGCGTGCATGCAGATAAACTCATCCTCAGTGCAGGCGTCGTGTTGCCTATACCCACCGATCTGGCGGGGGCTGCAGGTGCGGGGGCAGGTCTGGCCCAAGAGCTAAAAGATGGCGAAAGCATGTCGAATGGACTTAAAAAGGCTGCCACGCCGGAGGCGTATGTCGCTTTGCAGATGGGCCCGAACGAAATTATTCATGCCCTTTTCGGCATGGACATGGATCTGACGGACGCGGCCATACAATTCAGCAATAGTGGCGTCTTGACTGTTAAGGGAAATGCCCTCTTCAACAGCGTTCCAGGCAAGAAAATGCCTCTCGTTCTTCATACGCCGGTCGACCCGGCTGGAGCCCTCGATTTTCTTGACTTCGAGTTTCGCCTAGCCACCCCAAGCGCCTTTACGATGCAGGGCGGGGCGATGGTCATGACCAGCTTCATGTCCCCTTTACAACCTTTGGTGCAATACGGCGGCAGTTTTATTAAAGGTATGGATAAGCTCAAAAAGCCGCTGTTGACCATGACCCAACCGCTGTCCGTAATCCAGTTAAAAAACCCGCAACCGCCTACAGAATACAAGTTTGGCGACAGCACTAAGCCCTTTCCCACCAATAATCAGTTCAATTTTGTGCTGCTTGGACCACTGACCAGTGGCGGCCCGCTGCTAAAAGCCGCAGGCGATGTGCGAATTCTTGGTCAAACAATGGGCTCTTTGTCCGCACAAGCTGGCATAAATGGGTTCCAGGGTACGGCTGAAGAAGTAATTACGGTCAAGCTGGGACCGCTCGGCAAGACTGGCATCAGAATGAAGGCAACCGCCGATATATCGACAACAAGTCAGCTTGTCACCATGAATGGCAATGTTCTGGGACGCTCACTGCTGTTGACCATGAACGACCACGAACTGAAGATTGACAGCCCGGCAACCTGCGCCACGCCATTCGAGATCAGGGCCAAGGCAACCATTACGCCGGACATGGATATCGCAAAAATCCTCGACCTCGAGGCTGGGGCGAATGTCGATCCATCCCTGCTTCAAGGCTGCATCGGCGCTGACCTTAAAAGGGCATTGGGTCTAATTGGCAACGAGTACAAGGCGCTCAGCGGCTATACCGCAAGTCAAGCCAATCAAGCGTTGAAACAGATTACGGACTCCGAGGCTGCGGCAGCCAAGGCTATTGTTGATGCAGCGGCAGCGGCCAAGGCTATCGCAGACAAGGCTATCGCAGACAAGGCTATCGCAGACAAGGCTATCGCTGACAAGGCAGCAGCTGACAAGGCCATCGCCGATGCAGCGGCAGCAGCCAAAGCTATTGCCGACAAGGCAGCAGCTGACAAAGCCATCGCTGATGCAGCGGCAGCAGCCAAGGCTATCGCAGACAAGGCAGCAGCTGACAAGGCTATCGCTAATGCAGCGGCAGCAGCCAAGGCTATCGCTGACAAGGCAGCAGCTGACAAGGCAGCAGCTGATGCAGCGGCCGCCGCAAATGCCGCCCGACTGGCCTACCAGAGCACGAAGAACGCCGCACGCAACGTGGCAAACAATTCGTCAAACGCTGCCAATAATGCCTTAAAGAGTGCTGGGAACATATTCCGTGGATTCGGCAAGAAGAAGAGACACAGTAGTGGCCCTGATCCGAAGTTTGCGTCCTCGGTGTTCGACTGGGACTACTACTACGACATTGCACCAGATGTTGTAAGCAATGGCATGGATCTGTCTACGCATTGGCATGACATGGGATTTGCTGAAGGCCGCCGTGGCAGCCTCGAGTTCTACGCCAATTACTACTATAACCGCTACATCGATGTGCAGCGCCTCTGTCCTGGCAACTTGCAGTGCGCGCTCCAGCACTGGCTGGACTACGGACTCTATCAAGGGCGTCAGGGCAGCCCTGATTTCAGTATCGAAAGCTACCTTATCCGCTACCCGGATCTCATGGCAGCATTTCCTAATGGCGACTTCCCGAGTGCGTTTGAACATTGGTTTGCTAGCGGGAAGGATGAAGGTCGCAGCGCCAGCCCAGTGTCAGGCTATTCTGGGCAGTTGCCAGGTCCGCTTGTTGTCGGCGGTGGCCGAGGAGATGCCCTCTGGAGCGACTTCAACAAGTGCGCAGGACAGTATGTAAATGGCTTCAGGGTGCGCGCTAGCGGCAATGTGGACAGCTTGCAGTTCAGCTATTCCAACATGGGCTGGGCCGATGTCCATGGCAATCCAACAAGTACGGACGAAGTCATGCTGCCAGCAGGAGAGTATTTCGTGAAGGTTGATTTTGGCGCAGGTGATGATTTCAACATGATCAAGTTCACAACCAATCTGGGCAGAACCTTTGGACCGTATGGCAGGGGCAGCAATGGCTCGTTCACAGTGGCGACCGGCGAGAAACTTGGTTGTATGGCGGGACGCTCCGATAGCCACATCACCCAACTCATCTTCACATCTACGGGGCCGCAGTAGTGAAAATGCCTGTCGCACTTTTCACCGTGGTTATCTAGGCGCAGTTTCCCTCAAGTCTGAATAAGGCAATCGCCTCGGCGGGTTGAGACCCAATCAGTCAAGAAAAGGTGAAAGCTCCAGATGGCCGCGAACCGCCTTTGGCCTGGCGTTCCCCGTTGCTGACTCTGGCAGAGGCCACCGATTTCTCAGTGGCCGCAATGCGGGTGGTGGCGCCAGAAAGATCTCCCGGCCATCAAGGGACGCTCATAGCTGAGATAAGCCAGTGCCTTGAGAGACCGCTTGATAGAGTGCTGCGGCCTTTAGTGACTACACAGAATACTGGGATTTTCCTTCCCGCTACCGGCCATCTGCTCCATGCCAGCCAGTACGCCCATGCTGGCAGCCTCCATTTCTGCTACGGCTTGCAGCATCCGACCAACATCGCCCCCGGTGTGCGCATTCAGAGCGGCTAATGCCTTGTCATGGACTTGCTTGTGTGGACTTTCGACCTCGCGATATCCTGGCAAGCGCGAGAAACAGTCATGCCCCTCGCCCTCGTAATACCACTTGCCAAGACGGCATTCCGTGTGCGAAGCAAAACTACTTGCCGTCTCCTGCGATAGCCCAAGCAACACCTGGTACACGCGAAATTTGTAGAGGAGATGATCCACCTTTGCCAACTCGCAGAAACTGCGAAGGGAGGATGCGGCGACACCTTTCTCCATACTGGCGGAGAGTTCAAGTAACTGCCGCATGGATTGTGCAGCGCGCTGACCGTCTTCGCTGAAGGTGCCTGACTGGCTTGCCAATAGATCCATCTGATCTCGGCTTGTTGCACTGTTGCTGCGAATCTGCTCGACCAGCCTGGCGATCTGGCTTGTGGACTGTGTGGTGCGTTCAGCCAGTTTTCGCACCTCATCTGCGACGACGGCAAACCCCCGGCCCTGCTCGCCTGCTCGCGCTGCTTCGATCGCTGCATTTAATGCAAGAAGGTTGGTCTGATCTGCAATTTCCTTAATCAACTGCACGATGCCGTTGATTTTCTGCGCACATGCGTCCAATTCGCCCACCTGCCGCGCAGTTCGCTGGGAGCCTTGCGCGAGTTCCGCTAGATTGGCAGCGATCACTTCCACTGCAACCCGGCTCTCGTTGGAAACACCTTGTGCTAGTACAGCCTGATCCTTCTCCGCTTTCGTGTCTTCGGCCAACGTCTTAAGGCTGCCTTGCACATCGACCAGTGACTGACCGAAGGCTTGAAAGTTGGCAAACAAGGCACGCAAGCCCTCCGCTTCCTCGCGGCATTTCCGTGCATTCTGTTCAGCAGCATCGGCGCGGGACTCGGTTTGCAAGTGCGCATGTTTGCATTGCGCCAGGTCTTGCTCCAATTCGGTGATGCGCCGTTTCTGCGCTGTCAGCTCCCGCTTGTTTCCGAACAGCATCTGGTCTCCCGTTTCTCTTTCGATCGTAAGACATTATAATTTATCGCCTACCAAGACTCAGATCAAACTCCAATTCTGAAACCCTCGCCGCGAAATGTTTGATGATTTGGGGGCAACATAACGCCTCTATCAGTTTAGTGGTCTAATGTTTTCCTATGGGCCGCCGACAATCACCGTTGATCGCCATTCTTTGCACCCTGTTTCTGCTCGGGGCGCAGCAGGTCGCCTATGCCCACTGGATCAGTCATGTCGGCGTTTCCATTACTGCGGCGACTGCCGTCCATAGCGAAGTAAGCGATGATGGCAATGCGGCATCGTTCGTCTGTACGACCTGCGCGGCCTTCGCCGCGCTTACAGCAGCACCGCCGAAATTCATCGCGCAGATTGCCGTAGGGCACACCGCGGCAATTGCTATTCCGGATATTTCCTCCGCCGACGTCCCGGCCTGTTCCGCGTCACCCTATACGGCGCGCGCGCCACCGGCCGTTCTCTAAAGCCTTGACCGTGCCGTTCCATCTGCTAGCTGCGGACGGCTTTGCAATTGCTTTGGAGAACAACATGAAGACTTACGGTATCCCTCTGCTGGCGGCGGCTTTGCTCGCCGTCCCAACCGCAGCATCCGCCTCCGACGAGGCTGACATACGCGCCCTGCGCGAAGAAGTCGCACGCATGCGCGCAAGCTATGAAAAGCGCATCGACGCTTTGGAACAACGGTTGGTCCAGGCCGAATCAAAGGCCGCATCCGCTGAGACGGTCGCCGCGAGAGCGGAAACTGCTGCGGCAACCCCGCCACCAAGTGCGCCTGTAGGCACTAACGCCTTCAATCCCAATATTTCGCTGATCCTGTCAGGCTTATACAGCAACCTGTCGAAGGATCCGGCGGGCTACCAGATCACCGGCTTCCACCTGCCCAGCGGTCCTCTGGGCGATATCACACCTAAGCGCGGCTTCAGTCTTGCGGAGAGCGAGCTGGGCATTTCGGCCAATATTGATCAATTGTTCTACGGGGCTATGAATTTTTCCATCCACCCCGACGACACAGTCTCCACAGAGGAGGCGTTCGTACAGACGACTACCTTGCCGCACGGCCTGACGCTGAAAACGGGCCGCTGGTTCTCAGGCATCGGTTATCTCAACGAACAGCACGCCCATACCTGGGACTTCGTCGATGCACCGCTGACTTACCAAGCCTTCGTCGGCGGGCAGTTCAACAACGACGGCGTGCAATTGCGCTGGCTTGCGCCTACCGACACCTTTCTCGAAATCGGCGCCGAAGTGGGCCGCGGCGCGAATTATCCTGGTACCGGCCGGAATAAGAACGGCTCAGGCGCTAGCGCAATTTTTGCTCACGTGGGCGATGATATCGGCGCGAGCAACAGCTGGCGGGCAGGACTATCGCTGCTGGCTACCTCGCCCCAGGATCGCCTCTGGGATGGCGTCGATGCGGCAGGTACAACCGTTAGCAACAGCTTCACCGGCAACAGCAAACTCTGGATCGCTGACGGCGTTTGGAAATGGTCGCCCAATGGCAATGCCAACAGTACCAATTTCAAGCTACAGGGTGAATACCTGCGCCGGGTCGAGGGCGGCAACACGGTCTACGACTTGAAGGCGGCCTCGTTCGGTGCAACGGCGGCAAGTTACGCGGCTACCCAGTCCGGCTGGTACCTCCAGGGCATTTACCAGTTCGCGCCCTATTGGCGCGTAGGCTTGCGCACAGAGCGGCTCGACATTGGCGCTGTTGACTATGGCGTCAACAACGCGCACGTGTTGCGACCGGAGTACAGCCCAGAACGCAATAGCCTGATGGTGGACTTCAATCCTAGCGAGTTCAGCCGCATCCGACTCCAATTCGCCGAGGACAAGTCGCGCCAGGGCGTTACGGATAATCAGGTTTTCCTGCAATACCAGATGAGCCTAGGCGCTCATGGCGCACACAGATTTTAGGAGATTTTCATGCTGAACAAACCGGTCAAGTTTCTGCTGGCTGCAACGCTGGGCATATTCGCCTTGCCATCCTTTGCCGTGCTCAACATCCTCGCCTGCGAACCTGAATGGGGTGCCTTGGCGCATGAACTCGGCGGCGACAAGGTGAGCATATACGACGCCACCAACGCCTTCCAGGACCCGCACCATATCCAGGCCAAGCCCAGCCTTCTGGCACGCGCGCGCAATGCAGACATGGTCGTATGCACCGGCGCTCAGCTCGAAATCGGCTGGCTACCTATCCTGCAGCAGCAGGCCGGCAATTCGAAGATCCAGGCTGGGCAGCTAGGTTACTTCGAGGCGGCGAGATATGTGCGCATGCTCGATGTGCCAAGCAGTGTTGATCGCTCTCTGGGCGACGTGCACCCTGGCGGGAATCCTCACATCCAGACCGACCCCCACAACATCGGCTTGGTTGCTGCCGGTTTGTCCAAGCGGCTAGCCGAGCTCGATCCGGCTAACGGCGCCTTCTATCAGGGCAACTACAAGGCCTTTATTGAACGCTGGAATGCAGCGATGCTGAACTGGGAAAAGCAAGCCGCCCCGCTCAAGGGAATGAACATCGTCGTGCATCACAAGGCTTTCGCCTACCTCGAAAGCTGGCTGGGTCTGCGTGAAGTCGCCGCGCTCGAACCCAAGCCTGGCGTGGAGCCCACCGCCACCCATTTGGCCGAGGTTTTAGCCCAGTTGCAGCGACAGCCGGCAAAAGCGGTGATCCGCGCCGCCTACGGTGACGGTCGCGGCTCGGAGTGGTTGGCAGAGCGCGCCAAGATTCCGGCAATTGTTCTGCCATTTACCGTTGGCGGCTCGGAGCGGGCCAAGGACTTGTTCGGCCTCTACGACGACACGGTCCAGCGCCTGCTGGCAGCACTCAAATAGGCTAGGGGACGCGTATGAATCTCGATGCCTTCAATCTTTCCATTCTCGTTCCAGCCTTCGTCGCCGGTCTGCTGGTGCTCGCAACCCATGTTCCACTGGGCATACAGGTGCTTGGGCGCGGCATTGTCTTCATAGACCTCGCCATCGCCCAGATCGCCACCCTCGGGGTTATCGCCGCCGACCGTGTCGGCTTTGAGCCGGCAGGCTGGGTGGCGCAGGCGGCGGCGGTGTCGGCTGCCCTGCTGGGTGCAGCGCTTCTTACTTGGACCGAGAAGCGCTGGCCGGAAATCCAGGAGGCGCTTATCGGGGTGCTGTTTGCACTGGCTGCCAGCGGCGGCATGATCCTGGTGGCGAACAACCCGCATGGCGGTGAGCATCTGCAGGAATTACTGTCCGGCCAGATATTGTGGGTGGGTTACGCGCAATTGCTGCCGGTCGCCTGCCTAACCAGCGTTATCCTAGGATTGTGGTTCTGGCTTGGAACCCGCATCGGGCGCTTCGGCTTCTACGGTCTGTTCGCCTTCGCTGTTACGGCTTCGGTGCAGTTGGTTGGAGTCTATTTGGTTTTTGCCAGCCTGATCATTCCGGCGCTTTCCTGCCGCGGTTATTTGACCCGTCTCCGACTGTTCGCTGCCTATGGTGTCGGTGCTGCGGGATATGCCCTAGGGTTGGGGCTCTCGACGCTATTCGACCTGCCTTCAGGCCCCGTCGTGGTTTGGACTTTGGCGCTGGTTGGGATCATGGTGCATTGGACAACCCGGACACCCAGGATTTTCGGAAGCTGCCCCTCGAATCGCTAATCCTAGTTACCTCGGTCAGCGAACCGTCGGCGTCCGGATTGGCCAATACTAGGGGTCGTGCGGATGGCGAGCTCCACTTTATCGGAGAATCATCTGACGTTACTTTTGCACAGTTGTGCCAGCAACCACTGATTCGATCGGCCCTCTCCCGATGTTCACCGTTGCAACGCGTGGGCGATCGAGGTTTGGCAGCAGCCAAGCAACCAATCCGATCGCCGGCAAATAAGCGCAGAGGTGGAAGACGAAATCGATGCCGTATGCATCAGCCATGCGCCCGAGGGCGGCAGCGCCTAGACCGCCTAGGCCAAAGGCAAAGCCGTAGAACATTCCTGCGACGAAACCAACGCGCCCCGGCACCAACTCCTGCGCGTACACCAGAATCGCCGGAAACGCCGAAGCCATGATCAAGCCGATGATGATCACCAGCACGACCATCCAAAACAAGCTCGCATAGGGTAGCAGCAAGGTAAACGGCAGCGCACCAAGGATCGAAATCCAAATCGTCCAGCGGCGGCCGATGCGATCCGAGAGCGGGCCGCCGATCAGCGTACCGATCGCGTTGGCTGTCATAAAGATGAACAGCAGCAGTTGCGCATCCCGCACGGAGAGGTGAAAGCGGTCGATGAGATAGAACGTGAAATATGAACTCAGGCTTGCGCTATAGACGTTCTTTGAAAACACAAGGAGCATCAACAGAAACAAGAAAAACATCACCCGTCCCCGCGGTAGCGGTACGGCATGATTGTTACGCGGCGCTGTCGGCTGCAGCGAACGCAAGAGTCCCGCATACCACCTGCCCACGTGAGCAAGAATCAGCATCGCGGCCAGCGCCAACAAAGAGAACCAAGCGATGGCACCCTGGCCTCGTGGCAGCACAATCAAGGCAGCCAGCAGCGGGCCGATCGCCTGTCCGAGCGTGCCGCCGACCTGGAATAGCGACTGCGCGAATCCGTAGCGCCCACCCGAGGCAAGCCTTGCAACGCGCGAGGACTCTGGATGAAATACTGCCGAACCGGTGCCCACCATTGCCGCCGCCACCAGTATGGCTGTGTAACTGTTAGCGATGGAGAGCAAAACAAGCCCGAGCAGCGTCATGCCCATCCCGATCGCCAGCGAATAGGGCAGAGGACGACGGTCGGTATAGGTGCCGATGGTCGGTTGCAGCAGCGAGGCAGTTAGTTGAAAGGCCAGCGTGATCAACCCGATTTGAGCGAAATCGAGGCTGAAATGCTCCTTTAACATCGGGTAGAGCGCAGAGATCAGCGACTGCATTAGATCGTTGAGCAAATGGCAAAAGCTCAGCGATAAAAGAATCGACAGCGCCACTTCGCGCCTACCGGGCGAAGCCGCCACATCCACTGCGGCCAGATGAGCAGCCGGTTTTTGCATCCCTTGACCTCTACTCGTTTCGCTACAGGGGCCGGTATTATCCCTTATAGCGGCAAAACGGACCATTGCGGCGACTAGCTGCGACGCTGGCGTTGCCAATTGATAGCCGGCGTTCCCCTCGTCTAAGCTAGCGCCGGCCATACTGCTATTGCTTGCGGTAATCTGTGCTTGATGAAGATAAGCCCATCAAGAATCCCGGCGCGACCGGCGACTGCGGGCACGATCCGAGGCCCAACATCTTCGTAAGTTGCCCCTTGAATCGTTAATCCTGGTTACCCCGGTCGGCGAACCCTGGGCTGCCGATGCGTGGCCGATGCGTGGCCGATGCGGCGGCAGGATCGAGCGGTAGGTCCCGGATCGGCAGTGCGGCATCACCACGGCAGCCTCCAACTCGGGCGCAGGCTACAATCAGCGCCTTGCTCTGGACGTCCCATGCCAATATCCTCTCATCGACTACGCTGGCTTGCCCTGCTGATCGCCTCGCTGCTGCTCACCGCCGTCCTGGAATGGGCGGCCCTGCCGGGCGCGCTCATGCTCGGGCCGATGATCGCAGCGATCACATTCGGCGTCGGCGGCTCCAACTTGCGTTCGCCGCGCTGGAGCCTGATCGGCGCGCAGGCGATCATCGGCTGCCTGATCGCGCGGACGCTGACCCCGTCTATCCTCACCTCGATCGTCCGCGACTGGCCGACGATGCTCCTGGTCGTTACCAGCACGGTCATCGCCGGCGGCATCGTCGGCTGGCTGATGGTCAAGGCTGGCACGTTGCCGGGCACCACTGCAGCCTGGGGCAGCTCGCCCGGAGCAGCCTCGGCGATGATCGCCATGGCCGAGGAATACGGCGCCGATATCCGCCTGGTCGCCTTCATGCAATATCTGCGCGTCGCACTCGTGGTCTGCTCCGCGTCGTTGGTCTCGCGCCTGCTCCTCGGTGTCGCGCCGGCCTCCCCCGCCGGCCCGTCCCTGGCGGCGCTGTTCGCCGTGGCGCCGCTGCCTTTCGCCGAGACCCTGGCCATCGCCGCAGGCGGGGCCATGCTCTGCCGGCTCCTGAAAATTTCCGGCGGCGCAGTGCTGCTGCCGATGGTCATCGCCACCGTGTTGCATCTTGCCGGCGTCGTCGAGATCACGCTGCCGCCCTGGCTGGTCGGCGTGACCTATGCCGCCACCGGCTGGTATGTCGGCCTGGGCTTCACCCGCGCGGTGTTCCTCCATGCCTGGCGCGCCCTGCCCCAACTGCTGCTGTCCACCCTGCTGCTGATAGCCCTGTGCGGCGCCTGCGCCTGGCTGCTCACCGTGCTGCTGCACACCGACCCGCTCAGCGCCTACCTGGCGACGACCCCGGGCGGCCTCGACGCCGTCGCCATCATCGCCATCTCCAGCCACGCCGATGTCTCCTTCGTGATGGCGATCCAGACCATGCGCCTCTTCGTGGTGATGCTGAGCGCCCCGCAGATTGCCAAACTGATCTGCCGCTACGCATGAAAATGCGCTGAAAATGAACTAGCACCTGCTTCGCTGGCACAAGAGCCCTGGGTTGCCCGTTGGGCAACGACGGGCTCTAGCATTTGCCGCCATACTCTGAGAACATACCGGCCGGCCACGGCGGCGCCGATCGGGTCGCACAGGGTCACCACAACTGGAGGGTTGTGCCATGAAGAAGGCAGATGATTTCGCGCCTGAAGTACTGCAACTATTCGACAAGTACGTGCATGGGCTCATCGATCGCCGCGGCTTCCTCGCCAACGCGGCCAGGTATGCGGTCGGCGGCGTCACCGCCGCGATGTTGCTGGAATCGCTCAACCCGCGCTTTGCCGAAGCCCGGCAGGTGGCCGAGAACGACCCGCGCCTGTTCGCCCGGTTTGTCAATTACGCCTCGCCCGAAGGTTACGGGACTATGCGCGGACTGCTGGTGCAACAGGTCAAGGCGGTCGGCAAACTTCCCGGCGTGCTGGTGGTACACGAAAATCGCGGGCTGAATCCGCATATCGAGGACATCGCCCGGCGCTTGGGGCTGGACAACTTCCTGGCCTTTGCGCCGGACGCCCTGTTCCCCCTGGGCGGCTATCCCGGCGACGAGGACAGCGCGCGGGAACTGTTCCCCAAGCTCGATCAGAAGAAGACGCAGCAGGACTTCGTCGCCGCGGCAAACTATCTCAAGAACCTGCCCGAATGCAACGGCAGGATCGCCGCCATCGGTTTCTGCTATGGCGGGGGAATCGCCAATATGCTGGCCACGCGCCTGCCGGATCTCGCCGCGGCGGTACCCTTTTACGGCAACCAGCCGGCCGCCGCCGAAGTGGCGAAAATCAAGGCGCCGCTGCTGCTCCATTACGCCGAGAACGACGAGCGGATCAACGCCGGCTGGCCGGCGTTCGAGAGCGCGCTAAAGGCCCACGGCGTGAACTACCAGATGTACCAATATCCGGGCACGCAGCACGGCTTCAACAACGACACCACCCCGCGCTACGACGAGGCCGCCGCCAAACTGGCCTGGTCGCGGACGCTGGAATTCCTGAACAAGAACATGGGCCACGACTGACGATGACGACGACGGCGAAGAACGATTCGGTATTGATCGATGAAGCGGCGCTCAGTCGCTTCATCGCGCTAGCACTGGAAAAGGTCGGCCTGCCGGCATCCGACGCAGCGCAGGTCGCGCGGCTGATGGCCCAGGCCGATGCCCAGGGCTCCGACGGCCACGGCGTGATCCGCCTGCCGCAATACGTCAGACGCATACTCGCCGGCGGCATCAACGTCCGGCCGAACATCCGCGTGGTCACCGAGCGCGCCGCCATGGCCGTGGTCGATGGCGACAACGGCATGGGCCATCTGGTCGTCTCGCGCGCGGTGGACATCGCCATCGCCAAGGCGGCGACGGCCGGCGTCGCCTGGGTCGGCACGCGCGCCAGCAATCATGCCGGGCCGGCCTCGCTGTATGCGCGGATGCCGATGGACCACGACATGATCGGCCTGTACTTCGCCGTCGGCAACGCCAACCACCTGCCGCCTTGGGGCGGCATGGAGATGCTGCTGTCGACCAACCCGATCGCGGCCGGCATCCCGGCCGGCGAGGAATCCCCGGTGGTGCTCGACATGGCCACCACCGTCGCCGCCTATGGCAAGGTCAAGGCCAAGGCGAAGCGCGGCGAGATGATGCCCGAAGGCTGGATGATCGATCGCCAGGGCAGACCGCTGACCGACCCGACTCGCGCCGAAGAAGGTTTCCTGCTGCCCATCGGCGGCCACAAGGGCTACGGCCTGGCGCTCGTCGTCGGCCTGCTCGCCGGCACCTTGCAAGGTGCCGCGATGGGCCGCGAGGTGGTGGACTTCAACCACGACGACGTGACGCCGACCAACACCGGTCAGGCCATCCTGGTGATCGACCTCAAGGCCTTCGGCGATCCGGCCATCTTCAAGCACCGCGTCGATGTGTTGGTGCAGGACATCCGCGGCGCCGAGCGACTGCCCGGCGTAGAACGCATCTGGCTGCCCGGCGAACAAAGCGGGCAGCGCCGCCGCGACTATGCCGCCACCGGGATACCGGTCTCGGCGGTGCTGGTCCGGGAGCTCAACGAGCTCGCACTGAGCCTGTCCATAGCACGCCTTTCCTGAGAAAGAATACCCCCACATGAGATCGCTGATCCGTTGCGCAATGTTCGCCGCCATGCTCCTCGCCTGCCTTGCCGCACAGGGCCAGAGCGGCTATCCGAACAGGAGCATCCACATGGTCATTCCGCTCGCGCCGGGCAGCGCCGTGGATAACGCCGCACGCATCCTGGCGCAGAAAATGGCGGTCGGCATCGGCCAGGCGATCGTCACCGAAAACATCCCGGGCTCGGCCGGCTTGATCGGCGCCGACCGCGTCGCCAAGGCGGCGCCCGACGGCTACACCATAGGCGGCTTCAACGACAGCATACTGACCATGGTGCCGAACATCTATCCCAAGGTGCCCTGGAATGCCCTGACCGACTTCACGCCGATTTCCCTGGTGGCGACGGTGGAATGGGGTCTGATCGTCAAGGACGATTCGCCCTACAAGACCGTCGCGGACTTCATCGCGGCGGCGAAGGCGGCGCCGGGCAAGCTCAACTACAGCTCCGGCGGCATCGGCAGTCCCCAGCATATCGCCATGGCGCTATTCACCACGCGCAGCGGCATCAACGTCACCCATGTCCCCTACAAGGGCGCCACGCCCGGGGCGATCGCGGTCGCTGCCGGCGAAGTCGATGCCGGATTCCAGGGACTGGCCACGGCGATGTCGCTGATCCAGAGTCACCGCCTGCGTTTGCTCGCCGTGTCCACCCCGAAACGTCTGGCGCAGTTTCCCAATGTCCCGACCATCGATGAAGCCGGCGTCAAGGATTTCTTCTTCAATTCCTGGTTCGCCCTGGTCGCCCCCGCCGGCACGCCGCCGGCGATCATCGACAAACTCAACAGCGAGATGCAGAAGGCGCTGCAGGACCCGACAGTGCGCGCCAAGTTCGACTCCTATGGGCTGACGATACGCGGCTCATCGGCCCGGGAACTGGGCGTCGCGACGAAGAACCAGTTCGAGATGTACCGGCAGTTGATCAAGGCCAACAACATCACGGCAGACTAGTAAAGATCATTCACCACCAAGGACACCAAGGACACCAAGAGAACCAAGTTTCAAAACGAATTCTTCAAGGATTTTGATTTGCAGTTCTTGGTGTCCTTGGTGTCCTTGGTGGTGCAAATGTTTTTTCCAGCATGAATAACGGAGGCTTAGCTATGAATAGCAAACCCGCATCGGGCGCCGCGATCCTGCGGCCCGACCAGATGAACAGTCACGACCGCGGCAACGGCGCCCGCACCACGCCGCTGGTGACGCCCTCGCTGGGCGCCCGTTCGTTCATCAACGGCATCACCGAATTCGGCGGCGGCGTGGCGATTCCCTTCCACAGCCACAACTGCGAGGAGAGCGTGATGCTCCTCGAAGGCGATGCGTATCTCGATATCGACGGCGAAGAGCATGTGCTCAAGGCCTTCGACACCACCTGGATACCGCCCAATGTGCCGCACCGCTTCCGCAATGTCTCGGCGACCCGGACCATGAAGATCCTCTGGATCTATGCGTCTATCGATGCCACCCGGACGCTGATCGAGAGCGGCGTGACCAATCGCGTTTCGGCCGAGCACGTGAAGTGAGTTGACCAGGCCGATGCTGCGCCGGGTTCGCACCGCAAGCTTAGCGTGAAATACGTTGCCAAGTGCGCTGTGTCAGGTACGAGCGAAGCGAACCAGTTAGTAGCCTCCCCGCGAGGGAGGATGGGAGGGGCGGGCCGAGTTGGCGCTTTGCCAGCTTGAGGCGTTACGACGCACAGCCATTTCATCGTGCGCGGTGGTTCATCGGAGCCATGGACCTCAGGAACTCTCCAGTCCCATCAAGCGCACCATCTTCTCGCGCCACTCGCTGCGCGAGCAGAAACCCGGCAGGGTGCGGGCATGGCGCTCGGCCCAGGCCATCAATTCATCGGTCGGCAGGTCGATGGGCGCCGGGATCCGACACGGCTGACTGACATACCAGGCGGTGTTGACATACAACTCGATCCGATTGCCCTCCGGGTCCTTGAAGTACAGCGAAATAGCATTGCCATGGGTGACCGGGCTGAGCTCCGTGACCGGGGCATGCTGCAGCCGTTGATAACAATCCTTTAGCGTCTGCAGCGAATCCGCGCGCAGCGAGATCTGATTGATGACATTGAAATCGATCTGCGCCGGGCGACCGGCGGCCATGACGATCTGGTGGTGCTCATCCGGGTCGCGGCTCAGAAACACCAACTGGACAGGGCCCTGCTCGCCTTCCAGCAGACCTCTGTCGGTCTCGGTAAAACCGAGATAATCCTTGTAGAAGGCAGCCTGTCGTTCGATGTCGTGCACATAGAAGCCCAGGTGGCCGAACCTCAATCCTGACTGCTGTTCCATGGCCGTTCTCCCTAGTGCGGCATTGACCATCCTACCTAGACTTTCTTGACCAACTGCTTGGCAAACTCCGCTTCGTTCTTGGTGATGCGCGCCACCTTCTGAGGCCCCAGGGCATCGACGAAGCGCACGAACTCATCGAGCGAGAGGGCATCGCTGAGCGGCGTCTCGCCGCCCTCGATGCGCTCCTTCAGCTTGAACAGGCCGCTGCCGGTGACGACCATCAGATAGTGGCGCCCCGCGCTGCGCTCATTGAGACGGGCCAGGGCCGCTGTGGCACGAGTGGAACGCATGGCTAGCTCAACTGTTGCCAGCTTTATCGACGAAATAGCAGACGCGTTTGCGCGGACTCAGATAATCGTGGATCGGTGCCGGCAATGCCGCCGGACGCAGGGTGCGTTCGATGGCATCGTCCAGATCGCGCTTGAGGTTGACCACGGCGGCGTTCTCCTTGGGGATGGTCGGATCGTAGATCATCAGGTTCGGGTTCAGAATGTCGCGCTCGTCTGCCGACATGACGATGCCGACCTTGCCGCTGGCCAGCTTGACGATGGTGCCCGGCGGATAGATGCCGAGCACCTTGATGAAGGCCGACAGCGCCGCCTTGTCGTACTTCGCCAGCTCGTGCTTGTACATATACGAGAGGGCTTCGGACGGCGTCCTGGAACGTTTGACGACGCGCTGGTTGCACAGGCAGTCGTAGGCATTGGCGATGGCCACCAGGCGCACCGCCTGCTCCAACGTATCCGCCTTGATGCCATTGGGGTAGCCGCTGCCGTCGACCATCTCGTGGTGAAACAGGATGATCTGCTTTACCCGGCCGGGCAGCGCCTCCACCGGCTGCATGAGCTTGATGCCATAGCCGGGATGCATCTGCAGGAGGCTGGTCTCCGCCCGGTTCAACTCCTCGTCCTTGAGCAGTATCTTGCTCGGCAGCGCGGCCTTGCCGACGTCGTGGAGCACCGCCCCCTGGGCGATGTCGCGCATCACCTCGGCGTTGTCGATGCCGACGGCGCGGGCCAGGATCAGCGACAGCACGGTGACGTTGAGGCTGTGGAAGTAGGCGTTCTCGTCGGTGACGTTTTCGCCCATCAGATGGATGTAGGTGTTCTGTTCGGAAAGAAAGACCTCGGCCAGTTCGCCGGCAATCTCGCCCGACAATTGCGCCGCCGACCGCGGGTTGTTGTTGGCCAGGCGCATCACGTTCTGGACGTTGTTAGCCGTCTTCAGATATTTTCGTTCAGCGGCGCGGATGCGTTCGCGCTCCTGATTCAGGGATTCAATGCGCGCCTTCTTATCAAGCATCAACGCTTCCAGTTCTGCGGCCTTGTCGTCGGCCGGCAGTGCAGTATCCGCCGGCGCTAAGGGCTCGAGGTCGGCGGGGCCGACATCGCTCTTGTCGGGCAGATATTCGATGTCGGCAAGGCCCATGGCCACCAGGGCGGCGATCTGCTGTTCGTTCCGGATCTTGAAGCTGCTTAGCAGGAAGGGATGACCGAGCCAACTGTCCAGCCGGATATGCAATCCAATGCGGACCTGCCCGATTTTGATTCGCTGCCGCCCTTCGCCGCTGCCTGCCATTACCCGCCCTCGTGCTTTCATCGACACCCGCTCGCGGCGAATCCTAGCATGCCTTTGGCGGATCGACGCTGCCGGGATGTCGCCAGGATTTCTCGAAAAGCCGCATCATTGGTAATATCCAGCGCGGACAAGCCACCCTATGACAAAAAGCGCAAAACCCCTAGCCTGGATACTGATAGCGACCGTTCTGGCGGTGAATGCTTTCGTCTTCGCACTGCTCGCCTACAAGCTGATTGAAGACAAGGACCAGCAGGAACGCGAAGTCCGCACGGCGGCGGAAAACATGGCCCTGCTGCTCGATCACAACATCAGCGAAGCCGTGAGCAAGATCGATCTCTCCCTGCGCGAAATTGCCGATGATCTGGAAAGGACCTTGCGCGATCGCGGGCGCCTGGCCGAGAGCGACGTGAATGCCCTGCTGGCGCGCCGGAATGCCTTGATTTCAGCGCACACCGAAATCCGCGTGACCGATGACTCCGGCACGGTCAGGTACGGCCCCAGGCTGACAACAGATAGCCGCTTGAGCATCGCCTATCAGGACTTCTTTGCCGTCCACCGGCAACGCAGCGATAGCGGCCTGATCGTCTCCGGGCTGATCCAGGGGCGGACCTTGAAGAACTGGCTGATCTCCTTTTCGCGCCGCTACAATTATCCCGACGGCCGCTTCGCCGGCGTAATATCGCTCGCCGCTCCGCCGCCCTACTTTGCCCGGTTTCTTTCCGGACTCGACGTCGGGCCGCACGGCGTCGCGGTCTTGCGCGATTCCGCGATGGCCGTGATCGCGCGCTATCCACCTGTCGCGGCACTGAGCCAGCAACCGGGCAGCAAGATCTTTTCCAAGGAAGTTGCCGACATTGTCGCCTCGGGCGCCGTCGCCGGCACTTATCACACCCTGCGGACGGCGGACGGCACCGAACGCATCAACGCCTATCGCCGCCTCTCTTCCCTTCCCATACACCTGATCGCCGGCATGGCCGCCGAAGATTATCTGGCGCCCTGGCGCGATGCGCTGAAAAAGGGCATCGTCATCGCGGCGCTCTTCCTGCTGTTCACGACGGCCCTGGCCGGGCTGCTCTGGCGCTCGTTCAGGTCAGCCGATAAAGCCAGCGCGCGCAGCCTGCTGCTGCTGCAAAATGCCAGCGACGGCATCCACATCATGGACCGCCACGGCGTCGTCTTCGAAGCCAGCGATTCCTTCTGCCGCATGCTCGGCTACAGCCGGACCGAGGTGATCGGCATGGGCATTCCGCAATGGGATGCCAGGATCAAGAGCGATGAACTGGAGCAGACGCTCAGGCGACGCTTCGATCGGCGCGCGATCGCGACCTTCGAAACCGTCTACCGGCGCAAGGACGGCAGCCTGTTCGACGTCGAAATCACCAACTATCCGATCCAGCTGGAAGGCCAGCCGGTGATCTATGGCTCGGCCCGCGACATCACCGAGCGCAAGCGCAGCGAGGCCTGGCTGCGCCGGCTCTCGCAGACGGTGGAGCAGAGCCCTGAGGCCATCGTCATCACCGACCTCGGTGCCCGCATCGAATACGTGAACGCCGCCTTAATCCAGACCACGGGCTACAGCCGCGACGAGTTGATCGGCGAGAATCCGCGAATACTCCAATCGGGCAGGACGCCGCCTGCGACCTACGAGGCGATGTGGCAGGGGCTACTCCAGGGCCAGTCGTGGAAAGGGCTGTTTTTCAACAAGCGCAAGGATGGCACCGAGTACATCGAGTTCGCCATCATCACGCCGCTACGCCGCCCGGACGGGACCATCACCCACTACGTCGCGGTCAAGGAAGACGTCACGGAAAAAAAACGCCAGGCCGAGGAACTGGATCAGTACCGCGACCATCTCGAGGAACTGGTCGCCAACCGCACCAGAGAACTCTCCGAGGCCCGCGAACTGGCGGAAGCCGCCAGCCAGGCCAAGACCAGCTTCCTCACCAACATGAGCCACGAGATCCGCACGCCCTTGAATGCCGTGCTCGGCCTGGCCCGGATCGGCATGCGCGACGGCGCCGGCAGCATTGCCGGCGAGAACTTCGGCCGCATCTGCCGCGCCGGCGAGCACCTGCTCCACGTCATCAACGACATCCTCGACATTTCCAAGATCGAGGCCGGCAAACTCATGATAGAGAACCGGCCCTTCGAGTTGCGGGTCGCCATTGCCGGCGTATTGAGTTTCTTTGCCGAACCGGCAAAAGCCAAGGGCCTAACCCTGACCGTCTCTCTGGCGCCCGACCTGCCGCACTGGGTACATGGCGACGGCCTGCGCCTGGCCCAGATCCTGACCAACCTGCTGGCCAATGCGCTGAAGTTCACCGCGGCTGGCGAAGTCAAACTGGCGGTGGCGCGTGACGGCGAGGGCATCAGCTTCGCAGTCATCGATAGCGGCATCGGCATCAGCGAGGAACAGTTGGCCAGGCTGTTCCAGCCCTTCGAGCAGGCCGATGGTTCGATCACGCGCAACTTTGGCGGCACCGGGCTGGGACTGGCGATCAGCCGGAACCTGGCGCGCCTGATGGACGGCGACATCGAGGTGACGAGCCGGATCGATGCCGGCAGCAGCTTCATCCTGCGTCTTAAGCTGCCGGGAGTGGCGGCTCCTCGGCAGGAGCTTGCGGCTCCCGCCGCCGCGGCGCGCAGCTTGTCCGGCATGACCCTGCTGGCGGCCGACGACATCGAAATGAACCGGCTGGTGCTGGAGGATCTGCTGGCCCATGAAGGTGCGCGCGTGGTGCTCGTCGAGAATGGACAACAGGCGATCGACCGCGTGGCAGAGCTCGGCGCGGCAGCCTTCGACCTGGTCCTGATGGACCTGCAGATGCCGGTGCTGGACGGCTTTGCCGCGACCCGCGGAATACTCGCGCTGGCCCCGGAACTGCCAGTGCTGGGCCTCACCGCCCATGCCCTGGCGGATGAAAGGGAAAGCTGTCTTGCAGCCGGCATGGCCGACGTCGTGACCAAGCCGATCGACCTGGCTGTGCTCCTGGCGACAATACTGCGCCTGGTGCCCGGTGACTGCGACCCGGCCCGGCCCGGCGCAGCGATGCCTGAGGAGACTCCGCGCGCGGCAACAGCGACTGCAGGTTCACGCGCCGGCCTGGTCGACTGGCCGGCGCTGTTTGTCCGCTTCAAAGGCCGCGGCGAATTCATCCGAAAACTCGCCGCATCGGTACGCCAGCAGCACGGCGATACGCCGGCCAGGCTGCGCACGGCGGCGCGGGCCGGGGACAGCGAAGCCCTGGCCTTCATGGTGCACAGCATCAAAGGCATGAGCGGCAGCCTGGAAGCCCATGACCTGAACCAACTGTCCAAGGAACTGGAGGCCGCCGCGCGCGCCGGGGAGGAGATCACCCCGTTGGCGATCGATACCTTCGCCGACTTGCTCGAGGCCGTCCTGGCGGAACTGGACGATCCAGAAACGAGCGGAGGGAAAAACTGATGGCCCAGCTCCTGGTCGTGGACGACGAGTTGTTCAACCTGATGATGATCGAGGAACTTCTCGCCGGCAGCCATAGCCTCGTGACGGCCAGGGATGGACTGGAAGCCTGGCGGCGGCTCGACAGTTCGCCTGCGCAATTCGACGCGGTGATCCTCGATCGGCGCATGCCGGGCATGGACGGCATGGAAACCCTGCGCCGGATCAGGCAGGATGCGCGCTTTCAGCTGACCCCGGTGATCATGCAGACAGCGGCCTGTACACCCGGCGAGGTGGCCGAAGGCCTGGCCGCCGGCGCCTGGTATTACCTGGCCAAGCCCTATGACGGCGTGGCGCTGGTCAACATCGTCAAATCCGCGCTGGCTGACCGCACTATCCACCTGGAATTGGATCGCCTGGACACCGACATCAAGGGCGTGCTGGCGATGACCTGCGCGGCGCGTTACCGCTTCCGCACGCCGCTCGAAGCGCGCCGGCTGGCCGCCATGCTCGGCCGTCTCTGCCCCGACCATGGCGGCGTCACCCTGGGACTCGCGGAATTGATGCTCAATGCGGTCGAGCATGGCAACCTGGGCATCAGTTACGCGGAAAAGGGCGCGCTGATCGCATCGGATACCTGGCTGGAAGAAGTCGAGCGCCGCCTGGCCGCCCCGGAATATCGTGACTGCCAGGCCGAACTGGAGTTTGTCCGCGAGAACGACGAATTGCGCTTTACCATACGCGACCAGGGCGCCGGCTTCGAGTGGCGGAATTATCTGGAGATGGACCCCGCCCGCGCCTTCGATGCCCACGGCCGCGGCATCGCGCTGGCGCGCCAACAGGCCTTCGCTGCGCTGGACTACCAGGGTAGCGGCAACGTCGTGACGACGACGATACGATTGAAGCAGGAAAGTCAGCCATGAAGCAGAGCTGTTGTCGTCCTCGCGCATACGGGGACAGAGAAAAACACGGGATTCACGCCTCCTCGGGAATGACAGGTTGGCGCTGGAAGGACTTGAGGAGTAGCGGGCAATGAGGATTTTTGTCGTCGACGATGACCCGTCGGCCAGGATGATCGCCAGGTTCCAGATCGAACCGCTGGCGCTCGAGGTGCGCGAGTTTGCCGATGGCGCATCCTGCCTTGCCGCGCTGAATGCCGCGCCCGACATCGTGATTCTCGACGTCGAGATGCCCGGCATCGACGGCATCTCGGTCTGTCGCGCGATACGGGCCGAACTCGGGGCCGAAGCCGGTTCCGCGGCCCAGATCATCTTCACCTCGGCCCACGACGACCTGGAGACGCGCCTGAAGGCCTACGACGCAGGCGGCAACGACTATATCGTCAAGCCCTACGACGAGGAGGAACTGGCGCGCAAGGTCGGCGTCGCCAGCCGCGCCGTGCAAGGCGCCCGTGCCGCCAACGGGCAGGCGCAGTTCGCCCAGCAGGCGGCGTTCACGGCGATGTCCTCGATGGCCGAAATGGGCGTGACCCAGGACTTCTTCCGCGCTTCCTTCAACTGCCGGACGGCGCAGGAACTGAGCCAGGCGATCTGCGCCGCATTGGGCCGCTATGGCCTGGAAGGACTGATCGAACTCAGGGATGAAGAGCAGCAGCACGACTACTCGAAACACGGAGCCTGCTCGGAACTGGAAACTTCCCTGCTCAGACACGCCAGCGGCCTGGAACGGATTTTCCAGTTTCGCGACCGCCTGGCGATCAACTACCCGCATCTCAGCCTGCTCATCTCCAAGCTGCCGCTGGACGACCCCGAGCACATGGGACGCCTGCGCGATCATCTGGCGGTATTGGCGGAGGGAGCGGAAGCGCGCTTCGTCGCCATGAGCCATGAATCCCGGCGACTCGTTCAGGCCGAGAAAATCATGGCGGCCAGCGAAGATCTCCGCGCCACGCTGGCAGAGATAGCTTGGCATCAGGAGGCGCACCGCGCCGAGGTGCTGTGCATCGCCAACGACCAGATGGAGTTGCTGACGCACGCTTTCGTAGACCTCGGACTCACCGCCAGACAGGAAGAGTCCCTGGTGGCGCTCTCGCAGCGCGGCATCGACCGCATCGCCCAACTGCAGGATTACAGCATCGCCCTGAGCCAACGCCTGCAGTCCGTCTGCGACAGATTGAAGGGCTAGCGCCATGGCTGCGATGAACCGCCTCGTATGATGAAATGGCTGGGGTCGTAATGCCTCAAGCTGGCAAAAGGCCAACTCGGGCCCGCCCCTCCCATCCTCCCCTCGCGGGGAGGCTACTAACCGGCTCGCTACGACCTTCGGTCGTCCCTGTGGGACGCTCGAACCTGACACAGTGCGCTTGGCAACGTATTTCACGCTAAGCTCTGTCGTCACCAAGTGCACGCCACGTCTGCCGATCTGCTGCTGCTTGTCGTGGGCGCCGTCGTTGCCGGGTTCGTCCAGGGCCTGTCGGGCTTTGCCTTCAGCATGGTGGCGATGTCGTTCTGGGTATGGGGACTCGATCCGCGCCTGGCTTCGGTGATGGCCGTATTCGGCTCCTTGACCGGACAACTGGTCGCGGCCGTTGCCGTCAGGCGCGAGTTGCCGCTGCACTCGCTGGCACCCTACCTGGCCGGCGGCCTGATGGGTATCCCGCTAGGTGTCTGGGTCCTGCCCTGGCTCAATCCCGATGCCTTCAAACTGGCGCTCAGCCTGGTCCTGCTCGTTTGGTGTCCGCTGATGCTGTGCTCGCGCCACCTGCCCCGGGTGACCCTGGGCGGGGGCTTGGCCGACGCCCTGGCCGGCGCGGCGGGCGGTTTCATGGGCGGCATCGGCGGCCTCAGCGGGGTCATCCCGACGCTGTGGTGCACCCTGCGCGGCGTCGAGAAGGAACAGCAGCGGGCAATCATCCAGAACTTCAACCTGGCCACCCTGTCGGTCACGATGCTGGCCTACATCGCCACCGGCGTGGTGACCCGGGAGATGGTTCCGCTCCTCCCCGTGGTCGCCGCGGCCCTGCTGATTCCCTCCCTCCTGGGCGCCCGGGTCTATGTCGGCCTGAGCCAGGAAGCGTTCCGCAAACTGGTGCTCTCACTGCTCAGTCTTTCCGGTCTGGCGATGCTCGCAGCCTCATTGTCCAAGCTGTTTTGATCTTGCCCGGCCGATCCGCCGCGCGTTGTCGAGCGGCGACCGATAGTCCATATCATGAAACAATATTGCCGGCAAGCTTGACCACCAGTATTGTTTGTTACCCGATAGATTGCTAAAGTGCGCCTCACTTAAAGAGAAACAATAACAATCCGGCGAAACTTTGGCGAACATGTCTGTCGCATAGAGCGGTCCATAATATGGACTATCGACCAGGGTGTTGCGGTAATACCAGATGCGTTCGAGGAGATACACATGAAGCGACTGATAATTGGCGTCAGCGGCGCCACGGCAGCCATTTTCGGCGTGCGCCGCGCAGCCGCACCCTTATCCCCTGATGAAATCGCCCGTATCGCCGAAAGCGGGGATGGCAAAAGCTCGCCATTGACCCAGTTGCTCTGCGTGCTGCTGCCGCTGGCATTCTGGTTTGCGCCGCTGGGCATGGCGCCGCTGACTCAGCATGCGCTGGCGATCGTCGGCTTCATGGTGCTGGCGTGGATGACCCAAGTGATGGAGTTCGCGATCGCCGGCTTCATCGGCTGCTTCCTGTTCTGGGCATTGCATATCACCCGCTTCAATGTCGCCTTCAGCGGCTTCGCCAACGATACGCCCTGGTTCCTGTTCGCCGCCTTGCTGTTCGGCCGGGTCGCGAGCAAATCCGGCCTCGCGCGGCGGCTCGCGTATTCGATCATGCTGCGCATCGGATCGACCTATTCGCGGATACTGCTGGGCCTGATCATCACCGATTTCCTGTTGACCTTCATCGTCCCATCCGGCATGGCGCGGGTGGTGATCCTCGCCGCCATCGCCCTGGCCCTGGTCGAAGCGTTTCAAGCCAAAAAAGGCAGCAATATCGCCTGCGGCATGTTCCTGATCCTGACCTACACCGGCAACCTGTTCGACAAGATGATGCTCGCCGGCGCGGGCTCGATCACGGCTGCCGGCGCGATGACCAAGTTCGGCGGCGTCGAGGTGCTCTGGGGCGTCTGGCTGCTGGCCTTCCTGCCGGCAAGCATCGTCACGGTGCTCGCCGCCTGGCGCCTGACGCTGTGGTTCTATCCGCCCGAGCAGAAGGTACTGGCCAACGGCAAGGAGTTCTTTCGCAAGGAACTCGCCGCGATGGGCCCGTGGTCCACGCTGGAAAAAAAGGCGGCATTGCTCATCGGCACGGCGATCCTGCTCTGGGTCACCGATTTCCTGCACCATCTGCCGCCCGCGATGATCGGCCTCGGCGCCGGTCTGATCGCCCTGCTGCCGTTCGTCCGGATACTCGAGGAAGAGGACATGCGGACGCTCAACTACATGCCGGTGTTTTTCGTCGCCACGGCCTTGAGCATGGGCAACGTGCTGGAGGTGACCAAGGGGCTCGACGTGCTCACCACGACGGTGTTCACCGGCATCCAGCCGTATCTCGGGAATATCTTCTCGACCACCGCGATCATGTACTGGGCCGGATTCATATACCACTTCTTTCTCGCCAGCGAGATCTCGATGCTCGCCACGTCGATGCCGCTGGTCATGGAGTACGCCAAATCGCACGGCATCAATGCGCTGATGCTCGGTCTGATGTGGACCTTTTCCGCCGGCGGCAAACTCTTCGCCTATCAATCGGGCGTGCTGGTCGTCGGTTATTCGTTCGGCTATTTCGAGCAGCGCGACCTGTTGCGCATGGGCTTGTGGCTGACCCTGGTGGAGTTTCTCGTACTGATGCTGATCGTCCCGTTCTACTGGCCGCTGATCGGCATCTATTGAGCACGACGTCAGCGCCCTAGAGCTAGGGCGCCGTCGCGGCATCGTCCCGGCGCAGACGCGCCGGTTTCGCTACGTGCTATGCTCCTCGTCATAGTTAAGCAAATGACTATGATCGCCATGCTGAAGCTTTCACGTTTCCTCTCCGAACAGTTTGCCGGCATCCGCGCAAAGCTGATCGCCATCTTCGTGCTGATCAAGGTGGTGCCGCTGTTCTTGCTCGCCCTGATCGCCTGGAAGGCGACGGAGAATCTGGGCGCGAGCGTCCTCCAGCGCTCGACGGGCATGGCCGACCAGATGCTCGCCACGATCAGATCGGTGGGCGACAAAGTCACCGAGGATGCCGCCCGTGCCCTGGACGATCGCGGGCGCGAGAGCCTGGAGCGGGTGACCACCGACAGCGCACGCGCGGTCGCCGCGTTCCTCTACGATCGCGATCAGGATATTCGCCAGGCGGTCGACATCGAACCGGGAGTGGCCGCCTATCGCGCCTTCCTGGCCCATCGTCAGCGCCAGTTGTTTGCCCATGGGCCGTGGAAACTGGCTGCCGATGGCAAGCACTGGGAGCCTGTCGACGCCGAGGGCGTCAATCCGTCGCTGGCCGCCGATGCCAAAGCCGCACTGCGCGACAACACCCGGGACTTCAGCACCCGCCCGCCGGAGTACCTCGGGCGCCGCGAACTGCGCCCGCTCTACGTCGAGATGAGTTTCGTCGGACTGGATGGCCGCGAGAAGATCAAGGCGACCACCGGTTCGCTGACGGCGCCTGGCCTGGCCGACGTCCGCGAACGCAGGCAGACCTTCGCCAAGGCGGAAGACTACTGGCGTGAGCTGCGCAAGTTGAAGGCGGGCGAACTATACGTCTCCGAAGTGATCGGCAGCTATGTCGGCAGCCGCGTGATCGGCCCTTATCTTCCCGAAACGGCGAAGAAGGCCGGCATTGCTTTCACACCGGAACAATCCGCCTACGCCGGCACCGAGAATCCGCTCGGCAGGCGTTTCCGCGGGATCGTGCGCTGGGCGGCCCCGGTGGAACGAAACGGCGTGCGCATCGGCTATGTCACGCTGGCCCTGGACCATGACCACATCCGCCAATTCACCGACAGGATAGCGCCCACCGCGCAACGGTACACGCCGATCTCCGATGCCATCGTCGGCAACTACGCGTTCATGTGGGACTACAAGGGCCGCGCCATTTCCCACCCGCGCGATTACTTCATTCCCGGCTACAACGACCGGACCGGCTTGCCCGAAACGCCCTGGCTGGACCAGTCGCTCTACGCCGCATGGCAAGCATCGGGGAAACCGTCCCACGAATTCCTGGCCGGGACAACCGCGTATCTGGAGCAGTCGCTGAAGAAGAAACCGGCGGCGGAACTGGTCAAGGCAGGCACGGTGGGACTCGACTGCCGCTACCTAAACTTTTCGCCGCAATGCCAGGGCTGGAACCAATTGACCGAACATGGCGGCTCGGGATCCTTCGCCATTTTCTTCGGCGGACTGTGGAAGCTCACCACGGCTGCGACCATTCCCTACTACACCGGTCAATACGGCAGGAGCCCGCGCGGCTTCGGCTTCGTCACCATCGGTGCCAACGTCGATGACTTCCACCAGGCCGCGATCAGATCCAAGGAGAAAATCAGCGGCATCATCGAGCAGAAGGATGGTGAATTCAAGCAGGAGAGGTCGTCGCTGATCAAAGCCATCGACGACACGCTGGCGCACACCACCTGGCAGTTGCTGATCTCCACCACCTTGATGATGCTGATCGTCATCGGCATCGCCATCAAGATCGCGGGCATCCTGACCCGACGCATCACCGTCATCGTCGAAGGCATCCGCCGCTTCCAGGAAGGCGATCATGGTTCTCGCCTGGCAGTCAGAACGCATGACGAAATGGGCGAACTCGCCGCCTCGTTCAACCGGATGGCGGACGCCGTCCAGGTATCCTTCGCCGGCATGAGCCGCGAACTGCAGACGCGCCGGCTGGCCGAGGAGCAGTTGCGCATCGCCGCCACCTCGTTCGAGGCGCAGGAAGGCATGACCATCACCGATGCCAGCGGTGTCATCCTGCGGGTCAACCGGGCCTTCGTTGAAATCACCGGTTATGGCGCGGATGAGGCGATAGGCCGGAATCCGCGGATACTGCGTTCGGGTCGCCACGATGCCGGCTTTTATACCGCGATGTGGGCGGGCATCGCTGGCACCGGTTCATGGCAGGGTGAAATCTGGAACAAGCGCAAGAACGGTGAAGTCTACCCGAGCTGGCTGTCCATCACCGCGGTCAAAGGGGAGGATGGCGCCGTCACTCATTACGTCGGTTCCTTCACCGACATCACGACGCGCAAGACGGCGGAAGAGGAGATCGCGCATCTGGCCTTCTACGATCAACTGACCAAACTGCCCAACCGCCGATTGATGCTCGATCGCCTGGGCCAGGCCTTGACCAGCAGCATGCGCCATGCAAGACATGGCGCCCTGATGCTGATCGATCTGGATCACTTCAAGACGCTCAACGACACGCTCGGGCACGCGGTCGGCGACCAGTTGCTGGTCGGTGCGGCGTCACGCCTCGTGTCGTGCATACGCGAAGGCGATACCGTCGCCCGTCTGGGCGGCGACGAATTCGTGGTGATACTCGAAGCACTCAGCGAAGACGAACAGGCAGCGGTGCAGGCAGAGAGCGTGGCCGAAAAGATACAGACGACACTTGCCGATCCCTATCTTCTCGATGTCGCCCTGGAAGGCACGGAACGGATCAGCCGCAGTTACCTCTGCACGGCGAGCATCGGCATCACCCTGTTTCGCGACCACTCGGTCACTGCCGACGAACTGATGAAGCGTGCCGACACCGCCATGTACCAGGCCAAGGCTGCGGGTCGCAACACCCTGCGTTTCTTCGATCCCGAAATGCAGTCCGTGATCCAGGCGCGGGCCGCCCTGGAAGTCGATCTGCACGAAGCCCTCGCCCAGCAGCAATTCCTGCTCTACTACCAGGCGCAGGTCGATGCCGCAGGCCGGGTGACCGGCGCCGAGGCCCTGGTGCGCTGGCAGCACCCGGTGCGGGGTCTGGTCTCGCCGATGGAGTTCATTCCCCTGGCCGAGGAAACCGGTCTGATCCTGCCGATAGGCTACTGGGTGCTGAAAACCGCCTGCAGCCATTTGGCGGCCTGGGCCGGCCAGGCGGAAATGTCCCAGCTCACGGTCGCAGTCAATGTCAGCGCCCGGCAGTTCCACGACAGCAACTTCCTGGACATGGTGCAACTGGTGCTCGAGCAGACCGGCGCGAACCCGGGACGCCTGAAGCTGGAACTGACCGAAAGCCTGCTCGTGGAAAACGTCACGGCGACGATAGAGAAGATGTCCGCGTTGAAGAGCAAGGGCGTCGGATTTTCTCTCGACGATTTCGGCACCGGCTATTCGTCCTTGTCCTACCTCAAGCGACTGCCGCTGGATCAATTGAAGATCGACCAGAGTTTTGTCCGAGACATCCTCACCGACCCGAATGATGCGTCGATTGCCAAGACCATCGTGGCCCTGGCCCAGAGCCTGGGCTTGGAGGTCATCGCGGAGGGTGTCGAGACGGCGGCGCAAAGAGACTTCCTGGGCAGTTCCGGCTGCCATGCCTACCAGGGCTATTTCTTCAGCCGGCCGCTGCCGCTGGAAGAATTCGAGGCGTTCGTGAAGCGCAGTCTGTGATCCTGTTGCAGACTCAGAACGGCAGGCTGAGAATGGCTTTCAGGGTCCACGCGTTCGAGCCGGCGGTCCAGCCGTGTCCGACACCGAAATTGACTTCGCGGCCGGCAACGACGGTGTCCACGGTCAGATAGGTTTCCTGGACCTGACTGGTCAGGTGATCGAGCGCGCCGAACTCTGAATAATGTTCGATGTTGATCCAGCTCTCTGCCGCCAGCCTGCGGCCCACCTTGAAGGCCGGCGAAAAGTCGGCGCGTTGTGCATCGCCGGACAGGGCCGTGCCGATGATCGGATTCAGCGTCAGATTCCAGTTCTCGGTCTTGTAGCCGAGTATCGGGCGCAGCTCCAGGTTCCAGTGCTGCTCGTCGGTGCGCCGCGAACTGTAGCCGATCTCGCCGTTGACGCCCCAGTACCCGCCATGTTCGGCATGGTCCGCCATATATTTCAGGCGCAGCTTCGCGCCTTCCCCGTACCAGGTGCCGCCGGGTGCTCGGATCACCGGCAGATAGAAGCCCCCTTCCCAGTTTTTGTCCAGGCCGTAGCCCCATTCCGCAGTCAGGCGGAAATCGTGCTGGGCCGGGATCTGGCCGCTGTAGGCCGGCAGCTTGAGACCGGAAGGGACGGTGTTGAGGTGCACCTCGAGCGTGGTTTCGCCGGGTTTGTTGATCGCCTCGTCATAGACCTGGATCTCGTCGCTGGAGGCCGCGTGCGCGCCGAAACAGACCAGCGCCGCGCAGTAGAGTAGTGCAGATCGGTGATTGAACATGTTCTCCCTCAGCTTGGACGACATTCCGCAGTCCCCGATTCTGTCACAAGCGTCGCTGCCGGCAAACCCGCTATAATTCTTCTCCCTCCGGCGCAACACGCTCGCACCCCCAGTGGCAACCCCCGTCGCAACCCCCGTAAACCTCCCGCCTGCCGCGCTGCCGCCGCTGCCCAAACCCGGCATGCGCCTGGATCTGGCCATGCCCGCGGGCGCCGGTGATGCCCTGACGCTGGCGCAACTGGCCCGCCCGGGCAAGCTGCTTCTGGGCATCGCCGCCAGCCCGCTAGACGCCCAGCGCCTGCAGGAAGAGATCCTCTGGTTCGCGCCCGGCCTGCGCGTGCATCTGCTGCCCGACTGGGAGACGCTGCCCTACGACAGCTTCTCGCCGCATCAGGATCTGATCTCCGAGCGACTGGCCACGCTCTATGCCGTTTCGCGCAACGAATGCGACGTGCTGCTGACGGCGGCGACGACGGCCCTGACCCGGCTGCCACCGCCCGCCTTCCTCGCCGCCCACACCTTCTTCCTCAAGCAGGGCGAGCCTCTGGCGGTGGACAAACTGCGCGCGCAACTGACGCTGGGCGGCTACCAGCATGTGACGCAGGTGGTGGCACCGGGCGAGTTCTGCGTCCGCGGCGGCCTGATCGACCTGTTTCCCATGGGCACCGCCCTGCCCTACCGCATCGATCTGTTCGACGAGGAAATCGAGAGCATCCGCACCTTCGATGTCGACACCCAGCGCACCGTCTATCCGGTGCCGGAGATCCGCATGCTGCCGGCGCGCGAATTCCCGCTCGACGAAGCCGGCCGCACGCATTTCCGCCAGCGCTTCCGCGAGACCTTCGAAGGCGACGCCTCGCGCGTCGCCCTGTACAAGGATGTTTCCAACGGCATCGCCGCCGCCGGCATAGAATATTTTCTGCCGCTGTTCTTCGATGCCACCGCCACCCTGTTCGATTTCCTGCCCGACGAAGTCTTGCTGCTGCTCCATGGCGACGTGCCCGGCGCGATCGAGGAATTCTGGCGCGACACCAGGAGCCGCTACGCCTTTCTCGGCGGCGACAGGAGCCGGCCGCTGCTGCCGCCGGAGGAACTGTTCCTGTCGCAAGAGCAGTTCTTCCTCGCGGCGCAGAAATTCGCCTGCATCAGGATCAAGCCCGGCGCAAGCGGCGTCAGCGGCGCCGTTGAAGAAGCCGGGACCAGCGTGCTGCCGGCGCTGGCCGTCGATCGCCGCGCAGACTCTCCGCTGGCCGCGTTGCAAGGTTTCCTCTCGGTCTTTCCCGGGCGCGTGCTGCTGCTCGCGGAGAGCGCCGGCAGGCGTGGCACGATCCTCGAATACCTGGCGGAGCATGGCCTCGCACCTACGGCCTGCGCCGACTTCGGCGCATTCATCGGCAGCAGCGAGCGCTTCATGCTCGGCGTTGCGCCGCTCTCCGGCGGCTTCATCCTGGAAGATGCAGCCGCATCCACACCATCCGCGAAGCTCGCGCTGATCACCGAGAACGAGCTCTATGCCGCCACCGCGAGATCGAGAAGCGCCGGCAGCCGGCGCTCCGACCTGCGCCGCAGCAATCTCGAAGGCTGGCTGCGCGACCTCTCGGAACTGCGCATCAATGACCCGGTCGTCCATGAGCAGCACGGCATCGGCCGCTATCTCGGTCTGGCCCATCTGGACATGGGCGAAGGCGAAACGGAATTCCTCCATCTCGAATATGCCGGCGGCGACACGCTCTACGTGCCGGTGGCGCAACTGCATCTGATTTCCCGCTACAGCGGCGCCGATCCCGAGACTCTGGAACTGCACCGGCTGGGCAGCGGCCAGTGGGAGAGAGCGAAGAAGAAGGCAGCGCTCCAGGTGCGCGACACCGCCGCCGAACTGCTCCATCTCTATGCCCAGCGCGCCGCCCGTCATGGCCACAAGTTCGACTTCAAGCAGCATGAACTGGAGGCCTTCGCCGACGGCTTCGGTTTCGAGGAAACGCCCGACCAGCGATCGGCCATCGATGCCGTGATCGCCGACATGAAATCCGGCAAGCCGATGGACCGACTGGTCTGCGGCGACGTCGGCTTCGGCAAGACCGAGGTGGCGCTGCGCGCTTCCTTCGTCGCCGTCGCCGATGGCAAGCAGGTCGCGGTGCTCTGCCCGACCACGCTCTTGGCCGAGCAACACTTCAATACCTTCTCCGACCGTTACGCCGACTGGCCGGTGAAGATCGCCGAGATCTCGCGCTTTCGCAGCGAGAAGGAACAGAAGCAGGCCATCCTCGACTTGGCCGCCGGCAAGATCGACATCCTGATCGGCACCCACCGATTGCTCCAGAAGGACGTCGCCTTCTCGCGCTTGGGGCTGGTCATCATCGACGAGGAGCACCGCTTCGGCGTACGGCAGAAGGAAGCGCTGAAGTCATTGCGCGCCGAAGTCGATGTCCTGACCTTGACCGCCACCCCGATCCCGCGCACCCTTGGCCTGTCGCTCGAAGGACTGCGCGACTTCTCGGTGATCGCCACGGCGCCGGCCAGGCGGCTGGCGATCAAGACCTTCGTCGCGCGCTGGTCGACCGGGCTGGTGCGCGAAGCCTGCCTGCGCGAATTCAAGCGCGGTGGCCAGGTCTATTTCCTGCACAACGAAGTCGACACCATCGCCAACATGGGCGAACGGCTGCAGAAGCTCTTGCCCGAAGCGCGCATCGTCATCGGCCACGGCCAGTTGCCCGAACGCGAACTGGAGCGCGTGATGCGCGAATTCACCCAGCAGAAGCACAACCTCCTGCTGTGCACCACGATCATCGAGACCGGCATCGACAATCCCCACGCCAATACCATCGTCATCCACCGCGCCGACAAGTTCGGCCTGGCTCAACTGCACCAATTGCGTGGCCGCGTCGGCCGCTCCCACCACCAGGCCTACGCCTACCTGCTGACCCACGAGGACGCCAAACCCTCGGCGCAGGCGGGCAAGCGGCTGGAGGCAATCCAGATGATGGAGGAACTGGGCTCGGGCTTCTTCCTGGCGATGCACGACCTGGAGATCCGCGGCGCCGGCGAAGTGCTCGGCGAATCGCAAAGCGGCGAGATCCACGAGATCGGTTTCGCGCTGTACACGACGATGCTGAACGCCGCGGTGAAGTCGCTCCAGGCGGGCAAGGAGCCGGACCTCGCCCAGCCCTTCGACAGCGCATCGACCATCGACCTGCATGAACCGGCGCTCTTGCCCAGCGACTATTGCGCCGACGTCCATGAGCGCCTGACGCTCTACAAGCGCCTGGCCAACGCCGACAGTGCCGAGGAGTTGCAGGAACTGCAGGAGGAACTGATCGACCGCTTCGGCGAGCCGCCGGCGCAGGCCCGGGCGCTCCTCGAAACCCACAAGCTGCGCGTCCTGGCGCGGCCGCTGGGCATCGTCAAGATCGATGCCAGCGCGCACGCGATACAATTGCAGTTTGTGCCCTTCACCGCCAGCCCGCCGCCTTTCGATCCCGCCCGGATCATCGCCCTGCTGCAGCAGGACAGAAATTTCAAGCTCGCCGGACCGGAAAAGCTGAGCTGGAAGCATGAGACTCGCGACCTCACGGAGCGCGCATTGGCGGTACGCGAATTACTGAAGAAATTGAAAGGTTGATATGACGTACGCCCAGCTCGAAAATCTCAACATCGAGTCCTTCGACCTGATGCTCTCGCCGGAGCAAATCCACGCCCGGCTGCCGCTCTCGGATGAAGTCGCGGCCACCGTCGCCGCCGGCCGCAGCGCCCTGGAGAAGATCCTCGACCGCTCCGACCCGCGCCTGTTCGTCGTCGTCGGACCCTGCTCGATCCACGATCCGATCGCCGGCCTGGACTATGCCCGGCGCCTGAAGAACCTTGCCGACGAAGTGGCCGACACCCTGCTCCTGGTGATGCGGGTGTATTTCGAAAAGCCGCGCACCTCGATCGGCTGGAAGGGCTACATCAATGATCCGTACATGGATGATTCCTTCCATATCGAGGAGGGCATGCAGAAGGCGCGCGAGTTCCTGATCAACGTCAATGGGCTCGGCGTCCCGGTGGGCACCGAAGCGCTCGATCCGATCGCGCCGCAATACCTGGGCGACCTGATCAGCTGGACGGCGATCGGCGCGCGCACCAGCGAATCGCAGACGCACCGCGAGATGTCCTCGGGCCTATCGACGCCGGTCGGCTTCAAGAACGCCACCGACGGCGATGTCGGTGTGGCGATCAACGCCATCCTCTCGGCCTCGAATCCGCACAGCTTTCTCGGCATTAACGCCCAGGGCAATGCCGCCATCGTGCGCACCCGCGGCAACCGCTATGGCCATATCGTGCTGCGCGGCGGCGGCGACCGGCCGAATTACGATTCGGTGAGCATTTCAATGGCCGAACAGGCGCTCTCCCGCGCCGGACTGCAGCAGAATCTGGTGGTCGACTGCTCGCACGCCAACAGTTACAAGAAAGCGGAGATGCAGCCCCTGGTGCTGGCCGACTGCGTCAACCAGATCCGCCAGGGCAACCGCTCCATCGTCGGCCTGATGCTGGAGAGTTTCATCGTAGCGGGCAGCCAGAGTATCCCCGCCGATCTGGCGCAATTGCAATACGGCTGCTCGGTCACCGACCCCTGCATAGCCTGGCCGACGACCGAAACAGCCATCCGCGCGGCGCGCAACGCCCTGCGCGACGTCCTGCCCAATCGCACCGTCTAGGAGACCCCGTCATGTCGCTCAACAAGCCTCTCGTCATGCCCTTTCGCGGCCTGCGCCCGGCAGCCGGCCAGGCCACTGCCGTCGCCGCCCCGCCCTACGACGTGCTCTCCACCGAGGAGGCGAGAGTCGCCGCCAGCGGCCTGCCGTGGAGCTTCCTGCATATCTCCAAGCCGGAGATCGACCTGCCGCAGGGCACCGACCCTTTCGCGCCGGAGGTCTATGCCCGGGCGGCGGAAAACCTCGCGCGGATGATTGCAGAGGGCATCCTCAAGCGCGATGAACAGCCCTGCTATTACGCGTATCGGCTGATCATGGGCAACCATGCGCAGACCGGCCTGATCGCCGCGGCCTCGGTCGCCGACTACGATAGCAACCGCATCAGGAAGCACGAGTTCACCCGTCCCGACAAGGAGGACGACAGGGTGCGCCAGATCGAGGCGGTGGGCGCCCAGACCGGGCCGGTGCTGCTCGCCTATCCGGCGTCAAGCGAGGCCGATCAACTGCTGCGGCAAGCCAGCGCTGGCGAACCCGAAGCCGACGTCACGGCCGCCGACGGCATCCGCCACAGCGTCTGGGTGGTTCGCGATCCGGTCCTTATCGGCAAGATATCCGCCGCCTTCGACGCCATGCCGGCGCTCTACATCGCCGACGGCCACCACCGCTCCGCCGCCGCCTCGCGCGTCGCCGCGGCGAGAGTTGGCGCGGGCGGAGCGGACTATTTCCTGACCGTGATTTTCCCTCATCACGAGATGCGCATCATGGATTACAACCGCGTCGTGAAAGACTTGCACGGCCTGTCCGAAGCGGACTTCCTGGCGCGGATTGCCGAACGCTTCACCGTCAGCGCCTGCGCCAGCCAGTGCCGCCCGGCCCGGCCCGGCGAGTTCGGCCTATATCTGCCCGGGCGCTGGCTGCAATTGACGATACGGCCGGAACTGATCCCGTTCCACGATCCGGTGGCGCGGCTCGATGTCAGCCTGCTCTCGGACAATCTGCTGGCGCCGGTCCTGGGCATCGTCGATCTGCGCCGCGACAAGCGCATCGATTTCGTCGGCGGCATCCGCGGCCTGGGCGAACTGGAGCGGCGCGTCGACAGCGGCGAGATGGCGGCCGCCTTCGCGCTCCATCCGACGCGCATGGAAGACCTGATGGCGGTGGCCGACGCAGGAGAAGTGATGCCGCCGAAATCCACCTGGTTCGAACCCAAGCTGGCCGACGGCCTGGTCTCTCACGTGCTCGATTGACGGCTGCGCTGCAACTCTCCGCGCCAGTTGAGGAACGAGAGCAGCGCCAGACCGCCGCCGATCAAGAGCATGCCGGCCAGTTCCAACGGCGCCACGGCCTCGCCCAACTGCAGCCTTGAAGCGAGGTTGGCCACGACCGGAATGCCCAGCACCGACAGGCTCGCCTGCCAAGCCGGCAACCGCTCCAGCACGTAGAACCAGAGGAACCAGGCGAACGCCGAACAGACCACGGCGATGAAGGCGAGGATGGCGACAAACTGCGCCGTCCATTGCGTCGCCGGCTCGGGCACCAGGGTGGCGACCAGGATCAGCAGCACGCTGCCGAAGGCCATCTGCCAGGCCGTCACGGTGAGCAGGTCGGCGGCGAGATCCTGACGCCAGCGCTTCAGCATGACCGTCCCCAGCGCCCAGCTGATCCCCGCCAGCAGGCCCAGGAACTTGCTGAACAAACTGGCATGGAGCGTCCACGGCGCGATGATCAGGAGCAGGCCGCCCATGGTCGAAGCCGCCGCCAGCCATTGCCCGCCGCGCACCCGCTCGCCGAGAAAGGCCCTGGACAGGAGCAGCGTCCAGATCGGCATGGTGAAGATCAGCACCGAGGTCTTGCCCGGCCCGCCCTCGACCAGCGCCCAGGTCTGGAACAGCAGGAAGGCGCCGATGTTGGCGCTGCCGAGCAGGAAGGTCTTGCCCGGCGCCAGCAGCCGGAGCGGGCGGCGCATCAGGATCAGGGCCAGGAAGATGGCGACGGTGCTGACCACGGAGCGCAGCGCGGAAAAAGCGAACGGCGGAGCGTAGTCCAGCGCGATCTTCAGCAGCACCCAGGTGTAGCCCCAGATCAGCGTCAGCAGCACGAGTGCCAGGAGCGCCCGGGCGCGCATCGGCGGATCAAACTGCCGCGAGCAGCGGCAGCACCGCCCTGGCGTTACTGCTGGTCGCCAGCGCCAGTTCCTGCCCGGTCATGCCGCGCAATTCCGCCAGCAGCGCCGCGATCCTAGGCAGCTCAGCCGGGCTGTTGCGGCCGCGCTGCAACCAGGCCGGCGGAATGTCCGGCGCGTCGGTCTCGAGCACGATCGCCTCCAGCGGCAATGTCGCCGCCAGTTCGCGGATACGCGTGGCGCGCGGCTCGGTCATGGCACCGCCGAAGCCCAGCTTGAAACCCAGCTTGATAAATTGCTCGGCCTGCTGCCGGCTGCCGTTGAAGGCGTGGGCGATGCCGCCGACAACCGGCGTCAGGCGCAGCTGCTGCAGCACCGCATCGATGGCGCGGCGAACATGGAGCAGCACCGGCAGTTCGAATTCGCGGGCGATCTTCAGCTGTTCGGCGAAAAAGTAGCGCTGCCGCGCCTCATCGTGCAAGGGCACGAAGAAATCCAGGCCGATCTCGCCGATGGCGACGGCCGGATACTCGCGGAGTTGCCCGCGCAGGGCTTCCAGGTCTTCTTCGAGAGCGCTATCGACGCGCATCGGATGGATGCCGAAGGCCGCGGCGCAGCCGGGAATATCCCGGCAGACGGCGGCGACGGCGCCGAAATTGGCGCGCGCCACGGCCGGTATGACCATGATCGCGACGCCGGCCGCACGCGCGGCAGCGGCCACCGCTTCGCGATCGGCATCGAACTCCGCGGCGTCGAGATGGCAGTGGCTATCGATCAGCGGGGTCAAGTGGCTGGTCCGGGAAAAAACATTATCACCACCAAGGACACCAAGAACACCAAGAACGACAAGCACAGAAAAGCATTAAAAGCTTCTTGTCATTCGCTGCATGTACACCGCAAGGCACTCAGAACTTTTCCGAGAACTGTTGTTCTTGGTGCCCTTGGTGTTCTTGGTGGTGAATGAATTTGAATTTCGCTTTTATTCCACTTCGTCCATCCACGCCAGCTGTATCGCTTCCAGGATTTTCTCGCCGCAGTGATGCTCGTCTTCCTCGAAACCGGGCAGCGCCATGACCCAGAGCATCAGATCGGTGAAGCGCACGGTCTTGGGATCGACATCGGGATATCTCTCGGCCAGCTCGATGGCGATGTCCAGGCTATCGGTCCATTTCATTTCGCCGTCTCCGCCGGGCCGCCCCAAGGAGACGGCAAGTCAACACATGGAGTCCCGCTGGGACGACCCGGCGTCACCCCCTTCTCCGGGAAGGGGGTCGGGGGGTAGGTGCTCATCTTTTTCCTTCCTTGGCCATGTTGATCGTGTAGCGCGGAATCTCGATGACCAGCGGCACATCCGTGACCAGCGCCTGGCAGGACAGGCGCGAGTTGGGCTCCAGGCCCCAGGCCTTGTCGAGCAGATCCTCCTCGGTCTCTTCGGCCGCTTCGAGTTGCTCGTAGCCTTCGCGGATCACCACGTGACAGGTGGTACAGGCGCAGGATTTCTCGCAGGCGTGTTCGATGCTGATGCCGTTGGCGAGCAGGCTGTCGCAGATGCTGCTGCCCGGCTCGGCGTCGATGACCGCACCCTCGGGACAGAGTTCGACATGGGGCAGTACGATGATCTGGGTCATATTTGAATCTCGGAAACCTTTTTGCCTGAGAGCACGCGCCTGACGCTCTGGTTCATGCGCCGTGCGGCGAATTCCGCGGTGGCCTGGCCGAGTTGGGCCATCGCCTGATCGAGGGCATGACGATCGTCGCCGACCAGCACGCCCTGGAGTCGGGCGACGCTGGCATCGACGTGATTGCGCTCGCTCTCGGAAAGCAGGTTGGCATCTTCGGCGAGCGCCGAACGGGTCGCCTCGAGCAGCCGTTGCGCCTCCACCTGGGCTTCGCGCAGGGCGCGGCGGTAGGCATCGTCGGCAGCGTGGGTGTAACCGTCCTTGAGCATGCCGGCGATTTCGTCGTCGCCCAGACCGTACGATGGCTTCACCTCGACCCGCGCCTCGATGCCCGAGGTCTGCTCGCGCGCCGAGACGGAGAGCAGGCCATCGGCATCGACCTGGAAGCTGACGCGGATTCGCGCCGCGCCGGCCGCCATCGGCGGAATGCCGCGCAATTCGAGGCGCGCCAGGGAACGGCAATCGGCGACCAGTTCGCGCTCGCCCTGGACGACGTGAATCATCATCGCCGTCTGTCCATCCTTGAAGGTGGTGAACTCCTGGGCGCGGGCGATCGGAATGGTCGAATTGCGCGGAATGACCTTCTCGGTCAATCCGCCCATGGTCTCCAGACCGAGCGACAGCGGGATCACGTCGAGCAGCAGCCAGTCTTCGCCGGGAGCGCGGTTGCCGGCCAGGAGATTGGCCTGGATCGCTGCGCCTAGCGCCACCACCTTGTCCGGGTCGAGGTTGTTCAAGGGCTCCTGGCCGAACAGTTCGCCGACGGCGTGCTGGATCTGCGGCATGCGCGTCGAACCGCCGACCATCACCACGCCCTTGACGTCGGCGGCGGCAAGGCCAGCGTCGCGCAGCGCCCGCTTCGTCGCCGACAGCGTTTTCTGCACCAGGGTGCGGGTGATTTCGCTGAACACGGCCGTGGACAACTTGACATCGACATACTCGCCGCTGCCAAGACGCACCGTGATCGGCGCCTCGCCATGGAGAGTGAGATATTCCTTGGCCTCGCGGGCACGGGTCAGGAGCATCCGCGCATCGGAGGCCGAGAGCGGCGCGAGCCCCGCCTTCTCGATGATCCAGCAGAACACCCGCTGATCGAAGTCGTCGCCGCCCAGGGCCGAATCGCCGCCCGTAGCCAGCACCTCGAAGATGCCCCGGGAGAGTTTCAGGATGGAGATGTCGAAGGTGCCGCCGCCCAGGTCATAGACCGCATAGAGGCCTTCGGCGCCGTTGTCCAGGCCGTAGGCGATCGCCGCCGCAGTCGGCTCGTTCAACAGGCGCAGCACATTCAGGCCGGCCAGACGCGCGGCATCCTTGGTGGCGTTGCGCTGAGCATCGTCGAAATAAGCCGGCACGGTGATCACGGCGCCGGATAGCGAACCGCCGAGCGCGGCTTCGGCGCGGCGATGCAACACCTTGAGGATTTCCGCGGAGATCTCGACCGGGCTCTTGACGCCGGCCGCGGTGCGCAGTTTGACCATGCCCTCCGCGGCCCCAGCCTTGACACCGCCGTCCGGGGCCACGAAGTCGTAAGGCATGGTCTCGATATGGGCGATGTCCCGGAGGCCGCGGCCCATGAAACGCTTGACCGAAACGATGGTGTTTTTCGGATCGATGCTTTGCTTCGCCTGCGCTTCGTAGCCGACCTCGATGAATTCCCCTCCCCCCCCGGACTCCCGGCCGTAGCTCACGATAGAGGGCAGGAGCGGCCGGCCCAGTTCGTCGGAGAGGACCACCGCCATGCCGCTTCTCACCGTCGCGACCAGGGAGTTGGTGGTGCCCAGATCGATGCCGACGGCCAGGCGATGCTGGTGCGGCGCCGTCGATTCGCCGGGTTCTGAGATCTGGAGTAAAGCCATGGGGTCTTTCTAAATTAGGCTTCGACGGCACTCAAAGCGTCGTCGATTTCTGCCAGCAGTTTTTCCTGAAACATCAACTCGCGCAGCAGGTCCGCGGCGCCGGCCGGGGGCGATTGTTCGAACAGTTGCTGCAGCTTCTGATACTGCGGCGCCATCTCGCCCTTCAGGCGCAAATGCAGGTGCTCCAGTTCGTCACCTGCCAGGGCTGCGCGCGCCTCGGCCACCGCTTCCCGCCACTCCATCTGGCGGATCAGGAACTCCGACGACATCGTCCGCTCGCCATCGACATCGATGCCGTCCAGCTCAAGCAGGTACCTGGCGCGGGAGATCGGACGGCGCAAGGTCTGGTAGGCCTCGTTGATCCGGGTGGACCATTGCATCGCCAGGCGCCGCTCACCATCGCCGGAACGACCGAGATGGGCATGGCGGTCGGGATGGACCTTAGCCTGCACCTCGCGGTAGCGCCTGTCCAACTCCGCGAGGTCTACGCGGTAGCTTCTCGGCAGATCGAGCAGGGCGAAATGATCTTGTGCGAAATTCATTGCCGGCATTACTGTACGTTGAAGCTCTCGCCGCAGCCGCATTGATCCTTGATATTCGGGTTGTTGAACTTGAAGCCCTCGTTCAGCCCCTCGCGCACGAAGTCGAGTTCGGTGCCGTCGATGTAAGGCAGGCTCTTCGGATCCACCAGCACCCTGACGCCGTGGCTCTCGAAGATGTGATCCTCGGGATTGGCGGCATCGACGAACTCAAGCTTGTAGGCCATGCCCGAACAGCCGGAGGTCCGCACGCCGAAACGCAGACCGATGCCGCGACCGCGCTTGGCGAGAAAGTTGGCCACATGCCGCGCGGCCTTTTCGGTGATGGTAATCATGCCGCTCACGCCTCGTGCTTGTTCTTGTAATCGGCCACCGCCGCCTTGATCGCATCCTCGGCCAGGATCGAGCAGTGGATCTTCACCGGCGGCAGGGCCAGTTCTTCGGCGATGTGGGTGTTCTTGATATCGAGCGCCTGGTCCAGGGTCTTGCCCTTGACCCACTCGGTAACCAGCGAACTCGAGGCGATCGCGGAACCGCAGCCGTAGGTCTTGAACTTGGCGTCCTCGATGATGCCGTCCTTGCCGACCTTGATCTGCAACTTCATCACGTCGCCGCAGGCGGGGGCGCCGACCATGCCGGTGCCGACATCGTCGTCGTCCTTGGCAAAGACGCCGACATTGCGCGGATTTTCGTAATGATCCAGTACTTTTTCGCTGTATGCCATTTTCAGACTCCTGTGATTGCGCGATTCAATGCGCGGCCCACTGGACGGTGTTGAGATCAACCCCGTCCTGAAACATTTCCCACAACGGCGAGAGCTCGCGCAACTTGGCGATTTTCGCATGCAATAGTTTGACCGTGTAGTCGATTTCCTCTTCCGTGGTGAAACGGCCGAGGGTAAAGCGGATCGAGCTGTGCGCCAGTTCGTCGGAACGGCCCAGGGCGCGCAGCACATAGGACGGCTCCAGGCTGGCGGAGGTGCAGGCCGAACCGGAGGAGACGGCGACGTCCTTGATCGCCATGATCAGCGACTCGCCCTCGACGAAGTTGAAGCTGATGTTGAGGTTGTGCGGCACGCGCTGTTTCAGGTCGCCATTGACATAGGTTTCCTCGATCTCGCTGAGGCCCTTCATCAGCCGGTCGCGCAAGCGGCCGATGCGCGCATTTTCCAGCGCCATCTCCTCGCGGGCGATGCGGAACGCCTCGCCCATGCCGACGATCTGATGCGTGGGCAGGGTTCCCGACCGCAGGCCGCGTTCGTGGCCGCCGCCATGCATCTGCGCCTCCAGGCGGATGCGCGGCTTCCTGCGGACATACAGCGCGCCGATGCCCTTCGGGCCATAGACTTTATGGGCAGTGACCGACATCAAGTCGACCTTCAATACTGCGAGATCGAGCGGCATCTTGCCCGCGGCCTGGACGGCATCGACATGGAAGATGACCCCGCGCTCGCGGCAGATCTCGCCCAGTTCGGCGATCGGCTGGATCACGCCGATCTCGTTGTTGACCGCCATCACCGAGGCCAGGATGCTGTCCGGACGCAGCGCCGCCTTGAACTGATCGAGGGTGATCAGGCCGTTCTCCTGAGGCTCGAGATAAGTCACCGAGAAACCCTGACGCTCGAGTTCGCGCATGGTGTCGAGCACCGCCTTGTGCTCGGTGGTCACGGTCACCAGATGCTTACCCTTGCCCGAATAGAAGTGCGCAGCGCCCTTGATCGCGAGGTTGTTCGATTCGGTGGCGCCGGAAGTCCAGATGATGTCCTTGGCGTCGGCATTGAGCAGTGCGGCGACCTCCGCCCGCGCCTCCTCGACCGCCGCTTCGGCCTCCCAGCCGTAGGCATGGGAACGGCTCGCCGGATTGCCGAATTTCTCGGTCAAATAGGGAATCATTTTCGCCGCGACGCGCGGATCGACGGGCGTCGTCGCGGAATAGTCGAGGTAGATCGGAAACTTGAGCACGGTAAAACCTCCTTGCGAAATTCGGATCAATGGTTCAACTCGCCAGCGCCGTGAGGCGCCGCAGTTGGAAAGTGGTGTCGGCCAGCGCGGCGAGAAAATCCGCCACCTGTTGTTCGTTATTATCGGCGCTTAGGCTGACGCGCACGGCGCCGCCGGCCTGCTCTGCTGCTACGCCCATCGCCCGCAGCACGTGCGAAGGCAGGGGTGCGGCCGAGGAGCAGGCCGAGCCGCTGGCCACGGCAAAGCCGGCGCGGTCGAGGCGGGTCACCAGGGTCTCGCCATCGATTCCGGGCATACTGAAAAAAGTCGTGTTGGCCAGGCGCGGCGCAGCCAGGCCGAAGATCGTCGCGCCCTGCTGGTGCAGGCCGCGCTCCAGTTGTTCGCGACAGACCGCGAGATGCGCCGCGTCCTCCAGCAGCCTCGCCACGGCGATCTCGCAGGCCAGGCCGAAGCCGACGATCGCGGCGACATTCTCGGTTCCGGAGCGCAGGCCGCGCTCCTGGCCGCCGCCGGCAAGCAACGCCGACACGTCGACACGCTTGTCTAGCACCAGCGCGCCGGCGCCCTTGGGTCCGTTGATCTTGTGCGCCGAGACGCTGAGCGCATGGACGCCGGCGGCGTTCAAGGTGCGGAAGTCCACCGCCACCTTGCCCAGCGCCTGCACCGCGTCGCTGTGAAACCAGGCGCCCTGGCTCGCGAGCCTGGAACGCTCGGCCAGCGCCGGGATATCCTGGAGCACGCCGGTCTCGTTGTTCGCGAGCATCACCGAAACGATCGCCGGCCGTTCCGCCAGAACCGCGGCGTAGGCTTGGCCATCGACGCGCCCTTGATCATCGACGGCGATCTCGGCGATCCGCCAGCCCTGTCTTGCCAGATCCCTGGCCGGCTCGCGCACGCTGGGATGTTCGACCGCGGAGAAGGCGAGCAGGCCGGGCTTGCGCGCCGCGGCGGCGCCCTTCAAAAACAGGTTGTTGGCCTCGGTGCCGCCGCTGGTGAACACCACCTCGGTCGGATGGGCGCCCAGCGCCGCTGCAACCCGGCCGCGTGCCTCGTCGATCGCCATCCGCGCCGCCCGGCCATACTCGTGGCGACTGGAGGCGTTGCCGTAGCTGCGCGAGAAAAAGGGCAGCATCGCCTCGAGCACGCGCGGTGCTAGCGGCGTGGTGGCGTTGTGGTCGAGATAGACCGGGGCGAACATGGAATCAGGCCGGCACCAGGGCGATGGCACGGCGCGGACGACGCGTCTCGTGGTCGATCACGCGCCAGTCATTGGCCGCGCCGCTGGCCGGCTTGGCCCGCTGCGCTTCGACCAGATCGGCGAGGCTGACCGAATCGAGATAGTCGAACATGTGTTTGGTCAGCGTGGTCCAGAGCTGGTGCGTCATGCACACCTGCTCCTCCTCGTTGCAACTGCCCATGCCGCCGCAGAGAGTGGCATCGAGCGGTTCATCGACGGCGCTGATGATGTCGGCCACCGAAATCTCGGTCAGCCTCTTGGCCAGGCAATAGCCGCCGCCGGGCCCGCGGACACTGGCGACCAACTGGTGGCGGCGCAGCTTGCCGAACAGTTGCTCAAGATAGGAGAGCGAAATTTTCTGGCGTTCGCTGATCCCGGCCAGGGTTACCGGCCCGCCTTCGTGACGCAGCGCCAGATCGATCATCGCGGTGACCGCAAAGCGGCCTTTGGTCGTCAGTTTCATGTTTTGCCTCGTCGAGAGAGGATTTCGGTCAGGTAAGTGCAGCGGGTCACCAGAGATAGAACTGCCATGGAGCAGCCAATACCTGATGATTCCGCTCAACTATACGATTTCCGACAAAATCAGTCAACTATTTTGCCCAGATAGTTCGGGTCGAACTTGTCCGCGGTGGCGGCCTCGTCCGCCACCGAGACGCCGGCGCGCTCCATCAGCGCAAGCAGTTGTTCGACGCGGCGGTCGGTCTTCACCGCATGGTCGAGCAGACCATGGATGGCCTGCGACACCGGATCGTCCTCGGCGCGCGACACGGCATAGGCGGAGAAGCCCATTTTCTCCGCCTTGGCTTCGCGGACCTGGTCGCGCTCGCCCAAGATGATCCGCGCCGGTATCCCCACGGCCGTCGCCCTGGGCGGTACGTCCTTCACCACCACGGCGTTGGAGCCGATCTTCGCGCCCTCGCCGATGAGGATCGGGCCCAGCACCTTGGCGCCTGCGCCGATCACCACGCCGCGCTGCAGGGTGGGGTGGCGCCGGCCCTTGTTCCAGGAAGTGCCGCCGAGCGTCACGCCATGATAGAGCGTGCACTCGTCGCCGATCACTGCGGTCTCGCCGATCACCACGCCCATGCCGTGGTCGATGAACACTCGCCGCCCGATGGTCGCGCCGGGATGAATCTCCACGCCGGTCAGCCAGCGACCCCAGTGGGAAACCCAGCGCGCCAGCCAGCGCAAGCGGTGGCCCCAAAGCCAGTGCGCGAGACGATGGCACTGCAAGGCGTGAAAGCCGGGATAGCAGGTCAGAACCTCCCAGGCGGAACGGGCGGCGGGATCGCGCTCGAAGACGCAACCGATGTCTTCACGCAGACGGGTCAACATCTGCTGCTCCTAAGCCGGCCGGAGCCGGAACTGAACGGCATTATTTCTTCGATGGCCGGAAAAACAGGAGAGTACCAACAAGGGGACAGTCACCCCTTGTTTATCCCCCTGAAACCGGCGCTTCGAAACAATCGGCTGTGAATAATTCAAAACTTAGTCCCTGGAAAATAAGAATTCACTAAAATATAAAATACCCCTGCGCCACGGTCAACCATGGCCGGCCATGGCCAACATCGTCTCAGCTTTTCCTGCGGATTTTCTGTTTCTCGAAACTCGCCAGCAAACCGCGCAGGATGCTCACCTCCTCGCGCTCCAGGCCGGTGCGCGCGAACAGGCGGCGAAAGCGCAGCATCAGACGCTTGGGCTGGGCCGGATCGAGAAAGCCGCTGGCCAACGCGCTTTTTTCCAGGTGGCCGTAGAAACCCTCGATCTCCTCCGCCGAGGCCAGCGGCAACTCGGAGGCCGGCGCCGATCCAGGGGCCGCCGCCGCCAGGCGCAGCTCATAACACATCAGTTGCACCGCGGCGCCGAGATTCAGCGACGAGTAACCAGGATTGGCCGGAATCATGATCGGCAGCTGGCACAGCGAAAGTTCCTCGTTGGACAGCCCGGAACTCTCGTTGCCGAAGACCAGCGCCACCTCTCCCCGCGACTCTCCCCTGACCAGTTCGGCGGCCCCCTCGCGCGCCCAGCGAAAGGGCAGGCCGAGATCGCGCCGGCGGGCGCTCATGCCCGCCGCCAGCACGGTGCTGCCCAGCGCCTCCTCCAGGGTCCGGCAGATCACCGCCTGGGCCAGGATGTCGGATGCGCCCGAAGCGCGCGCATCGGCTTCAGGATCGGGGAAGAACTTCGGATTGACCAGATACAGACGGGTCAGGCCCATCGTTTTCATCGCCCGTGCGGCGGCGCCGATGTTGCCCGGGTGGCTGGTGTGCGAGAGCACGATGCGGATGCGGTCGAGCGGGCCCGCGAGGGGGCGATTGAGCGTGCGAGTGAGCGAGGATAGGCTGTTCATATTAGAATTCCGGATTCGCCGAACGGGCCCGCTGGGTTCACACTGAGTCACCCACGGCACCCGCAAGCTGACCATCACCGGAACCGCCCCCCATGCATCCCATGCTCACCATCGCCGTCAAGGCCGCTCGCCGCGCCGGCCACATCATCAGTCGTGCCAGCCTCGACATCAGCCAGTTGACGGTCAGCGCCAAGCAGCAAAGCGACTACGTCACCGAGGTCGACCGCGCCGCCGAAGCGGCGATTATCGAGATGCTGCGCGAAACCTATCCGACCCACGCGATTCTAGCAGAAGAGTCGGGCAGCTCCGGCCCGGAGAGCGAGTATCAGTGGATCATCGACCCGCTCGACGGCACCACCAATTTCATCCACGGCTTCCCGCAATATGCGATATCCATCGCCGTGGCGCACAAGGGCGTCGCCAGCCATGCCGTCGTCTACGACACCAACCGCAACGAGCTATTCACCGCCAGCAAGGGCGCCGGCGCCTTCGTCAATGAGAAGCGCATCCGCGTCTCGAAGCGCGCCAAGCTGGCCGACTCGCTGATCGGCACCGGCTTCCCGTATCGTTCGTTCACGCATATCGACGCCTACCTGGCGATCTTCAAGGAACTGACGCAGAAGACCGCCGGGCTGCGCCGCCCCGGTGCGGCTGCGCTCGACCTGGCCTATGTCGCGGCCGGCCGGCTCGACGGCTTCTGGGAATTCGGCCTCTCGCCCTGGGACATGGCGGCCGGCGCGCTGCTGATTTCCGAGGCCGGAGGCCTGGTCGGCGATCTCGCCGGCGAGTCCGACTACCTCGCTACCGGCAACGTCATCGCCGGCAACCCGAAAGTGTTTTCGCAATTGCTCCAGCTGATCTCGCCGCATCTGACCGCCGGCTTGCAGGCCTGATGTGGCAGCGCCGGACATCGATCAACCTTTGAATATTGACAGGTAAACATTTTTCATTAAGATGGTCCTCTTCGACGCTTCGGTCAGCGCACGGGAGAGGAAATATGCAACGAGTTTCGGGCTGCAGGTTGGCGAGGTTGCCGAAGTTACCGAGGTTACTATTGCTGGCGCAAGTGGCGCTCCTCGCGACAGCCCAGGCCCTGGCGGAAACGCCTTTGGAGCGCGGGCAGTACCTGATGAGTTCGATCGCCGCCTGCGGCAACTGCCACACCCCGATGGCTCCGAATGGGCCGCTCGCGGGCAAGGAACTGGCGGGCGGCACCAAGTTCGATGAGCAGCCTTTCACCGCCTACGCGGCGAACATCACGCCGGACAATGAAACCGGTATCGGCCGTTGGACCGACGCGCAGTTGATCACGGCGATCCGCGAGGGCCGCCGGCCCGACGGCTCGCTGATCGGCCCGCCGATGCCGATCAGCCTTTACCGCGGCATCTCGGACCGTGACGTAGCGGCAATCGTCGCCTATCTGCGGGCAGCCACGCCGGTGCACAACATCGTGCCGAAATCGCAGTACCGGATGCCGTTGCCGCCGTCTTACGGCCCGCCGGTAGGCAGCGTCGCCGAGACAGCGCGCAACGACAAGCTGGCTTACGGCGCCTATCTCGCCGGACCGGCCGGTCACTGCATTGAATGTCATTCCTCGCCCGGCGCCAACGGCGCGCCGGACTTCCGGACCAATCTGGGCGCGGGCGGCATGGGCTTCAACGGTCCGTGGGGCAGGAGCATCGCGCCCAACATCACACCGACCGGTCTGGCGGCTTATTCCGATGGCGACTTGAAGAAGGTCATCACCACCGGCATCCGCCCCGACGGATCGAAGCTGAAGCCGCCGATGGGCGTGGCCTACTATGCCAGGATCAGCGAACTCGACCTTGATGCGCTGATCGCCTACCTGCGCTCGCTGCCGAACAAATAGCGGCCTGCTCCATGGCGCTGTAGTGTTCCAGTTGGCGGATGACCAAAGTCTGTTCGGCGATGGTCTCCTCCACGAGATCGCGCTCGAACCGATCCCGACGCTGTCCTTGAGGTCATCGAGTAGCCGCTGAGCAGGCTGCCGGGCAGGCGGGCGGCAGCGCACTGGCATCCGGCGGCGCGACTATAATGCGCCGGGGACGCTGATCAAAATGGTGCCATGACTCTAGACCCTTCCGCAGATGAACGTCTCTCAGGCAAGAAATCCTTGCGCCTGCTCTTCGTGCTGCTCGCAGTCACGCTGGGCGTGGCCTACTTCGGCGAACTGGCGCTCATGCTGGTGCTGCCGCAGTTCCTGCCGGCGGATGCCGGCAACCTGACCGGAGCGCTGCTGAATGCCAGCCTGCTCTCGCTGCTGCTCTTCAGCATCACCCTGCCGCTGATGCTGCATTACCGGCAGCGCAATCTGCGCGTCGCGCGCCGGGCACTACGGCTGCAACATACCCTTGACCAGCACGCCATCGTCAGCATCACCGATGTGACCGGCCGCATCACCTTCGCCAATGACCGCTTCTGCGAAATCAGCGGCTACGCCCGGGATGAACTCCTCGGGCAAAATCACCGCTTGCTCAAATCCGGCGAACACCCGCCAGAGCTATACGCCGAGATGTGGCGCACCATCACCCAGGGACGCACCTGGCACGGCGAGGTCTGCAACCGCAACAAGGCCGGGGGACATTACTGGGTGAATGCCACCATCACGCCATTCCAGAACGATCGCGGCAAGCCCGAGGAGTATGTCGCGATCAGGACCGAAATCACCGTGCAGAAGATGCTCGAGAAGGCGGCAAGGCAACGGGAGATATGGCTGCGCACGGTCCTCGACAACCTCGGCGAAGGCGTCTATACACTCGACGCGCAGGGCCGGCTCTCCTACCTCAATGCCGAGGCCCAGCGGCTGATCGGCTGGCGCTTCGAGGAACTGGCGGGCAGGGAATTGCACGACATCATTCATCACCATAGCGCGGATGGACGAGTCCTCCCCGCCGAACAATGTCCCGTCGATCTGGCGCTGCGCGACAACCACAGCTATTGCTCCCACGACGAAGTGTTCTACCACAAGAACGGCACAGCCTTTCCGGTGGCCATGACCGGCGCGCCGCTGGTCATGGATGGCGAGCGCCAAGGCTCGGTCGCGGTATTTTCCGACATGCGCGAGGAGCGATTGCTGCAGAAACGCCTGCTGGAAGCCAAGAACACCGCCGAGGAGGCAACGCGACTCAAGGCCGACTTCCTATCCACCATGAGCCACGAGATTCGCACCCCCTTGAATGGCGTCATCGGCATGACCGATCTGCTGCTCGATACGGCACTGGACAACGAGCAGACCGAATTCGCCCGCATCATCAAGATGTCGGCCGATGCCCTGCTGGCGATCATCAACGACATTCTCGATTTCTCGAAGATCGAGGCGGGACGGCTGTTGCTCGAACACACCGAATTTTCCCTGCGTCAGGTGGTCGAGAGCAGCATCGATCTGCTTGCGGCCAAAGCCAATGAGAAGTCGTTGACACTGGCCAGCTTCATCTCCCCGGCGCTTTCGGATCAACTGATCGGCGACCCGACGCGGATCCGCCAGATCCTGCTCAACTTCCTCTCGAATGCCATCAAGTTCACCAGTAGCGGCGAAGTATTGGCAAGCGCCTCGCTGGATTCCAGCGCGCCGGGCGAAGCCGGCCCGCGCCGCCAGATGGTCAGGATCGCCGTGAAGGACAGTGGCATCGGCTTGAGCGAAGCGGCCAGAGCCCATCTCTTTCAGCCCTTTTCCCAGGCCGACAGTTCGACCACACGCAAGTATGGCGGCACCGGTCTGGGGCTTTCCATATGCAAACGCCTGGTCCATGCGATGGGCGGCGAAATCGGGGCCGATAGCGTACCCGGTGAAGGGTCAAGCTTCTGGGTGCGGATTCCCCTGGAGGTCGATACCAGGATTGCCGCGCACATGCCGCCCGAGGCGCCCTTGCGCGGCAAGCGCGTGCTCGTGGCCGACGACAGCGCGGGCGGCCGGACCCTCTGGCGCAGCTATTTCGAATCATGGCAGATGCACGTCGAAGCCGTGGATAGTTTCACCGGACTGTCTCAGCGGCTGGCGGATATGGCCCGTGCAGGAGCTTCCCCGGATCTGCTGCTGCTCGCAGAATCCCTCTCCGGCCCCCCTCTCCGCGAGGTCGTGGCGGACCTGCCGGCGCAGCACAGACGATCCCTGATCTGTTGCCTGGCCAAGCCCGACCGGCAGCTGAGTCTGGAGCTTGCTGCGCTGGGGGTCATGGTGATGCACCAGCCGATGAAGCAATCGACGCTGTTCGATCAGCTGCTGAAGGCGCTGCGCCTGATGCCTGATGCCCCGGCTAACGGCTCGTCCGACCCGGTCGGCCGCGAGCAGGCTCACCAGGTCGCCGCCAGGCGGCAACTGCTCCTGGCCGAGGACAATCCGATCAATCAACGGGTCGCGGTGCATGTCCTGTCCAAGCTGGGCTACGCCGTAGACGTCGTCGATAACGGCGCACTGGCAGTGGCCGCGGTAGCCCGCGGCGATTACGCGCTGGTGCTGATGGATTGCCAGATGCCGGAGATGGATGGTTTCGAGGCCACCGCCGCGATCCGCCGCGCCGAGATGAATTCGCGCCGCCATGTGCCTATCGTCGCCATGACTGCCAACGCTTTTCAAGGAGACCGCGAACGCTGCCTGGCCGCCGGCATGGACGATTACCTTGCCAAGCCGGTCGACGCCGCCCGGCTGAAGGCGCTGCTGGCCACCTGGCTGCCTGAACCGGCGCCGCTTGCGCAGCCCATGCCGCTCCCCGCCATGACAGGGCAGAGCGCAGTAGCGGAAGCGGATCCGCCGGCGATCGATTTGCAACGCCTGAGCGATTTGTTTGGCGACGACCTGGCCGTGATCGATGAACTGCTGACACTCTTTCAGCAGTCCCTCGCGCCGCTCTCCGAACGCCTGCAGCGAGAGGTGCGCGAGCGCAGCCGCAACTTGCAGAGTCTCGCCCACGAACTGCGCGGCTCGGCTTCCAATGTCGGCGCATTGCCGCTGGCGGAGCTCGCCCGGAAACTGGAAAGTAGCGCCCCTGCCGGCGACTGGGCCGAAATCGAACAACTCGCCGGCCGTATCGATCAGGAACTCCTCCGCAGCAGTGATTTTATCAATCAATACCAGGTGCGCTTAATAGCGTAAGCCATGCCACGTCTCCTAAGCCCAGCTCAGTTCGTCGAACTCAAAGCCAGCGGCAACCTGCCCTCGCCCAAGGGTTCGGCCCTCAAGGTGATGGAACTGTGCCAGCGCGACAGCGTCACGCTGCCGGAGATCATCCAGGCGGTGCAGGTCGATCCGGCGATGGTCGGGCGCCTGCTCAAGATGGCCAATTCCGCCGCTCTTGGCCGGCCGCGGCCTGCCGTGGCGTTGACTTCCGACGTCCTGATGGCGATCGGCATCCAGTCGGTGCGGCAGATGGTACTGGCGTTTTCCCTGGTCTCCGGCAATCTCCAAGGCCAGTGCCGGGGCTTCGACTATGAACAGTTCTGGTCGCGTTCGACGGCGACCGGCGTGGCGATGCAACTGATCGGCGCGGCGACGCGGGCAGCCCCACCCGCCGAACTGTTCACGGTCGGCTTGCTGGCCAATATCGGCCGACTGGCCCTGGCGGCGCTCCACCCCAAGCGCTATGGCGAACTCCTGACGCGGGCGGGTGGTCAGTTCGCATTCGAGTTGCCGGCCCTGGAAATGGAATCCTTCGGCTACAGCCATCTTGAAGTCGCCGCCACCATGATGCAGGACTGGGGCCTGCCCAGGCTCTTTTGCGATACCGTGCTGTTTCATGAAACGCCGGCCCAGTCCGACTTCAAGGCGGGTTCGCGCAGTGCCGGGCTGGTCGCGTGCCTGCATCTGGCGGCGCAAATGGCAGGCCTCTGTTTCATGCCGCAGTCCGGACGCAAGAAGGAATTCGTCAAGCTCCAGGCTCAGGCACTAGGACTCGGCATCGCGGACGAGACCCTCCTGACCTTGAGCAACCAGATGCTCCGAGAATGGAACGAATGGAGCGCATTGCTGGAAATATCCGCTCCCGTGGTGGCGTCGTTTTCCCCGCTCGATGTCGCCGGCGAAGACAGTGCCGAAGCCACTGCAGAAGTGCCCGAAGGCATCACCATTCTCGTCGTCGACGACGACCCGACCGTCTGTCTGCTCCTGAAAAAGCTCCTCGCCGCCGAAGGCCACAACGTGCATCTGGCTCGCCATGGCGATGAGGGTCTGGCGCAAGCCCTGCAGCATCAACCGCAACTGGTCATCACCGACCTGCTCATGCCGCGCATGGACGGACTGCAACTGATCAAGAGCCTGCGCCAAACGGAGCTTGGCCGTTCCATCTACATCATCGCCATCACCATCATCGATGATGAGGACACCCTGGCCGAAGCCCTCGCCTTCGGCGCCGACGAGGTTCTCTCCAAGCCGGTTGAAGGCAAGCTGCTTCAGGCGCGGCTGAAGGCGGCCATGCGCATCATCGGCGAACTGCAGCAACAGCGGCAGGAGCACAATGAGTTGCGGCGGCGTTTGCTGGAACTGTCCATCGTCAATCAGCACGCCCAGGACAGCGCCCTGACCGATGTCCTGACCGGACTCTACAACCGCCGCCATGCCATGGCACGGCTGGCGCAGGAAATGGCCGAGGCCGAACGCAGCCACCGCTCGTTGTCGCTGTTGCTGCTGGACATCGACCATTTCAAGGCGATCAACGACAACTACGGCCGCGACGTTGGCGATGCCGTACTGCGGCAGTTCGCCGAAATTTTGCGCGGCTATTCGCGCGCGCCCGACGTGGCCTGCCGCATCGGCGGCGAGGAATTCCTGATCATCCTGCCGGATACCGAACTCCAGGGCGCGCAGCACCTGGCCGAGCGCATCCGTTCGGCGATACAGAATCAGACGATGACGGCGGCGGAAACTTCCCTGCAACTGACGGCGAGCATCGGCATCGCCGAAAAAAGGGCGACGGTGCGCGACCCGGACCAGTTCATCAGGTTCGCCGACGAGGCCCTTAATGACGCCAAACAGGGCGGTCGCAACCGGGTCGCGCCGGCCCACCGGAGCCCATGACCGGCTTCCGCAGCTAGAGCCCGTAGTTGCCCGAAGGGCAACCCAGGGCTGTTGTGCCAGCGCAGCAGGTGCTAGAGCCCGTAGTTGCCCGAAGGGCAACCCAGGGCTGTTGTGCCAGCGCAGCAGGTGCTAGAGCCCGTAGTTGCCCGAAGGGCAACCCAGGGCTGTTGTGCCAGGGTTCACCAACGTCGCTTTCGCGGCGGGCGTAACTCCCTTTGCGATGCCTTCGGGTGATTCCACCGTTACCGAGGTGCTCGCACCCATTTTCGGGGAAGCGGTCGGCGGTGCGGGCAGCGGCAGTTCGATTGGCAGCCTGTTCGGCTCCTTCAACGCCGCCCTGCTCTTCGTCGGCGGCATCCTGACCGCCTACGGCATCCTCGCCGGCACTGCCCAGACGGCCCACGACGGCGAAGTCCTCGGCCGACGCTGGTTAACCCTCTGGGTGCCCATCCGGGTCGCCGTCGGGCTCGCGCTGATCGTGCCGGTGAGCGGAGGCTATTGCACCGCCCAGATGCTCGTCGCCTGGCTGGGCCAGCAGGGTGTCGCGATTGCTGCCGGCATGTGGTCGGGCTATGCCAAGGACTACCTGCCGGCGCCGTCCGAATACAAGCCTGTCAATATCCCCGGCGTCCGCGCGCTCGCGCTCGGTCTCCTCAATTCGGATATTTGCGCCCTCGCCTACCGCCACTACATGACCCTCAGCGACCCGACCGGCGGCGACGATGGCGGACGCGTCGCGATGAGCGAGGTCGAGGCGGGACACTTCGCCCTCGGTTCAGGACAGGTCGGCACCGCATTCTGCGGCGGCTACGCGACAAACGACATCATGACGAACGATCCCGCGGGCGTCGGGCAAGCCCATGAGCCGGCATTCAAAAAACTGGCGGCACGAATGCAGACCCTCGCTGAAAAAGTGGCGGACCTGAGCCAGTCCAGCGACCAGAAAACGACAAACGCGGAGATCAATGCTGCCGTCGCGGAGTACGAGCAGGCCGTCTCGTCCGCCGCGACCCTCGCGGTCGCCACAGCGAATGCCCGCTCGATGGACCTGGCGCAAAGTGCTTCCGTCGGCGGCTGGATCATGGCGGGGGCGCACTACTCATCACACTTGCAATCGGTAAATTCTGTGTCGGCTGGCGTCGGCGCCGCACCGAAACCGCTCGCCCCGGACCTGTCCGGCGCGTCTCCCGACGTCGCCGCCCATGTCTCCAGCATGATGGCACGCGCGGACGCCGCGTCCAGCGGCTCCAATGATTTCCTCAAGGGGCCGTCGCTCTGGGATCGCACGAAAGGCGCGGTTTCCGGTGTGCTCGACGCAGGCTCGAAACTGGTTTCTGGCGAAATCGGTCCGGGACTGCTGATGGGCTACATCAGCCAGTCGTTCAGCGGTTTCACTTCGGCCTTTGCCAACGTCCGCAACGCGCAGGGCGACGCCATCACCAATCTGCATCACCTCGGAGTCGCCGCGATGGAAGCTGCTGTCGTCGGCTTCGGGCTGGCGGTGGTACTCGGCATCATTTCGACAACCGGCGGTCTGGTGCTCGCAGGCATCAGCACCGCCCTGTTCAGCTTCGGCGCAGTCAACGGCATCTACCTGCCGGTGCTGCCCGCCGTGCTGTGGATGAGTGCCGTGGTCGGTTGGTTCATCCTGTTTGTCGAGTGCATGATTGCCGCCCCGATCTGGGCCTTGATGCACGTGCACATGGACGGCGAAGGCATTGCCGGACGCGGCAGCAGCGGCTACGAAATCATCCTGGGTCTCGTGCTGCGCCCGGCCCTGATGACCTTCGGCTTTTCAATTTCGCTTTCTGCCGCGACGCCGCTCATCAACTTGTGGAACAGGATGTTCTACGCCGCAGCCGCAAACTCGTTCGATGACCCGAACGGCATCCTGATCCAGATCGCCATGTTCTGCGTTTACTGCGTCACGATGGTTGCCATCCTGCACCGGTTGTTTGCCCTCATCCACATCATTCCCGACCAGTTGTCGCGCTGGTGGAGCGGCGGGCATGAGTCCCTCGGCGCCGACTCGGCCGAGCACATCGGGCGGCAGTCGCACGCGGGTGCAACGGCAGCACTTGGCGCCGCGAGCGGGGTTGCCGTAAATCTGGCACGACATAGCGGCGGTTCAGGCAAAGGTAAAAGCGGCAGCGGGAACGAGGCGCCGTCCGGCGAACGCCTCCCCGTCGTCAGTCATCGCGAGCCGCCCAAGGAGAGTGGCGACACGAGCGTGGACAAATTCAGCACGGATACAAGCAAGTCCGGTCAGGAGTTGAGACCAAGTGACGGCGTGGTACCTCGCCAGCGCGCTGCCACTAACGAAAGTGGCTCTGCGGATACCACCCCGAGAGTAGCTGGTCCGGACCAAGCGGAAACGACGTCGACAGCCGAGCGTGAGTGACGCGACTGGAACGAGTTAGGTTCGAGCCATGGTTTTCCACTGCCGTGTTGGGCTATTCCGGACTTGGCCTCTCAGACAATACTGGATCGAATCGCCCAAAGCTCCCTGCTGCGGACTGTAATAGTCCAACGCCCCATAGACAGCAACTCGGCGTCAACGAGTACTGGCGGCACTGAAGCAAGGAGGTTTTGAGAGGCCGCTATCAGAGTCAACCTGCCGTTCCAATGGGTAGAATCCTATTCAGACGTCAGACTGGACCCGGCCATGAAGAGTCAGTCGGCAGCAGCTCAAAACCCCAATCTGACCGGCCGCTTGGAGGTGGTCAACAGCCGCTGAGAAAAGCTGCCTCGAAGCCCCTGACCGGCGTACCATGCCAGACAGATGCCCATCTGAAGCAAAGGGATTTTTATGGCCACCAAAAAACCCGCTACAAAAGCCCACGGCAAGGCGCCAGCAAGCCCGGCACAGAAGCCCGACCTGCTTGCCAGCCCCCCCCCCCCCCCCCCGCAGCAATGGGTAAAGCGGCAGGAGCGGCAGCACCTGTAGCCAGCGAGGCGTCGGCACTCCCCGCCCCCGCCTTCCCCATCGTGGGCATTGGCGCTTCGGCCGGTGGGCTTGAAGCCTTCGAGGTCTTCTTCCGCGCCTGCCCGATGGACAGCGGCATGGCCTTCGTCCTGGTGCCGCACCTCGACCCCGGTCATGTCAGCATGCTCACCGAAATCCTGCAACGCAGCACCGCCATGCCGGTGGTCGAGGCGCTCGATCAGATCGCGGTCGAACCCAACCACGTCTATGTCATCCCGCCCAACCGCGAGATGGCGATCCTCAATGGCGTGCTGCAACTCTCGGTGCCGGAACTGGTGCGCGGCCAGCGCATGCCGATCGACGGCTTCCTGCGCTCCCTGGCCGAAGATCAGGCCGAAAGCGCCATCGGCATCATACTTTCCGGAACCTCTACCGACGGCACCCTGGGCCTGCGTGCCATCCTCGGCGGCGGCGGTGTCTGCATGGTGCAGGAACCCTCCACCGCCAAGTACGACGGCATGCCGACCAGCGCCATCAACGCCGGCTACGCCACCCACATCCTGGCGGTGGAACAGATGCCGGCCATGCTGGTGGAAGTCACCCGGCAGTCCGTCTACCGCCAGCGCGTGCCACCCGTCCCGCCCGAAAAGACCTTAAGCGGCATCAACCAGATCCTGCTGCAACTGCGCAGCGCCACCGGCCACGACTTCTCGCTCTACAAGAAGAGCACCATTGGTCGCCGCATCCAGCGCCGCATGGCACAGCACGCCATCGAAGACGAGGCGGTGTATGCACGTTACCTCCGGGAGAACCCCGCTGAAACACAGCTGCTGTTCAAGGAACTGCTGATCAACGTCACCAGCTTCTTCCGCGACCCCGAAGCCTTTGTCGCGCTGAAGGACACCATCCTGCCGGCGCTGCTGAAGGGCAAGCCGGCCGGCTACGACTTTCGCGTCTGGGTAGCCGGCTGCGCCACAGGCGAAGAAGCCTATTCGATCGCCATTCTCCTGCAGGAGTTGCAGGACGAGATCCGTGCCCGTAACGAGCAGGAACTCAACATCCAGATCTACGCCACCGACCTCGACGACGATGCCATTGCCACGGCGCGGATCGGACGCTATCCGCCGAATATCGCCCAGGACGTGACGCCGGAACGCCTGCGCCGCTTCTTCACCAAAGACGACGCGGGTTACAAGGTCAAGAAGGACATCCGCGACAGGGTGGTGTTCGCCGTGCAGAACGTGATCAAGGACCCGCCCTTCACCAAGCTCGACCTGCTCAGTTGCCGCAACCTGATGATCTATCTGGAGACGGAAGCGCAAAACCGCCTGATCCCCAACTTCCACTATGCCTTGAGGCCCAACGGGATGCTGTTCCTGTCCACCTCGGAGAGCATCACCAACCGCCCCGACCTGTTCTCGGCGATCGACCGTAAATGGAAGTTTTACCGGGCCAACCACGCCCTCGGCGCGCCCCACATCAAAGCCAACACCGACTGGACCTGGACTGCCGACACGACCGGGCGCACGAGTCACACCACGCAGGCGGTGGCGACCGGCAAGGTCAATGTCAGCCGCGCCGGCAACATCGCCGCGCTCAGTTTGCACGCCTTGCTGCAGAACTACGCACCGGCCTCGGTGACTACCGACAGTCGCGGCAACATCCTGTATGTCCATGGCGACACGGGACGCTACCTGCGCCCGGCCCCCGGCCCGATGAGCGCCAACGTGGTCGAGATGGCGCGCGAGGGCCTGCAGCGGGACCTGCGTGTCGCCATCAATACGGCTGCCGCGGCTGCGGAGCCGACACTGAATCGGGAAGTCTCGGTGAAAACCAATGGCGGCTTCTCGACGGTGCGCTTCAGCGTCCGGGCCTTGCCGCGGGAAAAGAGTGGCGAGCCGCTGCTGCTGGTCAGCTTTGAGGACGTGGCCGGCCCGGCCAAACCCGCCGCCGGCAAACCCGCTTCCGCTGCCGGTCGCCCACCCGCAGGACGCGGCAAACGCAGCGCCGCCGCCTCGGCCGAAGCCGCGCGCATCGAAGAACTGGAACGCGAGCTGGCCTATTCCCGGGAAAACCTGCAAGCCACCAGCGAAGAGCAGCAGGCCTCCAACGAGGAGCTCAAATCCACCAACGAGGAATTGCAATCGACCAACGAAGAACTCCAGTCCTCCAACGAAGAACTGGAAACGTCCAAGGAAGAGCTGCAATCGCTGAATGAAGAAACCATCACGGTCAATTCCGAACTGAATGCCAAGATCGAGCAACTGACCAACGTCCAGAACGACATGAAGAACCTGCTGGACAGCATCGGCACCGGCACACTGTTCCTCGACCACCATCTGGTGATCCGGCGCTACACGCCGGCGGCGGTGAAGGTGTATCGCCTGATCGCCAGCGACGTCGGCCGCCCCTTGAGCGACATCACCTCCAATTTCGACGGCGCGCATTTGGCAAACGCGCTGCAGGCCGACCTGCAATCCGTGCTCGATACCCTGATCCCCATCGAACGCGAAGTGCGAACCACGGACGGCGCCTGGTATCTGGCGCGCATCCAGCCCTACCGCACGATGGACAACGTGATCGAGGGCGTGGTGCTGACCTTCACCCCGGTGACCGAGTTCAAACTTTCCACCGAGGCTGCCCAGCGGGCCACGGCAGAACTGGCGACGACGCTGCAGGCGAGCACGCAACTGGCGCGGGAACTGGCCGAAGGCATCGTCAACACCGTGATCGAGCCGCTGCTGGTGCTTGACGGCGGCTTGCAGGTGATCTCCGCCAGCCGCTCCTTCTATGAGCACTTCCAGGTTGCGGCCGACCAGACCGTGGGCCGCAAAGTCTACGAGCTGGGCAACGGCCAGTGGGACATCCCCGCCCTGCGTGAATTGCTGGAAAACATCCTGCCGCAGAATCAGGTAATGGACGGCTACGTGGTTGAGCACAACTTTCCCGGCCTCGGCCGGCGGCGCATGGTGTTGAATGCCCGGCGCATCGTGACGGCGTTGGGGAATACGGAATTGATTTTGCTGGCGATGGTGGCGATCGAAGCGAAAGGAACATCATGAGCCCGTCCGACGACAAGAAACACAAGGAACAACGCCTGCGGGCGGAGGCCGAGCGGCAGATTGACCGAGAACACAGGACCGCCCCCGTGAGCGCCACCACCGGGAGCGCCGGCATCCTGACGGCATCCGACGATGTTCTGCACGAACTGCAAGTGCATCAGGTCGAACTGGAGATGCAAAACGAGGCCTTGCGCCAGAAGCAGACCGAGCTGGAGGCCATGCGTGACCGCTACGTCGATCTCTACGACTTCGCCCCGGTCGGCTATCTCACGCTCAACTCGAACGGCATGATCGAGGAGCTCAACCTCACCGCCGCCACGCTGCTCAGCATGGAGCGCAAGGATCTGCTGCAGCGCCGCTTCACGGCGCAGGTCATCGCCGAAGATCAGAATCGCTGGCTGACGCTGTTTCTGGTCGTGATGAAACAGGACGGCAAAGGCAGTGTGGAAGTGAGCATGCAGCGCGGCGATGGCTCGGTGTTCCAGGCGCTGCTGGATTGCCAGCGCAAGATGGTCGATGGCAACCCGCAACTGCGCATCGCCCTGACCGACATCAGCGAACGCAAACGGCTCGAAGCCGAACTCGCGCAACACCGCGAGCACCTTGAACAACTGGTCTTCGCCCGCACTGCTGAACTGGCGCAGGCCAAAGACGCCGCCGAGGCCGCCAACCGCGCCAAGAGCATATTCCTCGCCAACATGAGCCATGAACTGCGCACGCCGATGAACGGCGTCATGGGCATGACCGATCTGGCGCTGCGCCGCGCCATAGACCCCAAGCAAATCGACTGGCTGACCAAGAGCCAGGGCGCGGCGAAGCATCTGATGGCGGTGCTCAACGACATCCTCGACATCTCCCAGATCGAATCCGAGCGGCTGACGCTGGAAGAGAAGAACTTCTCTCTGGCGCAGGCCATCGACGAGGTGCTGCAGATGCAGGAGGCGCCGGCCCAGGCCAAGGGGTTGCGCTTGTCCAGCGAAATCGACGCGGCCCTGCCCGAACTGCTGTGCGGCGATGCCATGCGCGTGCGCCAGATCCTGCTCAATTTCACCGGCAACGCCATCAAGTTCTCCGAACGCGGCGCGATCACCGTGCGTGCCAGCGCAGTGGTTGAAGACAGCCACAGCATCATGCTGAGGATCGAAGTCAGCGATCATGGCATCGGCATCAGCGCCGAGCAGCAGGCCCGCCTGTTCCGCGCCTTCACCCAGGCCGACGGCTCGAAGAACCGCAAGTACGGCGGCAACGGCCTCGGCCTCATCATCTGCAAACGCATCGCGCTGTTGATGGGCGGCGATGCGGGGGTGGTCAGCGAAGAAGGCGCCGGCAGCACCTTCTGGGCCACGCTGCGGATCAAGCGGGCGGCGGCCGGCCAGCCGGTCGACAGCAGCCTGCCGATTGAGCCGGCGCGCGACGTGCTGGCGCGGCAGTTCGCCGGCGCTCGCGTGCTGGTGGTCGAAGACGACGAGGTGAGCCGGGAAATCGAGCTGATCCTGCTCGAAGCCGCCGGACTTGCGCCCGAGGCGGTGAATGACGGCCGCGAAGCCGTGGAGAAAGCCCGCGACGGCGGCTACGCCATGATCCTGATGGACATGCAGATGCCGGTGATGGACGGCCTGGACGCCACCCGCGCCATCCGCCAATTGCCCGGCATGGCAATGATCCCGATCCTGGCGATGACCGCCAACGCCTTCGAGGACGATCGCGCCGCCTGCATTGCGGCCGGCATGAATGCGCACATCGGCAAGCCGCTGGAGCCGGAGGTGATGTATGCGACCGTGCTGGAGTGGTTACGAAAGTCGGCCGAGGTGCTGCCGGCCTGATCGCCAACCTTCGACGAAGGAAGAAGAAATGCGTTCAGACGGCCGCTTACCGATGAGAACCGGCCCATGGGCATGCATTCATCCTGTGTCGCTTATGGGCACGAAGCAGAAGTGGATAATGCATATGTCATCAGACAGCTTCCTGAGTACACCGGCCATTGACTCTCCCCGAGTCATCCGGTAGCAATCACCGGATCAGATCAGGAGCGCTGCAGTTCAATCGTCCGGAACTACCCTATAGCCAGATGCGCGCATGATGGCCGCTTCTTCGGGAAGCATCCATTTGACGCCCCAAGAACCTATCCGCTCGAAAAGAACGTCCACAGCGGTGTCCTCGACCATCTCCTCGACGCTGCCTTCGGGCGTCGTCCAAAAGGCGACGGGTTCGATGTTCCTCAACTGACCCTTGTTGACGGCAGCCTCTAACGTGTTGTTGGCATAGTTGGACGAAGCCGCTACGCGGAGGAGTCGCCTGATGCTGCGGCACGAATTATTCTGCACGTCCGTCTCCTTATTCCGAGGGGATGATTGTGCAATATTTCGTGAGGATAAACCAGCATGAAGACAAAGACCGTCGAGCA
>CAILCO010000046.1 GCA_903832735.1 uncultured Sterolibacterium sp.
CCCAATGTCCCGATGAGCCTTGCCAATTCTCTCGTCCTCATTTTGCATCTCCTGGCTCCAGCGCCCGTGCGCTATGTAACCAGTATCCACTTCCACAGGCTCGCTAGATGAGCCAGCCACGTTATTCGCTAAATGAGCCAACAATAAGCTTCCCGTAGTTTCTGCTTTACTGCTGTTCGCAGCACTCGCGTTGTCTGCCGGGACCACAGCTGCGCAAAACGCCAAGAGCGTCGCCGGCACATATACCGCTGTCACGAGCGCGCCGTTTGGAGCCAATCCACGCGGTCAGTTGATCTTGGGTCGAGACGGCCACTATTCCCTTATGCTCGCACGCGCGACTCTGCCGACAGTCGTAGCGGGGGCTCGAGGCAAAGGCACCGCAGAAGAAAACCAGGCAATCATTGGCGGCAGCATCGCGCATTTCGGCAAATACACGGTGGACGCAAATGGCAAAGCCATCACGTTCAACATCGAGGCCAGTACATTCCCGAATTGGGACGGCACGAAATTCAAGCGGACATTGAAGGTTTCCGGTGATCAACTGACCTATACCAACAACGCGCCATCGGACGGCAGTGGCGCGAACGAAGTGGTCTGGAAGCGTATCAAGTAAGCAGTGCGCTGTGTTGCCCAGAATGGGTATCCACTTTCAGGGTCGGTTGGCAACCATGGGCGTTGCTTGGATGAATTCGCTTGCTCCAACCCCGTGATGACGGACCGGTAATGGAGACAGCAATGAGCAGCCCTGGTTTCGATAGGATCTTTGCCGGATCGATCCCGAAGCTATATGAAGAGCTCATGGTTCCGCTGATTTTTCAGCCATACGCCGACGACCTCGCGACTCGCCTGGCATCACGAAAACCTTCTCGCGTGCTTGAAATTGCCGCAGGCACGGGTGTCGTAACCCGCCGCCTGGCGTCCGCGCTGCCGGACGATGTGTCAATTGTCGCCACGGATCTGAATCGTCCAATGCTGGATATGGCTGCCGCGATCGGTACCAGCCGCCCGGTCGAATGGCGTCAGGCCGACGCCATGGAGCTACCGTTCGACGACGGGGAGTTTGACGCTGTGGTATGCCAGTTCGGGGTAATGTTTTTCCCCAGCAAGTCGAATGCCTTCTCGGAGGCGCGGAGAGTGCTTAGGGACGGAGGCGTATTGTTGTTCAACGTTTGGGATCGACTCGAGGAGAACGAGTTTGCGCACACGGTGACGAATGCACTGGCATCGCTCTTTCCCGAGGATCCTCCTCGGTTCATGGCTCGTACGCCGCACGGATATTTCGACCTGGCAGTTGTTGAGCACGATCTACAGGGCGGTGGCTTTGTCTCCTCAGTCCAGGTCCATACCGTTGCAGCACGAAGCACGGCGGCATCCCCTCGAGTTCCCGCGCTCGCCTATTGCCAAGGGACATTGCTCCGCAACGAAATTGAAGCGCGCGACAAGTCGCTGCTTGGGGAAGCAACAGACGTCGCGGCTGAGGCGATCGCTCACCGGTTCGGACCTGGTCCCGTCGACGGCAAGATCCAAGCACACATTATTGCCGTCGAGCGCTGAGCCCGGTGGCTATCTACTCGCTGACCCTGAGGAGACGAGCCTGCCACAAACAGGAAGCGGCCGCTCAAGCTATCAACGGACACCAACCGCGTATCGCTAAGGAATTTCCGGTATCGTCCTACTTCTTCTTTGTCAGTGGGGTCAGCGGATGTCGCCGGCGAAAAGTGCAATCAAGAAGGGCGCCCCTGATCGCGCGTGGCTGGTGTTTCTGATCTTCTTACGCTTGGGCTTGACCTCATTTGGCGGCCCCATTGCGCACTTGGGCTACTTCCGTGACGAATTTGTCACGCGTCGGCGCTGGCTCAGCGAACACAGCTACGCTGATCTCGTTGCCTTGTGCCAGTTCCTGCCCGGGCCTGCCAGTAGCCAAGTCGGTATTGCGCTCGGGCTGTCCCGGGCCGGGTTCTCCGGCGCACTGGCCGCATGGGCGGGATTCACGCTGCCTTCTGCTATCGTGCTGAGTCTGTTCGCGCTGGGCCTGTCGACGTGGGGCAGTGCTTTTCCTGCCGGCCTGCTGCATGGCTTGAAAGTGGTCGCTGTCGCCGTGGTTGCCCAAGCGGTGTGGGGCATGGCCCGCAATCTTTGTACGGACACGGCGCGTATGACTATCGCAGCGGTATCCACCTGCGTAATCCTCTTGTGGCCGACCTCGTGGGGGCAAGTTGCTGTGATCGCTGCCGCCGCCATAGTAGGCTTGACCTTGTTCAAGCCGGCGCAGGCCTTGGCCCATGACCCACTGCCAATCTCGATCAGTCGCCGAACCGGCATCGCGCTGCTGGGGCTATTTTTCGCTCTGCTGATCGGTTTGCCCATTTTGGTGGAAGCCTGGCCGAACCAGACATTGGCGATGGCCAACGCTTTCTATCGCGCCGGATCGTTGGTCTTTGGCGGCGGCCACGTCGTGTTGCCGCTTCTGCAAGCCGCGGTGGTGCCGAGTGGCTGGGTGAGCAATGAAACCTTCCTGGCCGGCTATGGCATGGCTCAGGCCGTTCCGGGACCGCTGTTCACTTTTTCGGCTTTTCTCGGTGCGTCGATGAACCTGCCGCCTAATGGCTGGATCGGCGCCTCGATCTGCCTGATCGCCATCTTCCTGCCGTCGTTCCTGTTGATCTTCGGCGCATTGCCATTTTGGGAGCAACTGCGCCGTAGCGTGCATACGCAAGCGGCTCTTGCTGGGGTGAACGCGGCAGTCGTTGGCTTGTTGCTGGCTGCGCTCTATCAGCCAGTCTGGACCAGCGCAGTGCAGAAGCCGGAAGACTTCGGGCTGGCGCTGATGGCCTTCGTTGCCCTGATGTTCTGGAAACTGCCGCCTTGGTTGGTCGTCTTGGGGTGCGGTGCGGCCGGATGGCTGCTGAGTGTCGTTCTCTAAAGCACAGGTCGCTGACTGACCAATGGCCGAAAATGTTCTTTAGGGCAGGCCCACCGTTGAGCCGCAGCTTGCCCTAGCGAAAATGCCCGGTGCCTATCTACTCGCTGATAGTCGGCGGATCGGCGCGCAGAAAATCGAAATCACATCCCTGATCGGCCTGCAAGACATGGTCCGAATAGAGCTTCGCGTAACCCCGCGAAGGCGCTCCGGGTAGAGGCGCTTTCGCGGCGCGGCGGCGGTCCAGTTCAACTTCATCGACCAGCAGATCGATACGCCGCTGCTCGACACTGAGTCGTATCCGATCGCCATTCTTCACCAGGCCGAGCGGACCGCCCAGATTGGCTTCCGGGGTCACATGCAAAACGATGGTGCCGAATGCGCTGCCGCTCATGCGTGCGTCGGAAATGCGCACCATGTCCTTGACCCCGGCTTTCGCAAGTTTCAGCGGGATCGGCAAATAGCCCGCTTCCGGCATGCCGGACCGGCTGGTGGGTCCGACGTTTTGCAGAACCAGAAAATCCTCGGCGCTGACATCCAGATCCTCAGAGTCGATCCGCTGCGCCAGATCTTCGAGCGAATCGAACACCACTGCCCGGCCCTCGCGCTCAAACAGGGTTCTGTCCGCGGCCGAGCGCTTGAGTATCGCGCCACCCGGCGCCAGCGATCCGAACAGCGCGACCAGTCCACCCAAAAGCTCGATCGGCTCTGCCGCCGGCCGGATCACCGTGGGGTCGCTGTAGCTATTCCGCTCGCTGTCCAGCCTCGCCTCCAGCGTTTCTCCGGTGACCGAAATGCACTCCAGATGCAGCAGCGGGCGCAACTCGCGCAGCACCGCCGCCATGCCGCCCGCGGCATGGAAATCCTCCATGTAATATTCGCCGGTCGGTTTCAGATCCACCAGTACCGGCGTGGTATCGGACAGTTCATTCAGACGCTGCAGCGACACCGGGATCCCGAGCCGGCCGGCGATGGCCGTCAAATGGATAATGGCGTTGGTCGATCCGCCAATCGCCAGCAGGACGCGCAAGGCGTTCTCGATCGATTTCGACGTCATGACCTGAGAAGGCCGGGGCTGACGGATCATTCTTACCGCGGCTGCGCCGCTTGCTTCCGCCGCCCTCAGGCGATCCGCGTGCACCGCCGGAATGGCCGCCGTGCCCGGCAGGGACATGCCCAGCGCCTCGGCGATGCACGCCATGGTACTGGCGGTTCCCATGACGGCGCAGGTGCCTGCCGTAGTGGCCAGACTACCCTCGACCAGATCGATTTCCGCGGCGCTGATCTTCCCGGCGCGGAAATTCGACCAGTAGCGCCGACAGTCGGTGCAGGCGCCCAGCCGTTCGCCCTGGTGACGGCCGGTCATCATCGGCCCCGTGACCAGTTGTATCGCCGGAATGTCGGCAGATGCCGCCCCCATCAACTGAGCCGGCACCGTCTTGTCGCAACCGCCGATCAGCACCACGGCGTCCATGGGCTGCGCACGCAGCATCTCCTCGACATCCATGGCCATCAGGTTGCGAAACATCAGGCTGGTCGGACTGAGGAAGACCTCGCCCAGGGAGATGGTGGGAAAGTCGATCGGCAGTGCTCCCGCAGCCAGCACGCCGCGCTTGACTGCCTCGACCAGCTCAGGCATGGCGCGGTGGCAGTTGTTGAAACCCGAGGGAGTCGAGGCGATGCCGATCACTGGCTTCGCCAGCAGTTCCGCCGAATAGCCTAGCGATTTGGCAAAGGAGCGGCGCAGATAGAGGGCAAATGCACTGTCTGCGTAATTGGTCAGACCGCGGGCGATTCCGTGCGGCGGGTCTTCGTTTTCCATGGCGAAATCCAGATACACGGCGCATTCAGCCATCCAGTAGGTCTGAACGGCTGGCGGTATGGGTACGTTCTCATAGGCTTTTCCCGAGGTAGCCGAGTCAGTACCTAAGTGATGGCACCCGCCTATTTGCTGCTGTTACTGTCTTCGCCATTGCCTTCGATCGGCAGGATGGCAAACGAGGGTCGCTGCCCCGCCAGTTTGACGCTGACGATGTCACCTTTGTAATTATGGATGGGCACGGGAATCCGGTTGATCCCGGGTACCAGGGAAACGTTGGTGACCAGGCGGTGACTGGCGGTAACATAATTGCCCAGCCGGTCCGCCTGGCCGATCGAAATATTGAAGTCGATGTCGATCTTGGTGAGCAATCTGACGGTGTCGTTGTTGATGAACACGGTGACGAAACTGGGCGGATCCTGTTCCCAATGGGTGATGTAGGTGCCCCCGGGGTTGATGTCGACGGTGCCGGCATGCAGGGTCGGATAGTAGGGGGTATAGGTGATGTCATAGCCCCCGGTGGTATCCGCAGCCGGGTCGTACAGCCTGCGCTTGAAGAGCAGGCCGGTCCTCGGGTAATCGAACATCACACCGTCCTCATCAGGCTCGAAGTCTTCCTCGTCGTCGGCATGGGCCGGCTGCAGATGAAGACAAAGGACCAGGCAGGGGAGGAGTATCGGCAGAAGTTTCATGGCAGGGAACCTCCATGGCTAAGCACGAGCTGGAAGCTGCTAGAGATATTTACAAACCACCTTAGATACTATCAACAACTATATGCCATGTAAAGGTTTTGTTTGTTTCAGCCAGAACCATTCCGGATCGGCATCAGGTTGATATGACGCGATTCCGGCCTTCGCGTTTTGCCCGATAGAGCGCCTCATCGGCTCTCTTGGTCATGGCATCGACACTGGCATCGTTGGCGTCGTAGGCTGCCATCCCGATGCTCACCGTGACGCGAAAGAAAGGCTCCTGCAAACCAAAATAGGCACTTGTGACCGCTTCGCGGATGCGCTCGGCGAGATTGACGGCGGCCTTGTGGGGCGTGGCCGGGCAAAGCACGAGAAACTCCTCGCCACCATAGCGGAAAACCACATCTTCCTTGCGGATGGCGCGCAACAGGATCTTGGCTACCTGGCAAAGCACCCGATCGCCCACGTCATGCCCATGAGTGTCATTGACCGCCTTGAAGTGGTCGATATCGATCATCAGGCAGCACAGCGGCAGTCCTCTGCTCGAGGCCAGGGAGCCTTCCTGCTCCAGCCGGTCCATGCCGTAACGCCTGTTGGGCAAACCCGTGAGCGGGTCGGTGAGCGCGTCGAGCAGCAACCTTCTGTTGGTTTGCGCCGCGGCATCGGCGTTTCTCAGGACGCCTTCCCGCTCGATCTGGATGCCTTCGTGCAGGCAAAGCACTTTCCTGGCGAAGAGCAGACGGGCGCGCAGGGTCACGCCGCTCAAGGGCTTTTGAATATAGTCGTCAAAACCGGCTTCAATGGCCTTGGGAATGAGTTGTTCCTGCCCCGCCGGAAGGAGGGCAATAAAATGCCTGGGCCTCTTGTCGTTGCCCCAGCGCGGCGCTTGCGCCAGATCGGGAGCGTCATGCGCACCATTGACCCAGTCGTAGATGATCAATTGCTCGCTCCCCTCACCGGGCCCAGTCGGCGCCAGGCCTAGGGTCGCCGTCTCGGTGATGGCGTAATTGCTCTTGCTCAGCTCATTGCGAATGTCTTTCAGCAAGCTCTTGTTTGAACTCACGATGAGTACGCCAAGCTGCACGGGATTCGACGCCTGGCCCTTGCCACGCCGTTCCTGCTCCTTGAGAAACAGCGGCCCGAGTGCTTCTATCTCCGACAGGCTCGGCAATACCGGTGTGCTGACCTCCAGCAGAGCCCCCCACTCCTGCCAGGTTGCCGTGACGCTATCAAAGGTGCTGGCCATGCTTTCCACGGAAATTCCCAACTGCGCCCCGACGTGATAAAGCGTCGGCAGCAGTTGCCAGCGTGCCGTGATATCCGCGACGCAGGCCTTGCCCAGCAGCGTTGCGAAGTGGATCGCCTGGGTCAGGGCGTGGGCCCCGGAGCCCAGCGGAAAATTCGCCTGATCGGGAAATTCATGGTGTTCCACCGCCTGGAGAAAGATCATCGGCAAGCCCCAGTCTTCGAGCAGGCATGCCGCGACCTCGCGATGATCGATACCGAAGCGCTGCGTTTCCAGATTCAGCAATTCCTTTGTCGGAAGCTGTCTGGCGGCCTGCAGTATTTCTCCATATTCATCCGGGAAAACGGTGGCTAAAGCCAGCCGGCCAATTTCGGCAAGCAGGCCACAAGTAAAGCTTTCTTCGGGAGAGAAGTTGATATAGGAACTGACTTCCTGGGCTGCGATGGCCGCGGCCAGGGACTGTGCCCAGAAGGTCTTGTAATCGAAGGCCTTGCAGTAGCCGACGCGATATTCGTTGAGCAGGGAAACGCCGAGCACGATCTGCCTGACGCGAGGCAGCCCCAGACGGATGATCGCCTGGTTCAGGGAGGCGATGTGAATTCCGCCGAACTTGGCGGCATTGGCGAATTTCAACAGGGCACCGGCAATTGCCGGGTCCGACTTGACCAGGCGAACGATCTCCCGGACCTCCACATTTTCCTGCTGGGTAAGCAGGATGATGGCGAAGGCGAGTCCTTTCGGCGAAGGCAGCGTTGCCGTGTCCTTGAGCTTCTTGAAACGCTCTCTACGGTCGCCGGAGTCGGAATCGATGCTCATCTCGCACCCGATTTTAGCTTGATGTGAATGTTTTTTTCCTGGGTATAGCTGAGCAGTTCCTCCAGGCATTCTTCGCGGCCTATCCCCGATTGCTTGTAACCGCCGAACGGCGTGCCCAGGAAATGCCGGGAGACCTCATTGACCCAGACGAAGCCCGCCTGGACACTCATCGCCGTGCGGTGTGCGATGTCTAGATTGCGCGTCCAGATCGAGCAGGTCAGGCCGTAGTCGAGCGCGTTGACCTGTTCGAGCATGGCGTTCTCGTCGTTCCAGGGAAGAACGGCGAGGACCGGGCCGAAAATCTCCTCGGTCGCGATCCTCATGATCGGTGTTACATCGGCGAACACCGTCGGCTCGATGAAGAAGCCGTTGGCCAGTGCCGGGTCGGTCGGCCGGCCGCCGCCGCAGACGAGCCGGGCGCCTTCGGCGCGCCCCACCTCGATATAACCGAGCACGCGATCGAACTGCGCCTTGCTGATCAAGGCGCCCATGCTGGTCTCCATGTCGGTCGGAATGCCGGGCCGGAAATCAGCGCAACGCCGCTTCACGTTGTCGATGACGGCATCGTAAATCGAGGCATGAACGAAGGCCCGACTGGTCGAACCGCAGGACTGCCCGCACCAGGTGAAATTCATGCCGGCAACCATGGCCGCGGCGACCTCGATCGGGTCGGCATCGGGAAAGGCGATCAAGGCATTCTTGCCGCCGAGTTCCAGCGTGACCGGCTTGACCGTCTCCGCCGCAGCTCTCAACACGGCTCGCCCTGCGGGCACACTGCCGATCAGCGCGATCTTGTCGACCCCGCGATGCGCCGCCAGTGCCGCACCGGTATCGCGCCCGCCCGGCAGCAGACTGAAAACGCCCGGCGGCAGCAGTCCGTCGATCAGTTCCGCGAAACGCAGCGCCGATAGCGGCGCCTGTTCTGACGGCTTGATGATGACCGCATTGCCGGCGGCCAGCGGTGCCGCCGACTTGCCGGCGCAGAACATCAGGGGATGATTGAAGGGAATGATCTTGGCGACCACGCCGAGTGGTTCGCGCAGGGAAAAGTTCACCGCGTCGGGGCCCATGGGAATCGAAGAGCCCTTCATTTCCGTGACCAGGCCGGCAAAAAAATCCATCTGCGCTGCGGCGACCAGCGCGTCGCCCATCATCTCGCGTACCGGATTGCCGCAGTCGGCGGCATCGAGCAGCGCAAGTTCGCGGGCATTCTGGCGCAACAATTCGGCGATCCGCCGGAGGATCCTGGCGCGCTCCAGAGGGAGGACTCGCCGCCATTCGCCGAAGCCGCGCCGCGCCGCCGCGACGGCGGCTGCGACATCGGCGGCGCCCGCCTCGGCCACGCGGCCGAGGATTTCGCCGCTGCCGGGACTGGTGACCTCGACATAGTGGCCTGACTGCGGACGATTCCAGCCGCCTCCGTAATAGAGATCGAAATGCTTGGGCATTACGTTCGTGTGCGGCATCAGCTTTTCCTATCCCCGGCGATCACTTCAGCGGGCTCTGTAGTTGTATCATGCCCGCGATCTGTTCACGGCTCATCGGCGACGCAATGAACTTGCCGGCATAGGCCTCGGCCAGCGTCGTCTCCAGGCCGATAATCTTGTCCGGATTGAGCATGTCCTTGGTGAAGAATTCGTCGCGCACGCGCTTGGCCTGCCCTTCGCTTACTTTCGCGAACACGGCGTAGATCGTCATCGCTTGCGGATTGCTGTACATCCAGTCAACGGTTTCGCGATACGCCTGCATGAACTTGGCGATCGCCTCCCTGCGCTTTTCCAGCACCGCCGAATTGACGATGAGGAAGCGCACCGTCTGGTTCTTGATCGAGGGGATGTCGTTGCCGCGGGCGATGATGCGGATCTTGCCCTGCTCCATGGCGTCGAGCCCGAATGGCGGGGCCGACCAGCCGACATCGATCTGCCCGGACATCACCTGGGTGAAGGTCGCCGCAGGCCCACCGGTTGCCGTCAGCCTGGGCTTGACGCCCGGCTGCTTGGCAAACTCCAGCACGATGCTGTGGGTCGAAGAACCGTTGGTCGAGTAGGCCATGGTCTTGCCGGTGGTGTCGGCAAGACTCTTGATCGGCGACGCGGCGGGAACATACCAGTAGTCGGCCGCGCCGCTCGTCTCCGCACCGATTACGCGAACCGGCGCACCCTTGACGTAGGCGCCGATTACGCCGGCGGCGCCGGCCGCAATGCCGATATCGACGCTGCCGGAAATGACTGCCTGCTGGGTTTCGCCACCACCCTGGGTATAGACCAGATCGAGGACGAGTCCCTGCTTCTTGAAGATGCCGGCTCGCTGTCCCAGTTCGGCAACCGAGGTATCCCAGTTGCCGCGCTGGCCGATGGCCAGCTTCAGCGTTTCCTGGGCAAACGCCGTCGATCCCGCCAAGAGTAGCGCCAGCGCGGCGACCCGCGCATATCGTGAATGCCGATTCATGATTCCCCCTTGAACTTAGTGATTCGGAACTTCCAGACCGCCGAGTTGGCTTACCAGCGAATTGACCATGATGGCGAGCGAGAAGACCACCAGAAGCAACGCGTACATGCCCGGCATGTCGAACTGGCTGTAGCTTTGCATGACCATGAAGCCGAGTCCGCGGTTGGACAGCTTGGTCTCGGCGAGAAGTACGCCGATCACCGAGACGCCGAAGCCCAGACGCAGTCCGTTCAGCAGCGGATGGCGCAGCGCCGGGAAATAGATCTTGGTCACCATTTGCCAGGTGCTGGCGCGGAAACTCCTGCCGACCCTGATCAGCACCTGATCGATCTGGCGCATCCCGGCCGCCGTGATCAGGGCCACGGGAAAGAAGCAGGAGATGGCGCCCATCGCGATCTTCGAACCGGGGCCGATGCCGAACCACATGATCATGACCGGGAAAAAAATGATTTTCGGGGTCGGGCCGAGATAATGAATGTAGGGCTCGAAGGCACGGCCCATGAGGCGCGAACCGCCCAGCAACAAGCCCACCGCGACGCCAACCGAACCGCCGATGGCGAGCGAGACGCCGACCTCTACCGCGGTCGCCGAGAGGTTCGCGTAGAAGTCCGCGTTGGCCCCCAGATGCCCCAGGGCATGGGCGATCTTGAACAACGACGGGACCACGTCGCGAAACAGCAACCCGGATTCGGCCAGAGCCTCCCAGAACAGCAGGGTAGAGGCGATGATCGCCAGCCTGAGCAATGCGACCCTTGAAATCATGAGGCCCTCAGCAGCCATCGCTCCAGCCTCTCGCTGGCAAAAAAGAAACAGACGCTGACCAGGATCACGAAACAGATCGCCGCATACATCCCGGCCAGATCGTAGCGCTCGGCCAGTTCATTGACGATTTGCCCGAGACCGCCGAAGTTGATCAGAAACTCGACGCCAACGATGTTGATCAGGGAAAACATCAGCCCCAGGCGTACGCCGACGAAGATGACCGGCAGTGCGGAAGGAAACTGGATCTTCCAAAACAGTTGCGCCGGGCTGAGACTGAAGCTGCGGCCGACATCGAGCAGCACCTTGCGCGTTCCGGAGAGACCCTCGACCGTCTTCAGGATGGCCGGCGGCAAACCGGAAACGAAACCGATCATGACGATGGTCAGCGCGTTGCGGCCGAAGATCACCAGGAACAAGGGATAGAGCAAAACCAGGGGCGCTGCGGCCAGGCCCGCCACCCATGACTCGCAGGCGCTGCGCAACAACCGGTGGCGATGCAGAAAAACGCCCAGCGCGACTCCGATCAGGGTGACCAGAAACGCCGCCGCCAGCGCTTCGCCGGCCGTCGCCAGAAAGCGGCTGAGTACGTCCTCTTCGACGATGATGCGCTCGAAACTGACCAAGACCTCGGACGGCAAAGGCACGATGAAGCGGCTCACCCAGTCCAGGCGGATCAACAATTCGGCCAGTGCCAGCGCGCTCGCGAGCCCACCCAGGCCGAGGGTCGCGGGCAACCACTTTGCTTCCGCCAGAGGTCTGCCGCTCATCGCCTCACTCCGCCTGCGGCAGTTTTGCCTCGGCATCCTTCATGCCGAGACTCGCTTCATCGCGCAGGTCGTTCCAGATTTCCGCCACATAGAGGCCGAAGTCCTTGCTGCCGATGATCTCGGCCGTCCTCGGCCGCGGCAGTTTGATGTCCACGATCCGCTTCACCCGGCCCGGCCGGTAGGTCATCACCAGCACGCGATCGGACAATTGCACGGCTTCGGCGATGCTATGAGTGATCAGGAGCGTGGTCTGCGCCAGCGCCTGTTGGATTTGCAATACCTTGTCGCCGAGGAGCAGGCGCGTTTGTTCGTCGAGCGCCGCGAACGGTTCGTCCATCAGCAGAACCTTGGGGCCGAAGGCCAGGGTCCGGGCAATCGCCACGCGCTGCCTCATGCCGCCGGAGAGTTGCGCCGGATGGTGCTGCTCGAAGCCCTTCAGGCCGACGAGTTCAAGATAATGATGGACGCGCTTGAGCCGTTCGGTCCTGGCGACACCGGCGACCTCGAGCGGGAAGGCGACATTGTCGGCGACCGTGCGCCAAGGGAAGGTCGATTCTTCCTGGAAGACCATGCCAATCGCCGGATCGGGACCGGACAGGGTTCTGCCCTCGACGATCACCCGGCCTTCGTCGCTCCCGGCAAGACCGCCGATGACATTGAACAGGGTGGACTTGCCGCAGCCGGAAGGTCCGATGATCGCCAGGACTTCGCCCTGCGCGACGGTGAACGAGACATGATCGACCGCCGTGATGCTGGCGCTGCCCGTGACGAAGCGCTTGACGATATTTTCGACCCGCAATACCGGCGTGGCCAAAGCTGCCTCGACGCCGGAACTACTCTGCGCCGCTGAACTCATTCGGATCTCGTCGGGGACGACGCATTGGTCGACGCCTGAGCCGGGGTATTGCCGGTCAGGACGCGCACATCGACGACCGCGACGGCGCCGGCAAGCACCGCCTCGATCGCCTCGCGGAAGACCGCGGCCAGATCGTCCGGGGACTTCACCGGTCCGAAGCCCGCGGCACCCTGGGCCTTTGCCAGTTGCACCAGGTCGAGTTCCGGGTCGGCCATGCGCATGCCGATCCAGCGATTCTCGACCGGCCGCTCGCGCATCCGCGCGACCCGTTCCTGATGCACCTCGTCGTTGAAGAACGACTGGTTGTTGGCGACCACGATGAGCATCGGGATGCGGTAATGGACGGCCGTCCACAGCGCCGTCACGCCCATCAGGAAATCGCCATCGCCCAGGATGCCGACCGGCAGCCGGCCCGTATCACGCAGCGCCAGCGCCGCGCCGACCGAAATCCCCGGTCCCCCGCCGATGCCGCCGCCGCCGTCCGAGCCGAGAAAGTCGAGCGGATGGTGAAACGGCCAGATCGCCGCATTCCACGACAGCGGCAGATGCAGGAGCGAACACTCGCGCTCGCCCAAGACCGCTCGCAAGGCCAGACCGAGTTGATCGACCGTGATACCTTCGGCATTCACCGGCGCCGCATTCTCCCGCCTCCGTGCAGCCGGCATCCGGCGCGACGGCAGTGTGACCAGTTCTTCGAGCAGGGAGGCGGCGAAAGCATCGGGGTCTACGGCGAAGAACAGGTCGGCCGGCGGCAGGGCCTGGTGGTCCATGCTCCAGCCATTGTGATTGACGTGGTCGAGCGACACCTGAATGATCGACGCGCCCGGGTCGGCCACGCCGAATGCCGTCTGCAGCGTGCCGCCAAGATCGACCCAGTCGAGACTGAGGATGACGTCGGCCGCGCGGATCGCAGCGAGCGCCTCCGGCCCCGCGAAGATGCCCGGCGCACCGGCGTGCAAGGGGTGATCGGTGGGGAAACCGGCACCCACCTTAAGGTCCGTCGCCACCAATGCACCCAACCGCTCGGCGAGTTCTATCCGTGACCGCCAAGCCTCGACGCTGCGCGATACGCGCCCGACCAGCAGCACCGGTCGCTCCGCTCCCGCGAGCAGCAGTGCCGCTTTCTTGAGCAGGTCGACGGGTGCGCCGGCCGCGGCTTGCGGCATGAACCGGGCGTGAGAAATGGGCGGGAGCGGGGCCTCGATACGATCCTCCTGCATCCCGGCATCGAGGTTGATATAGACCGGCCCCATCGGGGTCGTCTGCGCGATCCACGCCGCCCGGAGCAGCGCCTCGCGCGCAGCGGCGGGCGAGGCCGGCTGATCGTCCCATTTCACGAAATGTCTGATCGCGCTGCCCTGATCCCGCGCGGTGTGGATCCAGTCTATCCACGGCCGACGCCTGGCCGCATCGACTGGACCGGTTGCCCCGAGCACTATGACCGGCATCCGGTCGCACCAGGCGTTGAAAATCGCCATGCTTGCGTGAAACAGGCCGACATTCGAATGCACCGCCGCCGCTATCGCCCGGCCGGTGACCTTGGCGTAGCCTTGGGCAATCGCCACGGCATGCTCCTCATGCAGGCAAAGGAGCATCGTCGGCCGCTCGTTGCCCAGATGATTGACCAGGCTATCATGCAGGCCCCGGAAGCTTGCCCCCGGGCATAACGCGATATAGGGAATGTCCAGCGCCCGCAGCGTTTCCGCCACCACGTCGCTGCCGAAAGTGGCAACTTCGGCGATAGTACCGACCGGTTTCTCGATTGCGGCCTGCGCCTTCGACCGTCCGTCGGTTGGCAAAACCTCACCCTTGTTCGGGCCTGCGCCCATAAGCCTTCTCCTCTTGGCGTGGCGGAATCGCTGCTGTTATAAGTCTTTGCGCGTATCCAATAACTACGACGGTCTAAAACATGCGAGGCGGAACTTTGCGACAGAATCCAACAAACTTCCAGAAGTATTTTCGCAGGAGAGACCAAAGATTCCCTTATCGGTCCGCATCGGCAATCTGGGTTAAATCCCTGAAATGATGCTTGCCGGCAACGTGGCGCCGCAGAAGATAATAATCGGCAGGCAGCAAGATGTCCAAACTTAATCTGTCTTTGCCTACGCCGCAGGGAAATAGCTCCGGGGCAATCCTGTTCAAGGCCGGAGACAAACGTGATGATGGTCTATGCGTTGGGCCGAAAATCGGGGTGATATCGAGCAAGGGGACCGATGGCATCCTTCAACAGCACAATCATGTCCTGGATCAGAAGGGAGAGGGCGACTTCATTGAAAAGGGGTGGTCTGCCCGTCGGGCGAAAGAGGTACAGCGTACGGGTGATCGCCGGTTCGATGATGCGCCGCCCGACCAGCGCCCCGCGCTTGATTTCGTTGATCGCCGTTCCATAAGGCATGATGCATGCCGCCAAGCCGCGTAGCGCGATGTCGCGCAAGGCCGGGATCGACTGCACTTCGAACAACATAGGCACCTGCAAGCCAATCCTGGCCGCAGCAGCCTCGATCACGTGACGCACCATGTCGCGTTTGCCCGTGAGCGCTAGATTGTGCGTCATCACCTCGGCGAAGGTGATCGGCTCCTCGGAATCGCAGAGTTGCGGGGCTGTCAAGAAGAGTAGGTCTTCATACAGGACCGCAGTCTTGCATGGGCCGGGACGATCTGCCACCTCGTAGGCGAGAGCAAGATCCAGTTTGCCGTCCTTCATCGCCTCGACCAGTTCGTAACTGACGTCCTCCACAAGGCTGAGGAACACGCCGGGAACGCGTTCGCGGGCTTGAACCAGCAGCTCGGAGCCGAGGACCTGAATGATGCTGGGGGTCAGGCCCAAAGTTACGATCTCGCGCGCGGCGCCGCCCAGGCGAGCCACTTCCTGTTCGGTGTCGGAAACCAATTGCATGATCTTGAGGGCGCGCTCGAAGAGAAGACTGCCGGCCTCAGTGGGGGCGACCCCCCGCGAATGCCTCACCAGCAAAGCCACACTGAAGCTCTCTTCGAGCTGGCGCATTTGTTGCCCCAGTGCTGGCTGCGCGATGTGCAACTGTTCGGCTGCCTTGGTCATGTTTCCGACCTCGACGACCTTGCAGAAATTACGGAGCCTTTTTAGATTGATTTTCTTTCTCCGACAATCCCGAAGTCAAGGTTGTGCAAATAGCCGATCGAATCTCCAGAAGATCCCGGCGGCAAGGTCTTAGATGGAAACCATTGTACTGCAGCCTGTTGCGACTGATCGCCTTGGCGCTGAGACGACCCAATTGCTGAATCGTCAAAGCGGCCGACCTCAGGCCATTAACCAGTCCGCGGAAGAGGTACGCTTCACGCTGAACGCGGTTACGGAAGCAAGCGATCGAACTCCTTCTTGACTACCGCGTAGCATTCGCAGACCCTCGCCTCCAACCCGGCCCGATTTAGCACTGTGATATGGCCGCGTTTGTACTCGATCAGCCCAGCCCGCTGCAAGTTGCCGGCGGCTTCGGTGATGCCTTCGCGGCGCACGCCTAGCAGGATGGCGATCAGATCCTGGGTTATGGTCAACTCGTTTGAAGACATGCGGTCGAGCCTCAGCAGCAGCCAGCGGCAGAGCTGCTGGTCCAGTGAATGATGGCGGTTGCAAACCGCCGTCTGAGCCATTTGCGTCAGCACCGCTTGTATGTAACGCAGCAATACGTGCATCATCGTTTTGCCGCGATAGAACTCGTCCATCAGCACCTGCCCCTGCAACCGGTAGGCGTGGCCGGCGCTTTCTACGACGGTTCGTCTGGGCGAGGTTGCGCCGCCCATGAAAAGAGAGACCCCGATGACTCCCTCGTTGCCTACCACGGCGATTTCGTCAGACGCGCCATCTGCCAGTACATAGAGCCGGGAGACGATCGCGGTAGTGGGGAAATAGACGTGGCGCATCGGAATGCCGGACTCACTGAGCACATGGCCGAGCGGCATCGGGACCAGTTCCAGATACCGCGACAGGCGCGCGAATTCGTCTGCCGGCAGGGCGGCGAGCAAGTGGTTCTGGCGTGGGTCATGAGAGCCGTGCATGGGCGATTCCCGATCAACAGCCACGATCCAAGGACCTCAGCGATCCGACTGAATGGTATAGCTGTCAAAGGCACGCTATGCCAATAGCGTATAGTATGTGCCAAAATCAACTTATGCGGCCAATCGGCATGGACAAAGCAACGTTTCCTGTCCGGTCGAAACTACGCTCATGGACATTCATTGAATGTGCGTTTTCGCACTGACAGAGCTAGAGTTTCAGAACACACTGAACAGCGCTGGTCACGTTCAAGCGGAACGTCGATCACAAGTTCCGCGAATCCGTAGAATCTGAGGGGCGAAGCAGCTTGCCATGAAATTCAAGGACTATTACGAGATCTGCGGTGTACCGCGCAACGCGTCGCAGGAAGATATCAAGCGCGCCTACCGAAAGCTGGCACGCAAGTATCACCCGGACGTAAGCAAGGTAGCCGATGCCGAGGTTCGCTTCAAGGAGCTCGGCGAAGCCTACGCCGTCCTCAAGGATCCCGAGAAACGCGCCGCCTACGATCAGATGGGCAGTCAGTGGAAGGACGGACAGGACTTCCAGCCGCCACCGGGCTGGGATGCCGGTTTCGAGTTCGGCGGCCGCGGCGACGGCGTTGATCACAGCGACTTCTTCGAAGCGCTGTTCGGCCGCCAGGCCCGGGGAGGGCAACGCCCCGGCATGCATGTCCGAGGCGAGGACCATCACGCCAAGATGCTGATCGATCTGCAAGATGCCTACCGCGGTGCCCGGCGCAGCATCACCCTGCGCGTGCCGGAACTGGATGAGCAAGGGCACGTCGCGATGCGGGAGCGTAAGCTCGACGTGAATATCCCCAAGGGCATTCGTGCCGGCCAGCACCTGCGCCTGACCGGACAGGGTACGCAGGGCCTGGGAGAAGGACCGGCAGGTGACTTGTATCTCGAAATCGGCTTCAACCCGCACGCACAATTCCGCGTCGATGGACGCGACGTCTATTTGGATCTGCCGCTGGCGCCCTGGGAAGCTGCGCTCGGTTGTTCGCTGGCAATACCGACCCCCGAAGGTGGATCGGTGCAACTCACCGTTCCCGCTGGTTTCGCGGCGGGACGGCAATTGCGCCTGAAGGGTAAGGGCATTCCCGGCAATCCGCCGGGCGATCTTTACGCCGTGCTGGTGATTGCCCTGCCCCCGGCCGTCAGCGAAAGCGAGAAGGAAGCCTACCGCACCATGGCCAAGGCGTTCACCTTCGACGCCCGCGCTGACATGAAAGGCGATCCGTCATGAGCAACACAGACACAAGACTGGCACGGGGCCCGGTAGTCGAAGAGGAAATCCATCTGACGCTGACGGAGTTGTGTCAGGCCAGCAGTGCCTCCGAGGAGCACATAATTACCTGGGTGTTCGAGGGAGTGCTGGAACCCATCGGCGAGGCGCCACAGAAATGGCGCTTCTCCGGGCAATCGCTGCGTCGGGCGCGGCTGGCCTTGTCGCTCTCGCGCGACCTGGAAGTCAACCCGCCCGGCGTCGCACTGGCGCTGGATCTGCTTGATGAAATTGCCGCCTTGCAAGCACGGCTGCAACGCCTCGGCGCTCATCGTCAGGAAAAATAAAGCGGGTTGAATCAGCCACCCGCCGGGGATGCCAGCGCAACGATTACTTCCTGTCGCCCTTGGCCGCATCCTGGATACTTTGACCGGCTTTTTCGATCTGCTCTCCGGCCTTCGCCGTTGCCTTGTCAATTTCCTTGCCGGCGCGCTCAGCCGGACCCTCCTGTTTCTGGCAGGCGGATAGCGCCAGAAACAGCGCACTGGTAATCAAGACTGCCGCGATAGTTTTTCCCGATTTCATGACGGTACCTCCTCAGTTGCGCATGCTGCACGAATTCATTGTGCGCAGTTTCGTCCAGACACGGTCGCAGTTCTGTGCGCTGCCGCACTTTGATTGACGATGACCGCGTGCGTACGGAGCCGTTTCACTTGGCATTTCTCTCGCGAATAATCGGCGGCACAAACTTGACGGAAAACTTCCAGCCCTCCGGCGTGGCTTTGAGGATCAGGGCTTTCGATTTGGCGCCCTCTTCGAAAGCGGGGGCTGCACCGAGCAACTCTATCGCGCCGATACCCTTGATCACGCATGCGCCCGGAATCGTGATGAAGGCCGATTCCGCAGCCACCAGAACGAATTGGCCCTCCTTGGACTCCGAGCATGTCAGGCCCTTCGGCAGGGTGGCAGGATCCCGCTTCCAGGCATCACGCAGATCATCGAGGCCCTTCTGCAATTCCTCGGTGGTCCTGACGGCGAGAGCGACTTCCCTAGACTTTGTATGGCCCATTTTTACCCCTCGTAGCCTTTCATGGATTGAACCGCCAGGCTCATTCTAGCGGTCGTTTGCCGCCTCTGTCTTCAACCCTGCTATGGTAGAGCGGAGCGATCGGCAGGTACAATGGTCGCGCGAAGCACGCTCATGCTCTTCGCGTAGTGTCCTCATGGTGTCATCATGTTCAGGACAGACCCTCGGAAAGTATCAATATGCGATGCTGGACCACCGCTGCAGCGCTCCTCGCCGGACTATGCGCACTACTCGCACTCAGCGCCGCCGAGGCGCAGGTTCCCGTCGGCACGCTGCGCGCGACCTACATTGGGCAGAATCCGGTGCAGGCGTTCGTCGATCCGATCAGCCAGGAGTTGCGCGGGCCAGGCGCGGAGATCACTCGCGCGCTGGCGCAACGACTGGGCCTGCCGTACACCCTCAAGGGCGCGCAGGGAGTGGCCGGCGTGATCGCCAGCGTGAAAAGCGGCGAGGCGGATCTCGGCTTCGTTGCCTTCGATCCGATACGCGCCGCCGATGTCGATTTCTCGCAGACCTATTCGCTCGCGCAGAACACCTATCTCGTGCTTGATGATTCGCCGCTGGGCTCGGTCGACGACATGGACCGGGAGGGTCTGCGCCTGGGCGTGGCGGAAAGCGACGCTGGCGACTACTTCCTCACCCGCACGCTGCAGCATGCCACGCTCACGCGCAATCCCGGCGGCAATCTCGCGGTCGCCGTCGACCGGCTCAAGACCCGCGAGATCGACGCCTATGCCGCCAACCGGCAACGACTGACTGAACTGGTCGCGAAAACATCCGGGCTGCGCATCGTGAGCGGAAATTTCTACGGCGTGGAGCAAGCGGTGATCGTCCGCAAGGGCAACAGAATACTGCTGGAAGTGATCGACAAGCTTCTTGACGAGGCCCGCACATCCGGTCTTATTGCCGACTCGATCGCACGTGCCGGCCTGAGCGGCGTCGATGTCGCACCGCCGCGCGAGGCGCAGCGACGGTAAGGCGGTTCTGACTAGGTCAAGTGAGAATTCTAGTGTCTTACGTTCGATGGCTCCTCATCCTGATAATCGGCTGCTGCCTGCATCTCCCGGCAGCAGGGCAAACCAGCCGGCTCGACGAAATACTCACGCGCGGCATCTTGCGTGTCGGTACGACAGGCGATTACAAGCCGTTCAGCTATCGCACCAACAGTGCCAGCCGGTTCATCGGCGCCGACATCGAACTCGCCGGCGAACTCGCCAGGACGCTAGGCGTTCGCCTGGAACTGGTAGCCACTTCCTGGCCTGCCTTGATGAAAGATCTTGGCGACGATCGCTTCGATATCGTCATGAGCGGCGTTTCGATCAGCCTGGAGAGGCAGAAGAAAGCGCTCTACTCGATTCCCTATCTCAGGGATGGCAAAACCCCGATCACGCTCTGCGAAAACCAGGCCCGTTTCCAGACACTGGCGCAGATCGACCGGCCCGGGGTGCGCCTGATCGTCAACCCCGGCGGCACCAATGAACGCTTTGCCCGTGCCAACATCAAGCATGCGGGCATCTCGGTGTATCCCGACAATGTGGGCATCTTCGATCAAATCGTCGCAGGCAGCGCCGACTTGATGATCACCGATGCGATCGAAACACGCCTGCAGCAGAAGCTGTTGCCGAAATTGTGCGCCGTGCACCCGGACCAGCCTTTCGATTTCTCGGAGAAAGCCTATCTGCTGCCGCGCGACCTGCTGTGGAAGGACTTCGTCGATCAATGGCTGCACCAGAGTATCGCCAGCGGGACTCTCGCCAGGCTCATCGACAAGTGGCTGGCGCATCCCTGGCCGCAAGGAGCGCCCGCTGCGATCAGCCTGGAGCCGTTGCGGCGGCTGATCGAAGAGCGCCTGGCAGTGATGCCGGATGTTGCCCGCTACAAATGGAACACCAACAGCCCGATCGAGGATTTGCTTCGCGAAAAAATCATCATCGATGGACTGAAAGCCGATGCGCGGGCGCTGGGTGTGCCGGAATCCTGGGCAGAAATATTTTTCCGTGCCCAGATCGACGCAGCGAAAATTATCCAGCGCGAGCATTTTGCGCGATGGAAGCGGCAGGGCGCGGCGCGCTTCGACGCGGCGCCGGATCTGGCGACGGTGATTCGCCCACGCCTGGATGCGCTAACGCCGCGACTCCTGCGCGAACTGGCGATGGTCTGGCCGGCCTTGGCCGATCCGGCGCAGCGTGAGCGGATCATCGCAGCCATGCAGGGCATGACCGGCGGCGCAATCAGTGCCGCGGCTGAAGCGCTCGCCGTCGCGCCGCTGACCGACGGCAGCGCGAGCCTGCAGTAGCGGCCTCCAAGGTCCCGGGGTAGTTGTCTACCCGAGGCAGGCCTGCCTGATGCGGCGGAGCTACAGATTTGTTCGTTAGCAGACAGACAGCCGGGAACGATCACAATAGGGTAATCGCTTTGCTGCCAGCAGGCGTGCAATACAACACGAGGCCAAGTGATGTCCAAGGTTTCCGATAGCAAATCGTGGTGGCTGGAACCTCTTGCCGAAGCCAAGGAGGGAGTGGCAACGGCTGCGACGGGTTTGTCCAGCGTCGAGGCCGGTTCGCAGTTGGCCAAGTTCGGCCCCAACCTGTTCCGCGATCATCAGGAGCGGCCCCTGTGGCTGCAATTCATATCGCGCTTCAAGAACCCTCTGGTCATCCTGCTTCTGGTGGCCAGTGCGATCTCCGCCCTGACCGGCGAACTGACCAACTTCCTGATCATCACGCTGATGGTGCTGTTCAGCGTGACGCTGGATTTCGTCCAGGAGCATCGTGCCGGCAAGGCGGCGGCAAGCCTGCGCCGGTCGGTTTCATTGCGGGCGACGGTGATCCGCGATGGCACGAAGTCGGAGGTGGCGGTGACCGAGGTGGTGCCGGGCGACCTCGTCGTGCTCTCCGCGGGCGACATGATTCCTGCCGACGGCAGGGTGCTGGAAGCGAGCGATTTCTTCGTCAAGCAGGCGCTTTTGACCGGCGAGGCTTACCCGGTGGAAAAGCGCCCGGGCGAACTGATCGCCACCGCAAGCGACATCCAGGATGCCGCCAATGCCGTATTCATGGGCACCACCGTAATCAGCGGCAGCGCCAGGATGCGGGTCGTCCATACCGGTGCCGCAACCGCGATCGGCGCCATCGCCGACTCGCTGACCCAGCAGCCGCCGCCAACCGCCTTCGAGATCGGCACACAGCGCTTCGGCATGCTGATCATGCGTCTCACCATCCTGCTGGTGCTGTTCGTGCTGCTCGTCAATGCCCTGATGCACAAACCCTTGCTCGACTCCTTCATGTTCGCCCTGGCGCTCGCGGTGGGGCTGACGCCGGAACTGCTGCCGATGGTGGTCTCGGTCACCTTGTCCCGGGGCGCGCTGCTCATGGCCAGGAAGCGGGTGATCGTGAAACGCCTGGCCGCGATCCAGAACCTGGGATCGATGGACGTCCTGTGCACCGACAAGACCGGCACCTTGACCGAGGCCAAGATCAGGCTGGAGCAGCATGTCGACCCGCAAGGGCAACCGAGCGCGCGGGTGCTGGAACTCGCCTATCTCAACAGCTACTTCGAGACAGGCCTGAAGAGTCCGCTCGACGAGGCCATCCTGGCTCACGGCGACATCGATGTCAGCGCCTGGAAGAAGATCGACGAAGTACCGTTCGACTTTGAACGGCGGCGCGTGTCGGTCCTGCTGGACAAAGGCAATGGCCGCTTGCTGGTGGTCAAGGGCGCGGCCGAAGAGATCGTCGGTCTCTGCACGCACTATGAGGAGCAGGGCAACGAAGCCCAGATTCCGCTCGACAAAGACGCGCGGGAACGGATCCACGGAGTGCATGCCGGCCTCGAAACGGAGGGCTTCCGCGTCCTGGGCATCGCCTGGCGCGAAGTGCCGATCGATCATCCCCACGCCGTCGTCGGTGACGAAACCGAACTGGTTTTCGCGGGCTTTGCCGGCTTCCTCGACCCGCCCAAGGAAAGCGCCGGCGCCGCGCTCGCCGCGCTCAAGGAGAGCGGCGTTGCGGTCAAGATCGTGACCGGCGACAGCGAACTGGTGACCCAGCATGTCTGCGCCCAGTTGAAGATTCCGGTCACGGGCGTTCTGACCGGCAAGGAGATCGAGCAGATGGATGACACGGCCTTGCGGGCCCGGGTGGAAACGGCCAATCTGTTTTGCCGGGTCAACCCGTCGCAGAAGAACCGGGTCATCCTCGCGCTCAAGGCTCGCGGCCATGTCGTCGGCTATCTGGGCGACGGCATCAACGACGCGCCGTCGCTGCACTCGGCGGATGTCGGCCTGTCCGTCGATTCGGCCGTCGATGTCGCCAAGGAAGCCGCCGACATGATCCTGCTCGATCAGGATCTTCAAGTTCTTCACGACGGCGTGCTGGAAGGCCGCCGCACCTTCGGCAACATCATGAAGTACATCATGATGGGCACCAGTTCCAACTTCGGCAACATGTTCAGCATGGCCGGCGCGGCGCTGTTCCTGCCCTTCCTGCCGATGCTGCCGACCCAGATCCTGCTCAACAATATTCTCTACGATATTTCCGAAGTGCCGATTCCGCTCGACAAGGTGGATGCGGAGGAACTGCGTCAGCCCCGGGTTCTCGACATGAAGCTAATCCGCAATTTCATGCTGGTGATCGGGCCGATCAGCTCAGCCTTCGACTTCTTGACCTTCTATGTCATGCTGACCGTCCTTAAGGCTGACGAGAAACTGTTTCAGACCGGCTGGTTCGTTGAATCCTTGTGCACCCAGGTGCTGGTGATCTTCCTCATCCGCACGCGCGGAAATCCGTTCAGGAGCCGCCCGCATCCGGTTCTCGCAGCGACTTCCATTGCCGTGGCGACGCTCGGTGCGCTGCTGCCGTTTACGCCCCTGGGGGCTTATTTCGGCTTCGTTCCGCTGCCGGCAAAGTTCTATCTGATCCTGGCCGCCATGGTGGTGACATATCTGTTGATGGTCGAACTCGCCAAGAAGGCCTTCTATCACTGGCACAGAGATGTCTGAAGCTTTAGCTGAGCGGCAAACCCGATACAATGATCGAGGATTTGTTAAATGACTTTCAAGGATGGAACGATGAGCGACGCAACGCAATCCGAAACAACGCCGGCAAAGGATGTGGAACAACGCCTGCGCGAGCAGGTCGCGGCCTGCACCCTGATGCTCAATGACCAGGGCATTCTCGGCTACAGTGGTCACGTGAGCGCCCGCCTGCCAGACGGGAGAGGCTTCCTGATCCAGTCCGTCGACCAAAGCCGCGCCTCCCTGACACCCGACCTGCTGCTCGTCTGCGATCCGGACGGCCGCCTGCTGTCCGGCCCCGCCGGGCTGAAACCGCCCTCGGAAGTCTTCATGCATTCAGAGATTCTGCGGCTACGTCCGGAGGTGAATTCGGTCGCTCATTTCCATCACGACAGAACCACGGTATTTACGCTGGTGGACTCGCCCAAGCTGGTCGCCATCAAGAACCATGCTGTGCGCTGGGCATCGGGCATTCCCGTGCATGGGGATCCCAGTCATGTGAACACCCCGGCGCGCGGACGCGCCCTGGCCGCAACCCTAGGCGCACACCATGCGGCGCTGATCCGCGCCCACGGCCAGATCGTTGTCGCGGAGAGCGTCCCGGCCTTGTTCATCGACTGCGTCCATTTCATTGAAAACGCAATGGCTATGTATGACGCGGCGCTGCTCGGCTCCGTTCTGCCGCTGACGGCCGATGAAATTGCCTCGTTCCTGCAAGATCTGAAGCGCGACAAACATGTGGCCAAGCTATGGACCTATTACGTCGGACTCGCTCGGGTGCATGGCATCGTGCAGCCGAACTGGTCCTTGTAAATCGGGACTAGCCTAGAGCGCGCTTTCAGCGGTTGCCGTCACGGCCGCCATGATCTCCACCGCGGTCGTTTCCTCTTCGATCGCCTTCTTCCCGATGATCCCGGTCTCCCCGATAGCCGCCCTCATGGTCTCCGATAGGCACTACGTAGCAGCCGCTCAGACCCATCGACAATCAATGTCGAGATTAGCAATAGCTTTTTCATGATCTGTCCCTTTATCAAGACCGTGAGTCCACCGCTTCTTAAGGTCTCAGAATGAGCCCAAGGTGGAATCACGGTTCAATGCTAGGGACTTGTTAAGAAATATTCTGTCTGCTAGCGAACATAGACATCTACAACTTCAAACGTCGATGTTGCGCGCGTACAGGGCGTTGCTTTCGATGAAGGCGCGGCGAGGTTCTACGTTGTCGCCCATGAGGGTGGTGAAGATCTCGTCGGCGGTGATGATGTCGTCGATCTGCACCCGGAGCAGGCGACGCACGGCGGGGTCCATGGTGGTCTCCCACAGTTGCTGCGGGTTCATTTCGCCCAGACCCTTGTAGCGCTGCTTGGTGATGCCGCGCTCGACTTCGTTGAGCAACCAGCGCATGGCTTCGGCGAAACTCGCCACGGGCTGGGACTTCTCGCCGCGGCGGATGACTGCACCGCCGCCGATCAGGCCGGCGATGATCGCCGAAGTGCGGCGAATCTGCTGATAGTCCCCGGAGAGGAGAAATTCCTCGTCGATCTGGCCGACGCGCAAATTGCCATGGCGCATTTTTTCGACATCGAGCTGCCAGCGCTCGGTCTTTTCATCGTAGCGGGGAAGGATCCGGACCGATGCCGATATGTGACCGGCGAGCTTGGCGACGCTCTCCTTCGCCGCGGCCTCGTCGGCCAGGTCGAGGTCGATGTCGTTCGCCAACAGGGCATGCAGCACTTCGGCGTCAATGAAATCGGCGAGGCGACGAATCACCGCTTCCGACAGCAGGTAGGCGCGCACCAGTTCGCCCAGCGCCTCGCCTTCGAGCGCTGCAGCGTCCTGCCGGGGCGTCAGCGCAGCGCCCTCCAGGGCGAGCGTCAGAAGGTACTGGGAAAGAGCGTGGTCGTCCTTGATGTACAGCTCGGTCTTGCCGTGCTTAATCTTGTACAAAGGGGGCTGAGCGATGTAGATATGACCGCGCTCGACCAGTTCGGGCATCTGGCGATAAAGGAAAGTCAGCAGCAGAGTCCTGATGTGCGCGCCATCGACGTCGGCGTCGGTCATGATGATGATGCGGTGGTATCTCAGCTTCTCCGGCTTGTATTCCTCCTTGCCGATGCCAGTTCCCAGCGCGGTGATCAGGGTGACGATCTCCTGCGAGGAGATGAGCTTTTCGAAACGCGCCTTCTCGACATTGAGGATCTTGCCCTTCAAGGGCAGGATCGCCTGAAACTTTCGGTCGCGCCCCTGCTTGGCCGAACCGCCGGCGGAATCGCCCTCGACGAGATACAGTTCGCACAGCGCCGGATCCTTCTCCTGGCAGTCGGCCAGTTTCCCGGGCAGGCCCATGCCGTCCAGCACGCCCTTTCTGCGCGTCATTTCGCGCGCCTTCCTGGCCGCCTCTCGGGCTCGGGCGGCATCGACGATCTTGCCGGTGATAATCTTGGCATCGACGGGCTTTTCCAGTAAAAACTCGGCCAGCTTTTGCGCCACGATTTCCTCGACCACCGGACGCACTTCGCTGGAGACCAGTTTTTCCTTGGTCTGAGAGGAAAATTTCGGCTCCGGCACCTTGACCGAAAGCACGCAGGCCAGGCCCTCGCGCATGTCGTCGCCGGTGGTCTCGACTTTGGCCTTCTTGGCCAGTTCGTGCTCCTCGATGTACTTGTTGATGACCCGGGTCATTGCGGCGCGCAGGCCGGTCAGGTGCGTGCCGCCGTCCTTCTGCGGGATGTTGTTGGTGAAGCAGAGCACCTGTTCGGCGTAGGAGTCGTTCCACTGCATCGACACCTCGACAGTGATTCCGTCCTTGGAACCTACCGCGTGGAAGATGTTGCCGTGCAGGACCGTCTTGGCGCGATTGACATACTCGACGAAACCCTTGACGCCGCCGGTGAAGGCGAAGTCTTCCTCCTTGCCGTTCCTCTGGTCGATGAGCTTTATCTTGACGCCGTTGTTGAGGAAGGACAGTTCGCGCAGCCGCTTGGCCAGGATGTCGTAGTGATATTCGATGTTGCCGAAGGTTTCCAGGCTGGGCAAAAAATGCACTTCGGTGCCGCGCTTCTCGCTCGTCCCAATGACCTTCAGCGGTTCTACCGCGACGCCATTCCTGAACTCCATGCTGTGCTTCTTGCCGTCGCGTCTTATCGTCAGACGCAGCCAGTCGGACAAGGCATTGACCACCGACACGCCGACGCCATGCAAGCCGCCGGAAACTTTGTAGGAATTGGAATCGAACTTGCCTCCCGCATGCAGTTCGGTCATTACAATCTCGGCGGCGGAACGCTTCTCGTCGTCGTCTTCCTTGATATCGACGGGTATGCCGCGGCCGTTGTCGGTGACCGAAACGGAGTTGTCCGGATGTATCGTGATGACGATGTCGTCGCACCAGCCGGCCAAGGTTTCGTCGATGGCGTTATCGACAACCTCGAAGACCATGTGGTGCAGGCCGGAACCGTCCGAGGTATCGCCGATATACATGCCTGGACGCTTCCTCACCGCTTCCAGACCCTTGAGGATCTGAATGCTGCTGGAATCGTAAGTGCTGTCCTGCTGGCCCGTATTCTGGCCGTTATCCGCTTGCGTCATGTACTGCTCCAAGGATTGAAACGGCGTTCAGATGCGCATCGGCATCACGACGTATTTAAAACTTTCGTTGCCTGGCAGGGAAAACAGGGCGCTGCTGCTGGCGTCGCCCAGACGGCACTCTACTTCATCGGCCGAGACGTTGTTGAGCACATCGAGCATGTAATTGACATTGAAACCGACATCGATCGAATTACCCTGATAGTCGATCTCGATTTCTTCCTGAGCTTCTTCACGCTCGGTATTATTGCTGATGATCTTCAGACTGCCTGGCGTGAATACCAGGCGTACGCCGGGAGTCTTCTCGTTGGTGAGAATTTTTGCGCGCAGCAGCGATTGCAACAAGCCGGTCCGCGAGAGCGTGATCAGATTCCCGTGGCCCTGAGGAATGACACGTTCATAATCCGGGAACTTGCCGTCGATCAGTTTGGAGATGAACTCGATAGCGCCGAAGCGAAACAGCGCCTGTGTCGGCGTCAGGACAATTTCCAATTCTTCTTCGTTGTCGGATAGTTGACGCGAGAGTTCAAGAACCGTTTTCCTAGGCAGGATCACCTCGATCGCCTGCTGTTGCTCGCCCAGGGCTTCGCTGGCGTAGGCAAGGCGGTGGCCGTCGGTGGCGACCATGCGCATTTCATTGCCCTTGACCACCAACAGCAAGCCGTTGAGGTAGTAACGGATATCCTGCTGGGCCATCGCATACTGCACCAGTGCGAGCAGACGCTTGAACTGCTTCTGGGTGACCTTGATACGGGTCTGGCCAGTCTCGTTTTGGGCCATTCGCGGAAAATCTTCGGCGGGCAGTGTCTGCAGATTGAAACGACTCCTGCCTGCCTTGACCTGCAGACGCTTTTCCTCGAATGTCAGATTGACTTCGCTGTCTTCGGGCAAGGAACGCAGGATGTCCTGCAGTTTTCGCGCACCGACGGTCAATGCCGCCGTCTCGCTTCCCGTGGTGGCGGCACCAGTCTTGATCTGAATCTCGATATCGGTAGCCAACAGCGTCAACCGCCCGTCCACTTTTTCCATCAGAACGTTTGAAAGGATAGGCAAGGTATGACGTTTTTCAACTATTCCACAGACCGATTGCAGCGGTTCAAGGATTTGGTTACGGGGGCCTTTAAATAAGAGCATATTTAAACCTCCAATGAATGATAAGCAAAGGCTCGAACTGTGGAAAACAGTAAATTAATTTTATTAATCATGATTCTATCGACTGTATAAGGCTATTGATAAGGGGCTGTGATAGCTGGGTACGAATGTGGATGGTTTATTGCTGATAACAAAATTTGGTACTTATCCACAAACCGTCCCAGGCTAATACAGAAGTTATTCATTGCCTATCCTTTTAGGCTCTGCATCAATACATGCACGTCGTTGTTGAGTTGCGCATCCTTGCTGCGCAGGTCGGCGATGGTGCGACAGGCGTGGAGCACTGTCGTATGATCGCGGCCGCCAAAGGCTTCGCCAATCTCGGGCAGACTGTGGTGCGTCAAGTCACGAGCCAGCGACATTGCCACCTGGCGTGGCCGGGCGATGGCGCGGGTGCGTTTTTGTGAATACATCTCGGCGACCTTGATCTTGAAGTAGTCGGCAACGGTTTTCTGGATCAATTCCAGGGTCAATTGACGGTTGGTGGCGCCAAAAATGTCTTTTAGCGCTTCCTTGGCCATGTCCATGCCGATAGCTCGTCCATGAAAGCGGGCAAAAGCAATGACCTTGTTTAACGCGCCTTCGAGTTCGCGGACGTTGGAGCGCAAGTTTTTGGCGACGAGAAAGGCCACATCATCACCAAGATCTATTTTCGAGGCTTCCGCTTTCTTCTTCAGGATGGCGACGCGCATTTCCTGCTCGGGTGGTTCGATCTGTACCGTCAGACCCCAGTCGAATCGTGAAATCAGGCGTTCCTCGAGACCGCTGATATCCTTGGGATAGGTGTCGCAAGTAATGACAATCTGCTTCTTGGCTTCGACCAGGGCATTGAAGGCGTAGAAAAACTCTTCCTGGGTGCGTGCCTTGTTGATGAAGAACTGGATATCATCGACCAGCAGCAGGTCGAGTGAGCGGTAGTAGCGCTTGAAAACATCGAAGGACTTCTGCTGGTAGGCGCGTACCACGTCGGAAACATAATCCTCGGTATGCACATAGCGGATGACAATATCCGGGTTTTGCCGCCAGACCTCGTTGCCCAGTGCGTGGATCAGATGGGTCTTGCCCAAACCGACGCCACCGTAGATGAACAGCGGATTGTAGGATGTGCCGGGATTCATCGCGACCTGCTGTGCAGCAGCGCGGGCGAGGTCGTTAGCGCGGCCGGTGACCAGCGTATCGAAGGTAAAGTCGGGGTTGAGCCTGGTTTTCTCGTAAGCGTTGTCGATGTGCGCCGGCGCTTGCCGAGTACTGCCGTTCTTTGGCGCCATGGCCGTTTCGCGCTGGGGTTGAGGCGAAACAGCGACGTCAGGAGGGGCACTGCCCAAACCGAGGCTGATGGAAACCGGCTCTTGAAAAAATTGCCGACTCAGCGCCTCTATCTGATCCAGGTAGCGTTCTCTGACCCACTGCAACACGAAGCGGTTGGGAGCGATCAGGCGCAGGCGAGTCGGCCTCGCCTCAGGATCGTCCGCGTCATCTTCCAGACGCAGGGTCTTGATCCAGGTGTTGTACTGCTGTGCCGGCAACTCCTTTTCGAAGCGGCTCAGACAGACAGACCAAAATTCGCTCATGGTGATTATTTAAACCTGCGCTACTGGCAAGTATTTGATTGATATTATTATATAATTATGACTTCGGAAGCGTGATTTCCTGCTTCCCGCCGAGTATCGGCTGCGGGCATTTTAGCCGGTTTGCCAAAAGTTATCCACAGGCGGGCCGAAAAATACAGCTTGACAAAGATCCTCTTAAACGATGTAATCGACCGTTTCTCTTTTCGAGGAATATTTCCATGAAACGCACTTATCAGCCTTCGGTCGTTCGTCGCAAGCGTACCCACGGCTTCCTCGTGCGCATGCGCACCCGCGGCGGCCGTGCCGTCATTCGCGCTCGTCGCGCCAAGGGCCGCGTCCGCCTGGCTGTCTGAAGCCACGGCGGGTGGTGGGGGATACATCAAGCCCGATTTCAGCTTTCGCAGTAGTTTCCGGTTACACGATGCGGAAGAGTTTTCTTCCGTCTTCGCTTCCCGTCGCGTACTGCGTGGTAATCGCTTCGATCTCCACTATGTTGCCGGGACCGAAGATGCCGCTCGCCTTGGTTTGATTGTCGCCAAAAGGCTGGCACATCGGGCCGTACAGCGTAATCTGCTGAAGCGGCTGGCCCGGGAAGCCTTCCGTCACGCCCGGCCGACCCTGCCGCCTTTAGACTTGGTACTGCGCCTGGCCAGATCGCCCGGCAATTTGCTCAGTGTCGAGGCCAGGCGGGCTTGGCGTGCCGAGATTGAGCAACTGTTGGCCCGGCTGCCACGATGAGGGTATTGATGACCGCCCCGCTGATCTTCCTGATCAGGTTCTACCGGTATGCTATCAGTCCGCTATTGGGACGCGCATGCCGCTTCCATCCAAGCTGCTCCGAGTATGCCATCGAGGCGCTGCACCGGCATGGCTTCCTGGCCGGAATCTGGCTGGCGACGCGCCGTGTGGCGCGTTGCCATCCCTGGCATCCGGGCGGTTTCGATCCGGTGCCTTAACCGCTGTTGATTCAGCGCTACTGTTTCGAGAGACTGTTGATGGACAACCAACGTTTGATACTCCTGCTGGTGTTTTCCTTTTCCGTGGTGATGCTTTGGGATGCCTGGCAGAAGCAGGGGCAACCGCCACCTGGACGGACAGCCATTACGGCACAGCAAGCTGCTGCCGGTCCGGGCGCCGCTATTCCCACGCCTATGGCTACTCCCGGTCCGTCGGCTGCGCCGCTGTCCGCCTCCGCCTTGCCCGCTGCCGCTCTGCCTGCGGCAGTGTCTGTCGCCAAAGCCCTGGTCAAGACGGATCTGTTCAACGCAGAAATCTCCAGCCAAGGCGGCGACCTGATCCGCCTGGAACTTACCCAGCACCGTGCTACCGGCGACATGAGCCGCGACTTTCTGCTCTTCGATAACGGCGAGCAGCATATCTACGAAGCGCAAAGTGGTTTGATCGGCGAGGGTTTGCCCAACCACAAGACCTTGTTCCAGTTCGCCGCCAGCGATTATCGCCTCAAGGATGGTCAGGATACGCTGGAGGTGCGGCTTCAGGCACCCGCTGTCAATGGTCTCAAGGTGGCCAAGATCTATACTTTTCACCGTGGCAGCTATCTGATCGACGTTGCCTACGAGATTGTCAATGAAGGCGCGCTGCCCTTCGCTGCTCCTGCCTATTTTCAGACCGTGCGCGACGGTAAGTCGCCGGAAGGCGACCCGAAGATGGTTAGCACCTTCACCGGTGCCGCTGTCTACACCGAGCAGGATAAGTATCAGAAACTGAGTTTTGAAGATGTCGCCAAGGACAAGAAGAAACATGCGCAGAAGGCCGACAATGGCTGGATCGCCCTGATCCAACATTACTTCGTATCGGCTTGGCTGCCGCAGGACAAGACCGAGCGCGAGTATTTCACGCGCAAGGTGGGCGACGACCTCTACAGCATCGGCGTGATCGTGCCGGTGCCGGCGGTGGCTCCCGGCGCCAGCGGGCGGGTCATGGTTCAGTTGTACGCTGGTCCGCAGGAGCAGGAGAAACTGGCCAAGATCGCGCCGGGATTGAATTTGGTGGTGGACTACGGCTGGTTGACCATCGTTGCGGCGCCGTTGTTCTGGGTTCTGGAGTTGATCCACCGCTGGGTCGGCAACTGGGGCTGGGCGATCATCGGTCTTACCGTGCTGCTCAAGCTGATCTTCTTCCCGCTTTCCGCCGCGAGCTACAAGTCGATGGCGAAAATGAAGATGGTTACGCCGAAGCTGGCGAAGTTGAAGGAGCTGTACGCCGACGATAGAGGCCGTCTGAACCAGGAAATGATGGAGCTCTACAAGCGCGAGAAGATCAACCCCTTGGGCGGTTGCCTACCGATCGTGGTGCAGATACCGGTCTTTATCTCACTCTACTGGGTTCTCCTCGGCACTGTCGAGATGCGCCATGCGCCGTGGCTGGGCTGGATCATGGATCTTTCGGCCAAGGATCCCTACTTCATCCTGCCTTTGCTGATGGGCGCGACCATGCTGGTGCAGACCCGGCTCAACCCGACGCCGCCGGACCCTATCCAGGCCAAGGTGATGCTGTTCATGCCTATCGTATTCACGGGCATGTTCCTGTTCTCTCCTGCCGGCCTGGTGCTCTACTGGACGGTGAATAACCTGTTGTCGATTGCCCAGCAGTGGCAGATCACGCGCTTGATCGAGGCTGGAAAGAAAGTCGCATAGTCTGGAACCGCGCGATACCATCGCCGCCATTGCCACCGCCCCAGGGCGCGGTGGCATCGGCGTGGTGCGATTGTCCGGCCTCGGTCTGCTGACGCTGGCCGAGACACTGATCGGCAGGCGACCCTTGGCTCGCAGGGCCAGCCTGGCGAACTTCAAGGATGGCGCAGGAGCGGCCATCGATCAGGGCCTCCTGCTCTATTTCCCCGCGCCGCATTCCTTCACCGGCGAGGATGTGCTCGAACTCCAGGGCCACGGCGGCCCGATAGTGCTGCAATTGCTGTTGAACCGCTGTCTCGAACTGGGTGCGCGGCTCGCTGAACCGGGCGAATTTACCCGCCGCGCCTTTCTCAACGACAAGCTGGATCTGGCCCAGGCGGAGGCGGTGGCCGATCTGATCGAGGCCGCCACGGCGCAGGCAGCCCGATCGGCGCTACGCTCCATGAGCGGCGAGTTTTCGCGGGCTGTCGACGGCCTGGTTGAACGGCTGATCGAGCTGCGCATGCTGGTCGAGGCGACGCTCGACTTTCCCGAAGAAGAGGTCGCCGTGGTGAGCGATGCGGCGCCGCGTCTTCGGCAACTGCGTACCGATCTGGAGACTCTTCGCGCCCGTGCCAGGCAAGGCAGTCTGTTGCGCAATGGCCTCCACGTCGTGCTCGCCGGCCCGCCTAATGTCGGCAAGTCATCGCTCTTGAATCGTCTCGCCGGTGAGGATCGCGCCATCGTCACGGCGATCGCCGGCACCACCCGCGATGCCGTCAGAGAGACCATCCAGATCGAGGGCATTCCGCTGCACATCATCGATACCGCCGGCCTGCGCGAGACTGAGGACGCACTCGAAAAGCTTGGCATAGAGCGCAGTTGGCGCGAGATTGAACGTGCCGACATCGTCTTGCAGCTGGTCGATGCCGGAGTCGGCATGAGCGCTGCGGACGAGGCGGTCGCCGCACAATTGCCGGCCGGCGTGGAGCGCATCCTGGTCTATAACAAGTGCGACCTTGCGGGCCTGAAAGGCGCCAGGAACATCGCCGATGGCCGCGTGCATCTGAGCTTGTCGGCCAAGAGCGGCGAGGGCATAGAGCTGCTTCACGACGAGTTGCTGCGTGTTGCCGGCTGGGCCGGCCACGGCGAGGACGCGATTCTCGCCCGGTCACGCCATCTCGAAGCGCTGGCTGAGGCGGAGGGTCATCTTGCCCGGGCGAGCGAAGAGGTGCTGCGTCTTGAACTCTGCGCAGAGGAGTTGCGCCTCGCCCAGGAAGCTCTGGCTGCGATTACCGGAAAATTCACCGCTGACGAACTGCTCGGCGAAATCTTCTCGCGTTTTTGTATCGGCAAATGATGACGGGCATGGAAATGGGGCTGCTTGCCGGCGCGGCTTTCATTGCCGGCCTGGTCGATGCCGTGGTCGGCGGCGGCGGCTTGATCCAGATTCCTGCGTTGTTTACCGTCCTGCCGCAGGCTATGCCGGCGACCCTCTTCGGCACCAACAAGCTCGCCGCGATCTTCGGCACGGCCAGTGCGGCGCTGCGCTACTCGCGGCGGATTCAGGTGCCCTGGCGAGCCGCCTTGCCGGCAGCGTTTGCGGCTTTCATCTTCTCGTACCTGGGCGCAATGGCGGTTTCACTGTTGCCGCGTGCGCTGCTGCGGCCTCTGGTGTTGATCCTGCTGATACTGGTCACACTCTATACGTTCGTGCGCAAGGATTTTGGCAGCATCGACGACAATCGCCATCACGGTTCCTCCGACATGTTTTTGGCAATGCTGTTCGGCGCCGTGCTCGGTTTCTATGACGGCTTCTTTGGGCCGGGCACAGGCAGTTTTCTGATTTTCGTTTTCATCCGTTTTTTCGGTCTCGATTTCCTGCGCGCTTCGAGTGCAGCGAAAATCGTCAATGTCGCCACCAATGGCGCAGCCCTGCTTTACTTCGGGGCGCACGGCCAGGTACTTTGGACCGTCGCGGCGCTGATGGCTGTTTTCAACATTGCCGGGGCTGTTTTTGGCGCCTACCTCGCCCTGCGTCACGGCAGCGGCTTCGTTCGCAGGGTATTCCTGGCGCTGGCTACGGCGCTGATCGCCAAATTCGGCTACGATACTTTCACCTGAGTCGGACGAAGTGAATTATGATTCAGTTGTGCATTGCTAAAATATAATCTTGTATCGCTAATTATTTGGTCTAATTTATCAAAACCGGATTAATTTAGGCCTATCGCAAGATTGGGTTATCGCCGCTAGACATATAGGAGGAGACCATGAAAATAATATCGTCGCTGATCGCCCTGGCATCTATCGCCACGGTGAATCTGGCCCATGCCGACATCAATGTCGGCGTCATCGTATCGGCGACCGGACCGGCCGCATCCCTCGGTATTCCTGAGAAGAATACCTTCGCCCTGATGCCGACCACCATCGCCGGCCAGAAGATTAACTACATCATTCTCGACGATGCCTCGGATACCACCAAGGCTGTCACCAATGCCAAGAAGTTGATCGGCGAGGACAAGGTCGACGCCATCCTCGGTTCGACCATCACGCCCAATTCCCTGGCCATGATTGACGTCGTCGCCGATGCCGAAACGCCGATGATCTCGATGGCGGCCTCTTCGCGCATCATCGAGCCGATGGACGCCAAGCGCCGCTGGGTCTTCAAGACGCCGCAAAACGACTCGCAGATGGCCATCGCGATTACCGAGCACATGAGCAATAGCGGGGTGAAGACCGCCGCCTTCATCGGCTTCTCCGATGCCTATGGCGAGGGCTGGTGGAATGAGTTCAGCAAGATCGTCGAGGCGCGGCACATCAAGATCGTCGCCAACGAGCGCTACAACCGTTCCGATACCTCGGTCACCGGGCAGGTGCTGAAGATAATCTCGGCCCATCCCGATGCCGTGCTGATCGCCGGTTCGGGTACGCCGGCGGCGTTGCCGCAGGTCGCGCTCAAGGAGAGGGGTTACAAGGGCACGGTGTATCAGACCCATGGCATCGCCAACAACGACTTTCTCCGCGTCGGCGGCAAGGACGTCGAGGGTACTTGGCTGCCGGCAGGTCCGGTGCTGGTCGCGAGTCAGCTTCCGGATTCCAATCCGCTCAAGAAGTCGGCGCTGGCTTACGTGAATAAGTATGAAGCGGCTTATGGTGCCGGTAGCGTGTCGACCTTCGGAGCACATGCCTGGGACGCCGGTCTGCTGCTGGCCAATGCCATACCCGTTGCGCTGAAGAAGGCAAAGCCGGGAAGCAAGGAGTTTCGTGCGGCGCTGCGCGATGCGCTCGAGACCACCAAGGAGCTTGCCGGTGCCCATGGGGTGTTCAATATGTCGGCCAATGACCATCTTGGTTTCGACCAGCGCGCCCGCGTCATGGTCAAGATCGAGGGCGGCAAATGGAAGCTGGCTAAGTGAGCACATTGGCGGGGCGCGTGTCGCCCCGTTGATCATCGCCTGGGGCGCCTGCGGTTACTACGGCGCCCCGATTCTTTCTAGAAGGTTGTCATGGATTTGCAAATTGCCCTGCTGCTAGGTCAGGACGGGATCACCAACGGTGCGATATACGCGCTGTTGTCGTTGGCTCTGGTGCTGGTGTTTGCGGTCACCCGGGTCATTTTTATACCGCAAGGGGAGTACGTAGCCCTAGGGGCGCTGACGCTGGCGAGTTTTCAGGCCGGTAAGACGCCTGGGACCTTGTGGCTGCTGCTCGGGGCGGGTTTGGCGGTGGCGCTGATCGATGTAGCTGGCTCGCTACGCAGCGGATCGCGGCGACGGATCCCGGGGGTCATGCTTTGGAACCTGGGCTATCCGGCCGCCGCCGCCGTCGTGGTGCTTCTTGCTCGACCGGTGGAATGGCTCCTGCCGGCTCAGGTGTTGCTCTCTCTAGCACTGGTGGTGCCGCTGGGACCGATGGTCTACCGACTTGCCTTCCAACCGGTGGCGGAGGCATCGGTGCTGGTCTTGCTGATTGTCGCCGTGGCGGTGCATCTTGCCCTGGTCGGTTTGGGCCTGCTGTTCTTCGGCGCCGAAGGATCGCGCACCACGGCGTTTGGCGACGCGTCGTTCCAGTTGGGCAGCATAACCGTCACCAGCCAGACGCTTTGGGTGCTGGGCTCGAGTTTGTTCCTGATCGTTGCCCTCTACTTGTTCTTCGGCCGTACCATCTATGGCAAGGCCCTGCGGGCCACCGCCATCAACCGCACGGGAGCGCGCCTGATGGGCATATCGACGGTTCTGGCTGGCAAACTGTCGTTTCTCTTGGCGGCACTGATCGGCGCCTTCTCCGGTATCCTGATCGCCCCGATTACCACCATCTACTACGACACCGGTTTCTTGATCGGCTTGAAGGGTTTCGTTGGCGCTATCGTGGGCGGCCTGGTGAGTTATCCGATCGCCGCCGCCGGTGCGCTGATGGTCGGTCTGCTTGAAGCATATTCCTCCTTCTGGGCCAGCGCTTTCAAGGAGGTGATCGTGTTTACACTGATCATCCCGGTCCTGGTGTGGCGCTCCCTGACCACGCACCATGTAGAGGAGGACGAGTGATGTCGGCGAGTCCGCGCGCGGTGCTTTCGGTATTCCTGATCATGCTCGGCCTGGGGCCGCTGCTGTTGCCTGAATTTTACGTGACCCTGCTCAATTACATCGGCCTCTACGCCATCGTCACGCTCGGCCTGGTGCTGCTCACCGGCGTCGGCGGCTTGACCTCCTTCGGTCAGGCGGCCTTCGTCGGTCTGGGTGCCTATACTACCGCCACCCTGACCACTGCCAGCGAGCTTCCGGGGTGGCTGGCGCCGTTCGGTCATTCTCCCTGGCTTGCTCTGGTCGCCGGTCTCATGGTCACCGCGGCGGTCGCCGTGTTGCTCGGCGCCCTGACTCTGCGCCTGTCCGGTCACTACCTGCCGTTGGGCACCATCGCCTGGGGTATCAGTCTCTACTTCCTGTTCGGTAATATCGAGTTCATCGGCGGCCATACCGGCATCACCGGCATTCCGCCGCTCCAGATCGCCGGCATTGAGGTGAAGAGCGGGCGAGAGTTCTATTACCTGATATGGCCAATGTTGCTGGCGCTGATCTGGGCCACGCAGAACCTCCTCGATTCGCGCTCCGGACGGGCCATCCGTGCCTTGAAGGGTGGCACCCTGATGGCCGAGGCGATGGGGGTCGATACCGCCCGTCTGAAGATGGCGATCTTCCTTATTGCGGCCCTGTTCGCCTGCGTCTCGGGCTGGCTGTATGCTCACCTGCAGCGTTTCGTCAATCCGACGCCGTTCGGCCTAGGGATAGGCATCGAGTACCTGTTCATGGCCGTGATCGGCGGTGCCGGCAGCGTCTGGGGCGCCGTGGTCGGCGCGGGCGTGATCACCATTCTCAAGCAGTGGTTGCAGGATCTACTCCCGAAGCTGCTTGGCAGCAGCGGCAATTTCGAGGTGATCTTCTTCGGCTTGTTGATGGTGCTGATGTTGCAACGGGCGCGCGACGGGCTCTGGCCGATGTTGGCCCGACTCATGCCGGTAGTGCGGGACAATGGCATGGCGCGACCGGAGGGCTTGCCGCTGCCGAAGAAGGCCATGGCGCAGAGCGGCGAGTCCTTGCTCGTGGTTAAGGCTGCGAGAAAGGAGTTTGGCGGTCTGGTGGCCAACAACAACATGGATCTAACCGTCAGAGCGGGCGAGGTGCTGGCCCTGATAGGCCCGAATGGTGCGGGCAAGAGCACCCTGTTCAACTTGATTTCCGGGGTTACGCCGATGACCTCCGGTGAGATTCGCTTCCTCGGTGAGCGCATCGACGGCCTAAACTCTCGCACCATTGCTCGTCGTGGCATGAGCCGCACCTTCCAGCATGTTCGCCTCCTGCCTGCCATGAGCGTGCTTGAGAATGTCGCCATCGGCGCCCATATGCGCGGTAGCCATGGGGTAATCTCCGCGGCGCTGCGGCTCGAGCGTGCCGAGGAAGGCTGCCTGTTGGCCGAGGCGGCGCGCCAGATCGAGCGCGTCGGTCTAGGGACGCAGATGTTCGAACCAGCCGGCAGCCTAGCGCTGGGGCAGCAAAGAATACTCGAAATCGCCCGCGCGCTCAGTGCTGATCCTTGCCTGCTGCTCCTCGACGAACCGGCTGCCGGCCTGCGTTACCTGGAGAAGCAGGCGCTGGCGGACTTGTTGCGGCGGCTGCGCGGCGAGGGCATGGGCATCCTGCTGGTCGAACACGACATGGATTTCGTCATGGGTCTGGCCGACCGGGTGGTGGTCATGGAATTCGGCGAGAAGATCGCGGAGGGGCTGCCCGACGAGGTCCAGCGCGATCCGGCGGTACTCGAGGCTTACCTCGGAGGTGTCGAGTGAAGACCGTCAGCGGGCTGGCTGCCGAATCCATACTCGATGTGCTTGACCTTTCCGTTGCCTATGGCAAGGTCGAGGCGTTGCATCACATCAATTTGCGGGTGGCGCCCGGCCAGATCGTCACCGTGATCGGTCCCAACGGGGCCGGCAAGACTACCCTGCTCAGCGCCATCATGGGTTTGCTGCGGAAGACCCGGGGTGAGATCCATTTTCTCGGCGATCGTCAGCGCGATGTTGAGGTCGAGCGCATGGTGGCTCTGGGCATGAACCTTGTGCCGGAGAAGCGCGAACTGTTCGCTGAGATGAGCGTCGAGGACAACCTGCTGCTCGGCGCCTTCATGCGTCATCGCATCGGTTTTCGCGACCAACGTGAGACCATGCAGGACGTGTTCGGAATATTCCCGCGCCTCAAGGAGCGGCGCACCCAGCATGCCGGCACTCTTTCCGGTGGCGAGCGGCAAATGCTCGCGGTCGGCCGTGCTTTGATGGCCAAACCAAAACTGCTGATGCTCGACGAGCCCAGCCTCGGTCTTGCTCCTCTGGTCGTACGGGAGATATTCCGCGTCATTGCCAAACTCAGGCAGACCGGCGTCTCCATCCTGTTGGTCGAACAGAACGCGCGCGCCGCCCTACAAATCGCCGACTACGCCTATGTTCTGGAAACCGGCGAGATTGCCCTCGAAGGCCCCAGCCAGCAACTCATCGGCGATCCCAAGGTGGTCCAGTCTTATCTGGGGCTGGGCGGAAAGCATTAAGTTCCACGTGAAACCTGGTTCCGCGCGGTTTCACGTGAAACACCCCTCTGTAAATATCTGAAAGGGAGGCGTATCATTGCGCCTCCCTTGTGATCGCCTCCCCTATGCTTTTTCCCACGCATTTCGACGTAATAGTCATTGGTGGCGGCCATGCCGGCACGGAGGCGGCGCTCGCCAGCGCCCGTGCCGGCTCGCGAACTTTGCTCCTGACGCACAACATCGAAACCTTGGGCCAGATGTCCTGCAATCCCTCCATAGGAGGCATCGGCAAAGGTCACTTGGTCAGAGAAGTGGACGCGCTCGGCGGCGCCATGGCCGCGGCTACCGACGAAGCCGGCATCCAGTTCCGTATCCTGAATTCGAGCAAGGGGCCGGCGGTAAGGGCGACCCGGGCTCAGGCCGACCGCGTTCTCTACAAGGCGGCGATCAGGCGGCGCTTGGAGAACGAGCCCAACCTGACCCTGTTCCAGCAGGCGGTCGATGATCTTCTCGTTTGTGGCGATCGCGTTTCCGGCGTCGTCACGCAGCTCGGCATCCGCTTCGACGCGCGGGCGGTGGTTCTGACTGCTGGCACTTTTCTCGGCGGCCTGATCCACGTCGGACTGTCGAATTATCCAGCAGGCCGTGCCGGCGATCCACCGGCGATCTCGCTGGCGCAGCGACTGCGGGAACTTGCACTTCCGGTCGGTCGTCTTAAGACCGGCACCCCCCCACGTCTCGATGGCCGCAGCATCGATTATTCTCGGCTGGAGATCCAGACCGGCGACGATCCGGTGCCGGTGTTTTCCTTTCTCGGCAGGCCTGAGCAGCACCCCCGCCAGGTGCCATGCTGGATCACTCATACCAATGCCCGCAGTCACGAGATAATTCGCGCCGGTCTCGACCGTTCGCCGATGTACACCGGCGTGATCGAGGGCGTCGGTCCGCGCTACTGTCCCTCGATCGAGGACAAAATTCACCGCTTCGCCGGCAAGGACAGCCACCAGGTCTTTCTTGAGCCGGAAGGGCTCGATACCCACGAGATCTATCCGCAGGGGGTATCCACGAGCCTGCCGTTCGACGTGCAGCTGGCACTGCTGCGGAGCATGCGCGGCCTGGAGAATGTCCATATCCTGCGTCCCGGCTATGCCATTGAGTACGACTATTTCGATCCAAGGAACCTCAAGGCCTCGCTGGAGACCAAGTCGATTGCCGGGCTGTTCTTCGCCGGCCAGATCAACGGCACCACGGGCTATGAGGAGGCCGCGGCACAGGGCCTCCTGGCCGGAATCAATGCCGCGCTTGGCGTCCAGGGAAGGGAGCCCTGGTGCCCACGTCGCGACCAGGCGTATCTCGGCGTGCTGGTGGACGACCTGATCACCCGCGGCGTTTCCGAACCCTATCGGATGTTTACCAGCCGTGCCGAGTATCGCCTGTCCCTGCGGGAAGACAATGCGGACCTGCGCCTTACCGAGATCGGTCGCAGCCTGGGTCTGGTAGACGATGCCCGTTGGGGCGCGTTTTGCATCAAGCGCGAGGCCATCGAGCGCGAACGTGAGCGGCTGAACAGCACCTGGGTAAACCCGAGAATCGTTGGGGAGTTCGATGCCGTGCGCGTGCTTGGCCAACCGCTGGAGCGTGAATACCGCTTGCTCGACCTGCTGCGCAGACCCCAGGTGGACTATCTGTCGCTGCTGACGCTGCCCGGCGCTGGCGCCCCGATAGCCGACCGGCAGGTGATTGAACAGCTGGAAATTCAGGCCAAGTACCAGGGTTATATCGACCGCCAGTTGGAGGAGGTGGCCAAGAGCCTGGCCAACGAGGAATTGCATTTACCTGCGGACCTCGACTATGGTGAGGTTCATGGCCTTTCCATCGAGGTACGGCAGCGGCTGGCGCAGCACAAGCCGGAAACGCTGGGCCAGGCTTCTCGTATCCAGGGCGTGACGCCCGCCGCCATTTCGCTGTTGTTGGTCTATATGAAGCGTCATTCCTCGCGGGAGCGGCGAAGCGCATGAGCGGTGCCGAACGACTTCACGCCGGACTTTCGGAACTCGGCCTGGACTTGCCTTTCGCGACAGAGGAAAAGCTGCTCGCCTATCTCGCACTGCTGGCGAAATGGAACCGCACCTACAACCTCACTGCGCTGCGCGATGAAGCGGCGATGGTCGCAGTTCATTTGCTCGATTCATTGGTGCTGCTGCCGCATCTCGGCGCCATTCGCAGCCTGGCCGATGTCGGCAGCGGCGGCGGCCTGCCGGGTATTCCCCTGGCGCTGGCGCGCCCCGAGTTGGCGGTGAGCCTGATCGAGAGCAGCCAAAAGAAGGCCAGCTTTCTCAAGCAGGCGAAAATCGAGTTGGCACTTACCAAGGTCACCATTGAATGCGCTAGAGCCGAGGAGGTCGCGCCGGCAACGCCGTTCGAGGCGGTGATCTCGCGGGCGTTTTCCGATCTGGCCGCGTTTGTTCGTGCTGCCGGCCACCTTCTGGCACCGGGCGGGCGTCTCCTGGCAATGAAAGGCGTTCATCCGCACGAGGAAATTGCCCGGCTGCCGCCCACCTGGCGTTTGACGCAATGCATTCCTCTGGCTGTGCCGGGACTGGCCGCAGAGCGGCATCTGATTGTCATCGAAAGAGCTTAAGCCATGCATATATTCGCAATAGCCAACCAGAAGGGCGGCGTTGGCAAGACCACGACTACCGTCAATCTGGCCGCAGCGCTGACTGTTGCCGGCCAGCGTACCCTGCTGGTCGATCTTGATCCGCAAGGCAACGCCACCATGGGCAGCGGCGTAGACAAGCAAGCGCTGGAGAAATCCGTCTATCAGGTGCTGCTCGGCCTAGCCACTCTGGCCGAGACGCGTGTCACTTCGCCTTCCGGAAAGTTCGATCTTTTGCCGGCAAACCGCGACCTGGCAGGCGCCGAGGTTGAGATGGTAGGTCTTGAACGGCGTGAGATGCGGCTGAAGGAAGCGCTCACTCAAGATAGCACGGAATATGATTTCGTCTTGATCGATTGTCCGCCTTCCCTGTCCTTGCTGACGCTGAATGGTCTTTGCGCCGCGCACGGGGTGGTGATCCCGATGCAGTGCGAGTACTACGCCTTGGAGGGGCTTTCCGACCTGGTGAACACCATCAAAAAGGTGCATGCCAACCTCAATCGCGACCTCAAGGTCATCGGTCTCCTGCGGGTGATGTTCGACCCGCGTGCGACCCTGGGCCAGCAGGTTTCGGCCGAACTGGAAAGGCATTTCGGCGATAAGGTTTTCAAGACCGTCGTTCCGCGCAACGTACGCCTGGCCGAGGCGCCCAGCTACGGCGTGCCGGGTGTGCTATTCGACAAGGCTTCGAAGGGTGCTCAGGCCTATTATGCTTTTGCCAATGAGATGATTGAACGCGTCAAGACGCTATAGGGAATCAAAGATGAATCCACCGAAACAGAAAGGTCTGGGTCGCGGCCTTGATGCTCTGCTGGCCGCCAACGCCGGTGCCGAGTCGTCGCGCCAGGACTTGCTGGCGGTAACCGCCTTGCAACCGGGCAAGTATCAGCCGCGCACGCGCATGGACCCGGACTCGCTAAACGAGTTGGCGGCATCGATCAAGGCGCAAGGGGTAATGCAGCCGATCCTGGTGCGGCCGATCGGTGCCGGCCGCTATGAAATCGTCGCTGGCGAACGCCGTTGGCGCGCCGCGCAATTGGCGGGTATCTACGAAGTGCCGGCACTGGTTCGCGACATTGCGGACGAAGCGGCGCTGGCGATGTCGCTGATCGAGAACATCCAGCGCGAAAACCTAAACCCGCTTGAAGAGGCGGCCGGCCTTCAGCGCTTGATCGACGAGTTCGGCATGACCCACCAGCAAGCGGCAGATGCGGTCGGACGCTCGCGCCCTGCGGCAAGCAACCTGCTGCGCCTGCTGCATCTGGCCAAATCGGTGCAGGAATGCCTGTTTTCCGGCGAACTCGACATGGGCCATGCCCGTGCGCTGTTGCCCTTGTCGAAAGCGGACCAGGCCAGGCTTGCCGTGCAGGTGGTGCACAAAGGACTGTCGGTGCGCGAGACGGAAAGGTTGGTGGGCCGCGAACTCAACCCGCCGGCGAAGAAAACCTCATCCCAGAAGGCCGACCGAGACTTGCTGCGCCTGGAAGAAGAGCTAGCCGACGCTATCGGCGCCCCGGTGAAGCTGACCGCCAATAAGACCGGCGCCGGGACGCTGGCCATCCGCTTTGCCGGCCTGGAGCAACTGGACGGAATAATCGCGCGCTTGCGCGGCTAAGCCTCGCCGCCGGGCCGCCCCGAGGCGAGGCCAGCGACAGCCCGCGAGTCCCGCCACCTCTTCGGGTGGTCCCGCCTTCGGCTCCCACAGGCACGAACCCCAGTCACCCTTGCCTCAGGAAGTTGGCGTGGTGGAACGTGCCGATCCACGCGAGTGATTACTCGCTTTCTTGCGCCGCACGGCGTCCGCGTTCCAGATCTATGCCGGCCAGCAGCAGCAGGCCGACAAGGAAATAGCTGCCACTGGCGAGGATGGCCAGACGGTGATCGCCGGCGGTAAGCCAGGTGACCAGCCCGTAGGTGATAGGGCCGAGAATAGAGGAAAACTTCACTGCTAGCCCCCAGAGACCGAAGAACTCGGCTCGCCGTGTCACCGGGCTAAGCACGGCGATGGCTGCTCTTGCCGCCGACTGGCTGGCGCCGAGGCATATCCCGGCGAGCGTGGCGGCGGCCCAGAAGGTTGGCGCGTCCTGCGCCGACCAGGCGAGCAGGGTCATCATGATCCAGCCGACCAGCGTCAGGCCGATGCTGCGGAGGTGGCCGAGCCGGTCTTGCAGGTAACCGAATGCGAAGGCGCCGGCGGCCGCCATCAGATTCACGACCACGATCAACACCAAGGTCTGCTGCGTCGTGAATTTCATGGCCTGCTCGGCATAGACGGCGGCCAGCGTGATCACGGCCTGGATGCCGGCTTGGTAGAAAACGATGCAGATCAGCAGTCGGCGTAGGTCGGCGAAATCGTGCGCATGGCGCAGGGTCTTTGTCAGTCGGGCGAAGGCGTCGACGATCCAGCCGCGGCTGAAACCTTGATCGGCTTGTGGCAGGGCGCGTTCTTTCAGCCAGAGGAAGGTGGGCGCACTGGATAGCGCGAAAAGAACCGCGGTGATCAGCATCGAGACGGGAACGAAGTGGCTTGGGCCCAGGCCCCGGGCCTGCGCCCAACTGATGTAGGCCAGGCATAAGCCCAGACTGAGCAGGCCACCGAGGTAGCCCAGGCTCCAGCCCCAACCTGATACCGTGCCGACGCTATCCTCATGAGCTAATTCCGGTAGGAATGCTGCGATCAGATTCTCGCCGCTGCCGAAGAAGAAATTGGAAAGGACGACGAAAATGATTGCCAGAACCAGATCCCCTGGACCGGCAAGAGCCAGCCCGGCGGTGCACAGCACGCAGCCCACCGTTGTGATGAACAGCAGCTTTTTCTTCGCCGCATGGAGATCGGCAAAGGTTCCCAGGAGAGGCGCGCTGAGCATGATTAGGGCGTAGGAAACGGCAAGAGCGGCCGTCCAGGCGAAGGTTGCCCATGGCGCGCCACCCGCGACGACGGCGACGAAATAAGCATTGAAGAGCGCGGTGATGACGACCGTGGTATAGCCAGAATTGGCGAAATCGTACATCGCCCAGGCCCAAACTTCTCGCCCAGTGGCTCCCTGGGCAAGGAGATTCGATGAGCGACCGGCAGCCGTGGAAAGTTCAACTGTGTTGATTTTAGTCATATCTATCAAGTCCATATCTGTGCTATAGAAGCCCGGAACGGTCTATGTTGCGCAGCAATTTTATTGACTTTTCAGGCTCGTCTGCCTAAAATCCAGGGTTTTGCGCTTGACCGGCCGGGAAGTAATCCAAGTATGTTCAAGGCGGTCTTTCTGCAGGCGACTTTGCTTCTGGTCGCGGTTGTGGTGGCCGCAATCTTCTTCGGGATGGGCAGTGCCCTCTCACTGCTGGTTGGTGGCATGGCGTATCTGTTGCCGAATCTGTTATTCGTCGTGCGACTTAGTGCGGCGGCGGCAACCGGGCACGCGAACGCGGCAAGTTTTTTCGTCGGCGAACTGATTAAAGTCGCCGCGACCGTGGCAATACTGGTGGGCGCACAGTCGATCATACCCGACTTGCAGTGGATCGCACTGCTGATCGGCTTGTTCGTGGCGCTCAAGGCGAATTTGTTGGCTTTTTTGTTGAAGACCTGAATATGGCTACCGGACACGAAGCAGCAGCCCCCTCCGCCTCCGAATACATCGTCCACCATCTGACGCACCTCACTAGCACTGGCCACAAGCAAGAGAAGATCATCGACTTCTCCCTGGCCAACATCGATACGTTCATCTTCTCGCTGGCCATGGGTCTGGCCGCCGTCCTGATCATGGCGCTGGTCGCGCGCCGCGTCACTTCCGGCGTTCCGGGCCGCCTGCAGGCGGCCATCGAGATAGTCATCGACATGGTCGAATCTCAATCCAAGGCGATCGTTCATGGCGACCGTTCCTTCATCGCCCCGCTGGCGCTGACCGTATTCATGTGGGTATTCTTCATGAACGCCATGGATCTATTGCCGCTGGACCTGTTGCCGTCCCTTTGGCAGACGGCGAGCGGCAACGAACACGCCTATCTGCGTGTGGTGCCCACGGCGGATCTCAATGGCACCCTGGGCATGTCCATGGGCGTGCTGCTCCTGATGTTCTGGTACAACATCAAGATCAAGGGTATCGGAGGTTTCGTCCATGAGCTATTCGCCGCGCCTTTCGGCGACAAGGTTTTCCTCTATCCTTTCAATCTGCTGCTCAACATCATCGAATTCGCCGCCAAGTCGATCTCGCTCGGCATGCGGCTTTTCGGCAACATGTACGCCGGTGAATTGATTTTCATGCTGATCGCCCTGCTCGGCGCGACAGCGACCTGGTGGGGCTTCGGCTTGCACCTTATCGTCGGTTCGGTCTGGGCGATATTCCATATTCTTATCATCACGCTGCAAGCCTTCATTTTCATGATGCTGACCCTGGTATATATCGGCCAGGCGCACGAAGGTCATTGATTCAACCTTTTATTCAACTTTACTGTCAAGGAGTCGTCATGGAACATATTCTCGGTTTTGTTGCGCTGGCCGCTGGCCTGATCATCGGTCTGGGCGCGGTCGGTGCCTGTATCGGCATCGGCATCATGGGCAGCAAGTTTCTCGAAGCCTCGGCTCGTCAGCCCGAATTGATGAACGCCTTGCAGACCAAGATGTTCCTGCTGGCCGGTCTGATCGATGCGGCGTTCCTGATCGGTGTCGGTATCGCGATGATGTTCGCCTTCGCCAATCCGTTCATCCTCAAGTAATCGCACCCTGACGCTTTAAGGAGCGAAACCGTGAATCTGAACGCAACGCTGTTTGCACAGCTCGGTGTGTTCTTCATTCTGGCGTGGTTCACGATGAAGTTCGTGTGGCCACCCATCATGAAGGCCCTCGACGAGCGGGTGCACAAAATCGCTGACGGGCTTGCGGCTGCGGACAAGGCAAAGACCGAACTTGCGCATACCGAGAAGAAAGTCGTCGAGGAAATGCGCAAGGCACGCGAGTCTGCCACCGATGTGCGGGCCAATGCCGAGAAGCAGGGCGCGCATCTGCTGGATGAAGCCAGGGCCGAAGCCAACCGCATCATCAGCCAGGCGCGAGAAGCCGCCGAAGGCGAGGCCGCCGTCGCAGCGCAACGCGCCAAGGAAGTCCTGCGCGAGCAAGTCGCGCAACTGGCCGTGGCAGGTGCTGAACGCATTCTGCGGCGCGAGATCAACGCCCAGGTACACGCCGAGTTGCTGGCCAACCTGAAAGCGGAGTTGTAATCCGCCATGGCCGAGAACGTCACTGTCGCACGACCCTATGCCGAGGCTGCTTTCCAGCTGGCTAGTGCCGGCAATGCCTTGACTTCCTGGGCTGATGTCCTGGCGCGCATGGCGGCTGTCGCCAGGGATCCGGACATGAGCGCATGCATCGACAATCCGCGCTTGTTGTCCCGCGATCTGGCCCAGTTCTTCATCGGCGTGGTCGGCGACCAGCTTCCGCTCGAGCAGCAGAACTTCGCCCGCATCCTGGTCGATAACGAGCGTCTGGGCGTACTGCCCGAGATCTGCGAGTTGTTCGTCGAGTTGAAGGATGCTTTCGAGGGTACCAAGCAGGCGGCCATTGCCTCCGCCTTTCCGCTCGATGCAGCCAGCCTTTCGACTCTCGTGGCAGATCTCGAACAACGCTTCCAGTGCAAGATCCAGGCATCCGTCAGCATCGATCCCGAACTCATTGGCGGCGTCCGAATCGCCGTTGGCGATCAGGTGATCGACGCTTCGGTTCGCGGCAAGCTCGCGTCAATGAGCGCCGCGCTACAGAATTAGGAGTTATTTAATGAACCTCAATCCTTCTGAAATCAGCGACCTGATCAAGAGTCGGATCCAGAATCTGCAGCTTGCCGCCACTTCACGTACCGAGGGTACGGTGGTGTCGGTTTCCGACGGCATCTGCCGCGTGCATGGACTGGCTGACGTGATGCAGGGCGAAATGCTGGAATTTCCCGGCAATACCTTCGGCCTGGCGCTCAACCTCGAGCGCGATTCCGTCGGCGCCGTGATCATGGGCGAATACGAACATATCTCCGAAGGCGATACGGTCAAGTGCACCGGCCGCATTCTCGAGGTGCCGATCGGCCATGAACTTCTCGGTCGCGTCGTCAATGCCCTGGGCGAGCCGATCGACGGCAAGGGCGCGATCAACGCCAAGCTCTCCGACAAGATCGAGAAGGTCGCGCCCGGCGTGATCTGGCGCAAGTCTGTGTCGCAACCGCTGCAGACCGGCCTGAAGTCGATCGACGCCATGGTGCCTGTCGGCCGCGGCCAGCGCGAGTTGATCATCGGCGACCGGCAGACCGGCAAGACCGCCGTCGCGGTCGATACCATCATCAACCAGAAGGGCGAGAACGTCTTCTGCGTCTATGTGGCCATCGGCCAGAAGGCATCGACAGTCGCCAACGTGGTGAGAAAGCTCACCGAAGCCGGCGCGATGGAGTACACCATCATCGTCGCCGCCACGGCTTCCGAGTCCGCCGCGCTGCAGTTCTTGGCACCCTATTCCGGCTGCACCATGGGCGAGTATTTCCGCGACCGCGGCATGGACGCCCTGATCATCTACGACGATCTGACCAAGCAGGCCTGGGCTTACCGTCAGGTGTCCCTGCTGTTGCGCCGGCCGCCGGGCCGGGAAGCCTATCCCGGCGACGTGTTCTATCTGCACAGCCGCCTGCTCGAGCGCGCCGCGCGCGTCTCCGAAGCCTGGGTCGAGAAATTCACCAATGGCGAAGTCAAGGGCAAGACCGGCTCGCTCACGGCGCTGCCGATCATCGAGACCCAGGCCGGCGACGTCACCGCCTTCGTTCCGACCAACGTGATTTCAATTACCGACGGCCAGATCTTCCTCGAAACCGATCTGTTCAACGCCGGCATCCGTCCGGCCATCAACGCCGGCATCTCGGTATCCCGGGTCGGCGGAGCAGCCCAGTGCAAGGTCATCAAGAAGCTCGGCGGCGGCGTTCGCATGGCGCTGGCGCAGTACCGGGAACTCGCGGCTTTCGCCCAGTTCGCCTCCGACCTCGACGAAACCACGAGGAAGCAGCTGGAACGCGGCCGCCTGGTGACCGAGCTGATGAAGCAGGCGCAGTACTCGCCGATGAAAGTGTCGGAAATGGCCGTGACCCTGTTCACCGTAACCAAGGGCTATTACGACGACCTCGACTTCAAGCGCACCCTGGCATTCGAGGCCGGCCTGCTGAGCTTCCTTAAGCAAAGCCATGGCGAACTTCTGAACAAGATCGAAACCACCAAGGACCTGGACAGCGCGAGCGAGAAGACCCTGGAAGCGGCGATCGATTCGTTCAAGAAGACCTGGGCCTGATTTTCGCGAACGGAGCAGATCATGGCTAGCGGCAAGGAAATTCGCACCAAGATCCTGAGCGTGCAAAACACGCGCAAGATCACCAAGGCCATGGAGATGGTCGCGGCCTCGAAAATGCGCAAGGCGCAGGAGCGCATGAAGGCCGCCCGTCCCTACGGCGACAAGGTCAGGCAGATCGCCGCCGACCTGTCCCTGGCCAATTCGGAATACAAGCACCCGTTTCTCGCCAAGATCGACAAGGTCGGGCGTGCCGGGATCATCGTCATCACCACCGACAAGGGTCTGTGCGGCGGCCTCAATACCAATATTCTGAGGCTGGCATTGTCCCGCATGAAGGAGTGGGAGGCCGCCGGCGTCAAGGATGTCAGCGTCACCTGCGTCGGCAACAAGGGCCTGGGTTTCATGCAGCGGCTCGGCGCCAAGGTGATTTCCAAGGTAACGGCAATCGGCGACACCCCGCATCTCGAAAAGCTGATCGGTCCGGTGAAGGTGATGCTCGACGCGTTTTCAGCCGGCGAACTGGACGTGGTTTGTGTCGCCTACACCCGCTTCGTCAACACCATGAAGCAGGAGCCGGTGCTGGAGCAACTGCTGCCTCTGGCCAGCGAGCGTCTGCGTCGCGATGATGAGCATAGCTGGGACTACCTTTACGAGCCCGATTCACAATCGGTGATCGACGAACTGCTGGTGCGTTACGTCGAGGCGCTGGTTTACCAGTCGGTGGCCGAGAACATGGCTTCGGAGCAATCGGCTCGGATGGTGGCGATGAAAGCCGCATCGGACAACGCTGCGACCGTCATCAAGGATTTGCAGATGGTCTACAACAAGACCCGCCAGGCCGCGATCACCAAGGAAATCGCCGAGATCGTCGGCGGTGCCGCGGCGGTTTAACGCGGCAAAGCTAGGCGATGGGCGAGACTTACGTGAGCATAGCGAAGGTTACGGCGAGACCAAATCGCCTAGCCGCGGCTGTTTAATAAATTCAATGTTTGGGGAATGACGATGAGTCAAGGTGAAATCGTTCAGTGCATCGGCGCGGTGGTGGACGTTCAGTTCAAGCGCAACGAGATGCCAAAAGTGTATGACGCGCTTACCCTGGAAGGCACCGAGCTGACGCTCGAAGTCCAGCAGCAGTTGGGCGACGGCGTCGTGCGCACAATTGCACTGGGGTCCTCCGACGGCCTGCGCCGCGGCGTCATGGTGGAGAACACCGGCAAGCCGATCTCGGTTCCGGTAGGGACCGCGACATTGGGCCGGATCATGGACGTGCTGGGTCGCCCGATCGACGAGGCCGGTCCCATAGGCACCGAGGTGCGTCGCTCGATCCACCAGAGCGCGCCAAAATTCGACGAACTGTCCTCGACCAACGAACTGCTCGAGACCGGCATCAAGGTGATCGACCTGATCTGCCCATTTGCCAAGGGCGGCAAGGTCGGCCTGTTCGGCGGTGCCGGCGTCGGCAAGACGGTGAACATGATGGAACTGATCCGCAATATCGCCATCGAGCACAGCGGCTATTCGGTGTTTGCCGGCGTCGGCGAACGTACCCGCGAGGGCAACGACTTCTACCACGAGATGAAGGACTCCAGCGTTCTCGACAAGGTGGCGCTGGTCTATGGCCAGATGAACGAGCCGCCGGGCAACCGCCTGCGCGTGGCGCTGACCGGCCTGACCATGGCCGAGTCATTTCGCGACGAAGGCCGCGACGTGCTGTTCTTCGTTGATAACATCTACCGCTTCACCCTGGCCGGCACCGAAGTCTCGGCGCTGCTCGGCCGCATGCCTTCCGCCGTGGGCTACCAGCCGACGCTGGCGGAAGAAATGGGCCGCCTGCAGGAGCGCATCACCTCGACCAAGGTCGGCTCGATCACCTCGATCCAGGCCGTCTATGTGCCTGCGGATGACCTGACCGACCCCAGTCCCGCCACAACTTTCGGTCACCTCGACGCCACCGTCGTGCTCTCGCGCGACATCGCTTCCCTGGGTATCTATCCCGCTGTCGATCCGCTCGATTCCACGTCGCGTCAGATCGACCCGAACGTCATCGGCCAGGAGCATTACGACACCGCCCGCGGCGTGCAGCAGACTCTGCAGCGCTACAAGGAACTGCGCGACATCATCGCAATTCTCGGCATGGACGAACTGGCGCCCGAGGACAAACTCCTCGTCTATCGTGCGCGCAAGGTGCAACGCTTCCTGTCGCAGCCCTTCTTCGTCGCCGAAGTGTTCACCGGCTCGCCGGGAAAGTACGTCTCTCTCAAGGAGACCATCCGCGGCTTCAAGATGATCATCAGCGGCGAATGCGACCACCTGCCCGAGCAGGCGTTCTACATGGTCGGGACTATCGACGAAGCCTTCGAAAAGGCCAAAACACTTCAATGAGCGCTGCAGTAAGCGCGACCGCAAAAAGGTGAAGCCATGGCCATGACCATACATGTTGACGTCGTCAGCGCCGAAGAATCAGTCTTCTCCGGCCAGGTCGAATTCGTCGTACTGCCGGGAGAAGCAGGCGAATTGGGCATCCTGCCGGGCCACATGCCGCTATTGACGCGGATAAAACCCGGAGCGGTACGCTTGCGGCTGCCCGACCAGGAAGCCGAGGAGTTGATCTTCGTCGCCGGCGGCATACTCGAAGTGCAGCCGAACAAGGTGACGGTGCTGGCCGACACGGCGATCCGCGGCAAGGATCTCGACGAGGCGAAAGCCCTCGAAGCGAAGAAGAATGCCGAGGAAGCAATGGCCAGCAGGAAATCCGAAATCGACTACGCGCGTGCCCAGGCCGAGATGGCCGAGGCGATCGCGCAACTGGCGGCGATCGATAAACTGCGCAGACGCGGCCACTAGCCGCAGATCATTCATTGCTCACAGCGAAAAGGCAGCCGCGGCTGCCTTTTCGCTTATGGCTTCAGCTCAAACCGCCACCGAGCGAGCGGTACAAATCAATCGCATTGGTCAAGCGGAGCAGCCGTGTTTGCACCAGCGACAGTTCTGCTGCAAACAAATCGCGTTGTGCATCCAGAACGTCGAGAATGCTCGAAACCCCATTCTGATATCTCTGATCGGCCAGGCGCAGCCGATCTGCCTGCGCTAGCTGGGTCGCTAGTTGCGCATCGATCTGCTGATCAAGCAACGCGCGCGCCACCAGCGCATCGGCGACTTCGCGAAAGGCGATCTGTATGGTCTTTTCATAGTCGGCGATCGCCAGATTCTTGCGAACTTCAGCCAAGTTCAGGTTGCCGCTGTTGCGTCCGGCGTCGAATATCGGCAGCAGCAATTGTGGTGCGAAAGACCAGGTGCGTGAGCCGGGTTCGAACAAGCCGGACAGCGCATTGCTGGCAGTGCCGATTCCCGTGGTCAGCGAAATGCGCGGAAAAAATGCGGCGCGGGCTGCGCCGATATTGGCGTTCGCTGCCATCAAGCGCTTTTCGGCGGCGCGAATATCTGGCCTTCTTGTCAATAAATCCGAAGGCAGGCCGGCGGGAAGCTCGGCGACGATTCCCAGTGCGGAGAGTGCCTGCGCTGGGGGCAGGTCGATGGCCGGTTTCCCGGTCAGCAGGGTCAACCCGTTCAGCGCTTGCGCCCGTTGCCGCGTCAGTGTGACCAGCGCGACGCGCGCGGCGAGTACCAGGGTTTCGTTCAGTCGCAGATCGAGTGCCGAGGAAGCGCCGACGTCGAACCGTTGCTTGGCCAACTGGTAAGCCGATTCTCGGCCATCCAGTGTCCTTTGCGCCAAATCCTGTTGTTCAGTGAAGGCGCTTTCAGCCAGAGCGGCTTTCGCGACCTCGGCTATCAGGCTGATCTGCGCCGCTTGCCGGGCCTCGTCGCTCGCGAGATAAAGGTTCAGCGCGGCGTCATTCAGACTGCGCACGCGCCCCAGGTAATCGAGTTCAAACGAGGCCAGACTGAGGCCGACCTGATAGCTGCTGCTGACGACTTCGTGTCCGGTCAGCGACAGGCTGGCCGGTGTCCGCACGCGGCTACCAGTGAAACCGGCGTTGAGGTTGGGCAGCAGGTCGGCGGCTTGAATATTGTAGAGCGCACGTGCTTCCTCGATCCGCAACGCCGCCATGCGCAGGTCGCGGTTGTTGTCCAGCGCGTTCTGAATAAGTGCCTGCAAACGCTGATCGGGAAAGAATTCGCGCCAGCCGATGGCGCTTGCAGTGCGTTCGCCATCACCTCGCGAGTCGGCGGGATAAGCCTCGGCTACAGGGGCTTCCGGACGCGTATAGTGCGGCGTCAGCGAGCAGCCGCTGATAACGCCGGCGGCAATCAAGGCGGTCATCGTCTTATTCATGCTTGCCATCCTTGCTTTCAACAGCAATCTGATCCAGGTGTTCTGCGTACATTTTCCGCTGACGTTCGCTACCCTTGAAGAAACGGCGGATGACGACGAAGAATACCGGTACCAGGAAGATTGCCAGTACGGTGGCGGAAATCATGCCGCCCATGACCCCGGTGCCGATCGCGCGCTGGCTGGCAGAGCCGGCGCCCGTGGCAACGACCAGCGGGAGCACGCCGAGAATGAAAGCGAGCGAGGTCATCAGGATCGGTCGAAACCTCAGATGCACTGCTTCCAGCGTGGCTTCAACGAGTCCTCGGCCTTGCGCGTGCAGGTCCTTTGCGAATTCAATGATCAGAATCGCGTTCTTGGCGGACAGGCCGATGATCGCGATCAGGCCGACCTTGAAATAGACGTCGTTCGGCAAGCCGCGCATGGTCGCGCCAAGCAGCGCGCCGAGTATGCCCAGCGGCACAACCATGATCACCGAGAGCGGAATCGAGGTACTTTCATACAGCGCCGCCAGGCATAGGAACACCGCCAATAGCGACAGGGCGAACAGGGCTGGCGCTTGCGAGCCGGACATCTTCTCTTCGTATGAACCGGCGGTCCATTCGTAGCCGAAGCCGACGGGAAGCTGCTGCGCCAGACTTTCCATCTCGGTCAGGGCTTCGCCGGTACTGCGCCCTTTTGCCGCATCACCGGAAATCTTTAATGCCGGATAACCGTTGTAACGTGACAGTTGAACCGCCCCGACGATCCAGCGTGTCCGAGAAAACGATGAAAACGGCACCATGGTTCCCTGGGCATTGCGCACATACAGCTTGAGCAAGTCTTCCGGCTGCAGGCGTTGCAGTGCATCGGCTTGCACGATCACCCTTTGCTGCCGGCCCATGTTGGGGAAATCGTTGATGTAGGCCGCACCCATTGAATTCGAAAGCGTGCTGTTGATGTCGGCAAACGATACCCCCAGCGCATTGGCTTTGTCGCGGTCGATGTCCAACTGCAATTGCGGCGTGTCTTCAAGGCCTTCCGGGCGAGTGCCGGTGAGCACCGGGCTCTTTGCAGCCATGCCGAGCAATTGATTGCGTGCCGCCAGCAATGCCTCGTGGCCGAGTCCGGCGCGGTCCTGCAAGCGAAAGGTGAAGCCGGTGGCATTGCCCAGTTCGCGAATCGGCGGCGGGTTGACCGGGAAAATGATCGCGTCGCGTATCGTGGACAGCGCTCCGAAGGCACGTCCGGCGATTGCCGTCGCCGACTGATCGGCTCCGCGTTCGCTCCAGTCCTTCAACGGCGTGAACACCAGGCCCGCGTTCTGGCCGCTACCCGAAAAGCTGAAGCCGGTAACCGCGAGGGTGCGGGCAATGGAGGGCTGTTGCAAATAGTATTTTTCGACCCTTTCGAGCACGTCCGTGGTTCGGCTCGCGCTGGCACCCGGCGGCAACTGGACATTGGTGATCAGGAAGCCCTGATCCTCGAAGGGCAGGAACGATGACGGCAGCCCCCGGTAGAGCAGCCCGACGCAAACGATGATCAAGCCATACACCACCATAAAGCGACCGGTCTTGTTCAGCATCCTCGCAATGATGCCCTGATAGCCATTCGCGCTGCGCTGGAAGGCGCGATTGAACCAGCCGAAAAAGCCCTTTTTCTCGCGATGATGATCAGCCTCGACAGGCTTCAGCAACGACGCGCAGAGTGCGGGCGTCAGCGTCAAGGCCATCAGCGCCGAGAACAGCATCGACGACACCAGAGACAGAGTGAATTGGCGGTAGATCGCGCCGACAGCGCCACCGAAGAAAGCCATGGGGATGAACACGGCCGTCAGCACCAGTGTTATCCCGATGATCGCCCCGGTGATTTGCCCCATGGCCTTGCGGGTCGCGTCCCTTGGGGACAGACCTTCCTGGCTCATGATGCGCTCGACGTTTTCCACCACCACGATGGCGTCGTCAACCAGGATGCCGATCGCCAGCACCATGCCGAACATGGTCAGCACATTGATCGAGTAACCGAACGCCGCCATTGAGGCGAAGGTGCCCATCAACGCCACCGGCACCACGATCGTCGGGATCAGCGTGTAGCGGATATTCTGCAGGAACAGGTACATCACCAGAAACACCAGCACCACCGCTTCGAGCAGAGTCTTGACCACTTCCTCGATCGAAATTTGCACGAACAGCGAGGTATCGTAGGGGATATCGTAGTTGACCCCGGCCGGGAAATATTTCGCCAACTCGTCCATCTTGGCGCGTACTGCCTTCGCCGTGGCAAGCGCATTGGCGGTCGGCGACAATTGGACCCCGACCGCGGAAATCGGCTTGCCGTTGATGCGGGCCGATGTGACATAACTTTGCCCGCCGATTTCAATCCGCGCGACATCGCGCAGGCGCACGGTCGAACCGTTCGGATTGGCGCGCAGCACGATATTGCCGAACTCTTCGGTTGTGGCCAGTTGGCCGGTCACGACAATCGGCGCCGCGATACGTTGTGAGTCGGGGCTCGGCAGATCGCCCAGCGTGCCCGAAGCCACCTGGGCATTCTGATTGCGGATGGCATTGGCGACATCGGCCGGGGTCAGCTTGAGGCCGACCAGCTTGGCGGGATCGATCCAGATTCGCATCGCTCGCTCGGTGCCGAATAACTGCGCCTGGCCGACGCCGGGGACGCGCCTGATTTCGTTCAATACATTGCGCGACAGATAGTCGCCCAGTGCGACCGGATCAAGCCTGCCGTCGCTCGACGACAGGGTGGTAAACAACAGGAAATTGCTGCGCGCCTTGGTGACAAAGACACCTTGCTGTGTGACCGCCTGGGGCAACCGGGGCTCGACGCGCTTCAAGCGGTTTTGAACATCGACTGCCGCCAGATCGGGATTCGTGCCCGGCTGGAACGTGACGGTGAGCGTCGCCTGACCGTTTGCCTCGCTCTGGGACTCGATATATTGCAAGCCGTCGGCGCCGTTCATTTCCTGTTCGATCAGGCTGGTCACGCTCTCGTCCAGGGTCTTCGCCGATGCGCCCGGATAGGTCGCAGTGATCACGATCGATGGCGGCGCTATGGTCGGATATTGCGCGACCGGCAACTGGGTCACCGCCAACGCACCAGCCAACAAGATGAACAAGGCAATCACCCAGGCAAAAACCGGGCGATCAATGAAAAATTTCACCATATGCTGATTCCCTTACTTGGGCGCTGGGGCATGCCAAGGAACAGGCTTGACGATGGCGCCCGGTTTTATTTTTTGCAGTCCTTCCACGATGATCCGGTCGCCGGCTTTGAGGCCCTGGCTGACGATCCATTTTCCGCCTTGTGCGGCATCGGCCGTGACCGGTTGCGCGGCGACCTTGCCCTCCGGCCCGACCAGCCAAACCGATGCGCCGTCGGTGCCGCGAATCACCGCCTGCTGCGGCACCGTGATGGCATGCTCATTGACTGCCTGATCCAGTCGGGCGCGTACGTACATCCCGGGCAGTAGAGCGCGGAGCGGATTTGGGAACTCGGCGCGCATCAGAATCGCGCCGGAACTTTCGTCGACGGTGAGATCGGAAAAGAACAGTTTGCCGGAGTGAGGGTAGATGGAACCGTCTTCGCTGACCAGCGTGACTTTGGCCATTCCCTGACCGGCGCTCTTCAGTTGTCCGCTTGCCAATGCCTGCTTCAAACGCGACAGGTCGGTGCTGGATTGCGTCAGATTGACGTAGATTGGGTCGAGTTGTTGAATGATCGCCAACGGCGTGGCTTCCCCCTGACCTACCAGTGCGCCTTCGGTGACCAGGGTTCGGCCGATGCGACCAGATATCGGCGCGGTTACTGTGGCATAGCCGAGGTTCAAGCGCGCTTGGTCCAGAACTGCGCGGGCGGAGGCGAGGTCGGCGGTGGTTTGGCTCTGTGCGGTAAGCGCATCGTCGAATTCCTGTTTGCTGATGGCGTAGGTTTCCACCAGCGGTCGGTAGCGTTGAACCTTCAGATTGGCCTGCGCCAGATTCGCTTCCGCCTTTGCGAGTGCCGCTTGGGCATTGTTGACCGTCGCCTGGAAGGGCGCCGAATCGATGCGGAACAAAACCTCACCGGCTTTCACCTCGCTGCCTTCGCGGAATGACTGTTGCAGCACGATGCCGGCTACGCGAGCGCGGACTTGCGCGACGCGGGTCGCCTCCAGGCGCCCTGGCAATTCTGTGGTCAATGCGATGCGCTCGGGAGCGACTGTCAGCACCGATACTTCCGGCGGCGGCATCGCTGCGCCCTGGCCTGGGCCACCGCTCTGGCCGCAACCGGCGAGGAGGAGGATGAGCAGGAGTGCCGGGCAGGCGAGTCGGGTGGTGTTCATAGGCAATTCCTTTTAACGTTCCGGGGCGAAGGTTCGCAGAAAGCAATCGACAATCCGGGCGATCCGCTTTTTTTCCGCAGCAGCGGGTAGCAAGGCCGCGCCAAACAGCCGGCGGGTGCGGTCAAAACCCTCCAACATGGAAAGCAGTATCTCCGCAGCGAACATCGGGTCATCCTGGCGCAGCGTGCCATCGCTCATGGCGCGCTCAAGAAATTCGGCGACACGGCGGACCGTTTTTCCCAATCCCTTGTCCAGGAATGCCTTGCCCAGAGAGGGGAAGCGCGGCACCTCGGCACTCAGGGTGCGGAACATGGCCAAACCTTCGTCGCCGATCATCCTCTGCCGCAAGGCCGCTCCAAAGCGGAGAAGATTTTCACGAATATCGCCGTCTCCGCTATCCAGGGAAACCAGTATGTCTCCGGCCGCGCTATTAGCTACTTCACTAAACAAATCGGTCTTGCTGGGGAAATGGTTGTATACGGTTTGCCGCGCTACGCCGGCATGTGCGGCGATTCGATTAATGCTGGCGCGATAACCCTCTTCCATGAAGATTTCCGCAGCTGCCCGGATCAGGCGGTGGCGGCAGTCGAGAGATGCCGGATCATCGGAATGGGTCAAAGGGTTTCCTGGCAGCAACTGGACTGGACAGTATAGTCCAATGCTCGGTTGAGTGCAGCTAAAGCGTAGCGCCTGCTCCGCGGCACTAGTTTGAGCCTTACCCTTAAGAGGGGCGGACCATTCAGAGCGGAATGCTCGCGACGCGCTTTTCCAATTTCGCCAGATCGTCGCGGAGCCTGGCGACACCTGCTGCAAAGCTGACTGTGTCGCTCTGTTTGACCAGCAGTGGTTGTTCCTCGGTGAAGTATTCGGCGAGATTCTCCGCCAGCGTCGTCGCCGCCTGGTGTTGCCAGGCGGCGAACGCACTGATCAGGCCGGCGACGCGGTGCGCGGCGATGTCGCCGACTTGTCCGGAGAGGTCTTCCTCGAAATCCCAGCGCAGCTCGCGCAGGACGAAGCCGAGAGCGTCGGCAAATTCCGCCGAGCCGCTGACCTGCACCTCCTTAGCAACCGCGTCAGTTCCGCGCAGGGCCACCAGTGGCGCGTCTGCGGGCAGCGTGATCTCGACGTCCGCCGGGCTACCGCCGGCAGGCGCCAACTGGCCTGATTCGTCGATGGCGAAATCGAGTTGCCAGGGCGGAAGCCTCAGTCGCGCTGTTCGACCGGCGAAGGGCAGAAGGCGCGCCCTGGCCCACGCGGCGTCGGCGAGCAGATGGTTGAGGACGGCCAGCGCGGCCCGGTCGAGCATGTTTAGCGCGGAATACCCTGCCAAGCGCGCTGTGTCAGGTTCGAGCGGAGCAAGCAGGTTGCTAGCCTCCCCGCGAGGGGAGGATGGGAGGGGCGGGCGCGTTTGCCAGCTTGAAGCATTACCACGCCCAGCCATTTCATCGTGAGGGGTGATTCATCGGAGCCATGAGCGTTACGAGTACTGCTGGATCCCGGCTATGACCCAGCCATGGCTTCCGTCCACGGGCTTGGTCAGGTGCCAGACCTCGTCGAAAGCTTCTGGCGCAGCGTTGGCGCTCTCGCGGATGCTGCCGTGAAAGCGCACGCTGGCAATTTGCCGCGCCTCTTCATTGGCAAGGTCGAGCAGTTCGGCATTCAGCTGGATCACGTCGGTCTGCTGCACTGCGCGATTCCGCTCCTGGTATTCCATCTGGATTTCCGCGTACATCTCCGGCGTGGTGAAAGCGCGGATGTCCTCCAGGTTGCCGGCGTCATTGGCGGCCTGCAGGCGGACGAAGTTGAGCTTGGCCTGACGCAGGAATCCCTCTACGTCAAAGCCGGCCGGCACGCTGCCGGTAGTGGCTGCTACGGCTGCACCGCCGCCTAGAGCCATCAGTCTCGGCGCGGCCGGACCGGTCGAAGTCGGGCCGGCGCCGGCATATCGCAGTGGTTCTGCCTGATTGCGGTTCAGCAAACTGCGCACCAGGAACACCACCGCAGCCCCGGCGAGCAGCGCCATCAGGATCCCACCGAAGCCGCCCATGCCGAAGTGACTGAGCAAGGCGCCAATCCCGGCACCCAGAGCCAAGCCGCCCAGCATGCCCATCCAGGGCGAACGGGTGGGAGCCGCCGCCGGGGCTGCCGCGGGGGCCGGCGTGGGAGCGGCAGCCGGTGCGGAGGGTGTGGGAGGCAGTGCCTGGCGATTCATGACGCTGCCGCTACGGCTCATGCCGGAGGAGCTGCCGCCGCCCAGACGCGCGGCCTCGGCAACATGGCTGGTCAGAGCAAAAATCAGGAGGGCCGAGAACAGGGTCGATAACAGATTTTTCATGGGGTCTCCTCGATATTTATAGTTTGTAACCGCGGTGCAAGGCTACCACGCCGGCGCTCAGGTTGAAGTATTCGACTCTCTCGAGGCCGGCTTGTTCCATCATTGCCTTCAGCGCCTCCTGATCCGGATGCATCCGGATCGATTCGGCCAGATAGCGATAGCTGTCGGCATCGCCGGCCACCTTGGCTCCGAGCCAGGGAAGCAACTTGAAAGAATAGATATCGTAGGCGGCTTTTAGGGGTTGCCATACCTTGGAGAATTCCAACACCAGCAGCCGGCCGCCGGGCCGCAGCACGCGCCGCATCTCGGCCAGCGCCCGCTCCTTGTGGGTCATGTTGCGCAAGCCGAAGGCGACCGTGACGCAGTCGAAATAATCATCGGGGAAGGGCAGTTTCTCGGCGTCGCACTGGGCCGCCGGCGTTTGTATCCCATGGTCGAGCAGCCGATCGCGGCCGACTTCGAGCATCGCGTTGTTGATGTCGGTGAGCCAGACCAACCCGCCGGTCTGCTCGAAATTGCCGACCCGTCGGGCGAAGGCCAGTGCCAGGTCGGCCGTGCCGCCGGCGACGTCTAGCACGCGCTCGCCCGTCTTGACGCCCGAGATCTGGATGGCGAACTGCTTCCAGAGCCGGTGCAGGCCCAGCGACATCAGGTCGTTCATGATGTCGTATTTTTGCGCCACCGAGGAGAATACCCCGGCGACGCGTTCCGCTTTCTGATCTTCCGGGATCTGTTCGAAACCGAAGTGGGTTTGCTCGGACATGCTCAGTGGTGGCCGCAGCTTCCGCCGGCTTTCGGCGGCGGGGTCGTGGAGTCGATGTCCCGACTCGCGCCGGCGGCTTCCAGTTTGGCCAGATAGTCCTGCCAGAGTTCTTCCTGGTTCGTGCCCAGGTGGTAGAGCAGGTCCCAGGAATAGATGCCGGTGTCGTGGCCGTCCGAGAAGCTGGGCAAGATCGCGTAATTGCCGACCGGCTCGATCTTGGTTATATCGACATCGCGTTTTCCGGTCTGCAGGACTTCCTGGCCGGGGCCGTGACCGCGGACCTCGGCGGAAGGGCTATAGACCCGCAGAAATTCAAGGCTCATCGTGAAGGTCTTGCCGTCGGGAAAAGAGACTTCCAGTTGGCGTGACTTCTGGTGCAGTTTGATTTCGCTGGGAGCGAGGGTGTGTGCGTTAAGACCGGCCATGAAGGTTATCTTCGGGTAACAGGGCGGATTATCATAGCGCAGAACCCGCGACAGGGCACTGGCAAATGAGCGGCAATTGAGTGGAACTTGAGCGGCCAATCCAAGCTTGTCATCAAACTGTCACCCGTTCGCAATACACTGCCGCTTTCGCGACAGACTAAGCGCCCCCATGACAGCCCAAATTCTGGTGGTGGAAGACGAGCCGGCGATCCAGGTGCTGATTGCCGCCAATCTGACTCGTGCCGGTCACGAAGTCGTCATGGTGGCCGACGCCGAAGCCGCCCAACGCCAGATAAATCTGGCACTGCCGGACTTGATCCTGCTCGACTGGATGCTTCCGGGAATGAGCGGCATCGAACTGGCCCGGCGCCTGCGCGGTGAAGAGCGCACGCGGCCAGTGCCAATCATCATGCTGACCGCGCGCGGCGACGAGCACGACAAGATCCTGGGGCTGGAAACGGGCGCCGACGACTACATCACCAAGCCGTTCTCGCCGCGCGAGCTGGTCGCGCGGATCAAAGCTGTGCTGCGGCGACTGGCGCCCCAGGCAACCGATGATGCCGTCGACCTTGGCGGCCTGCGCCTCGATCCGGTGACTCATCGCATCCATGCCGGCGGCCAGTTGGTGAGCCTCGGCCCCACCGAATTCCGCCTGCTGCATTTTCTGATGGCCCATGGCGAACGCGTACACAGCCGCAGCCAACTGCTCGACCGGGTTTGGGGCGATCATGTCTTCGTCGAGGAGCGGACCGTCGATGTGCATATCCGGCGCTTGCGCGCCGCCCTTGAGGCGACGGGTCACGACGCCTTGATCCAGACCGTGCGCGGCAGCGGCTACCGTTTCTCGACCAGCGGCAAGGTGGCGGATTGAGATCCGAAGTCAGCGCGGTCTGGCTCGAAGCGCTCGCTGCGGTCGCAGTGTGCGTTCTGGCCGGACTGGCGGCATGGGCGATCGCGACGCCATGGTGGGGGCTCGCCGTGGCAACTGCGGGGCTGATCTCGCTGGGTCTCTACCACCTGTTCCATCTTGCCAGGCTGGTGCGCTGGCTCGCCCGGCCGGCCGGCACGCCGTTGCCCGATGGCCTCGGCGTCTGGGCAGGGGTGTACGCTGCCCTGCATCGCCGCACCCGTCGGGCAATTGAGCGGCAACAGGAATTATCCACGGCCCTGGAGCGTTTCCGCAGCGCCGGCCAGGCACTGCCCGACGGCGTCGTGGTGCTCGACGGCCACCATGCCATCGAGTGGCTGAATGCAACCGCCGCTGAGCACCTGGGGCTGACGCTGGATCAGGATCGTGGCTGCCCCCTGACCAACCTGGTACGCGATCCCGAGTTCGTTCGCTACCTCGAAGGCGGCCAGTATGCCGAGCCGCTGGTGCTGCATCCGGGACGCAGTCCCGGCCTCAGCCTGGCGCTCCAGGTCGTCCCCTATGGGCAGGCGCAGAAGCTGCTGCTGTCGCGCGACATCAGTCAGCTGGAGAAACTTGAGACCATGCGCCGCGACTTTGTCGCCAACGTCTCGCACGAACTGAAGACGCCGCTTACCGTGGTCGGCGGCTTTCTCGAAACCCTGTCGGATTGTTTGGGCGAAATTCCGCCGGCGGAAGCCGAACGCTACCTGAATCTGGCGAGTGAACAGGCGCAGCGCATGGAGCGGCTGATCGAAGATCTGCTGACCTTGTCCGCGCTCGAGACCGGCAGCATGGCGCCGACCGAGGAAGCGGTGCCTCTGGCGGAATTGTTGACAGAAGTAGCCGATGAGGCCCGTGCCCTATCCGCCGGAGCGCACCGAATTTTGCTCCATGTATCCGAGTGCGGCAGTCTGCTGGGCAGCCGCGCCGAGTTGCACAGTGCCTTCGGCAATCTTGCCGGCAACGCCGTGCGCTATACCCCGGCGGGCGGGACGATCGATATTGCCTGGGAATCCGGCGAGGATGGCGGCGGTTCGTTCCGTGTCAAGGATCAGGGCATCGGCATCGAGGCGCACCATCTGCCGCGCCTGACGGAACGCTTCTATCGCGTCGATCGAGGTCGCTCGCGCGAATCGGGCGGCACCGGCCTGGGTCTGGCGATCGTCAAGCATGTCCTGACCCGGCATCAGGCCACGCTCGAAATCGAAAGTCAGCCCGGTTCCGGCAGTTGCTTCAGGATCCGCTTCCCGGCGCGGCGCTGCCTGCCGGCTCCCTCGGCGCAGGGCCGCCCCAAGGCGAGGGTAGGGTAAGGCCCTTTTGGCTCATTGCCATTCGAAATCGGCACGCTCGAAGTCGGCTCCGCGTTCGAGCAGGTGGCTCAGGCGGATGGTACGCGAGTGGTCGCTATAGGTTTCGACGATCCGGCCCGGGCGGAAACAACCGCTCGGCATCAGCACGCTGGCGGGTTCATTCAGTTGCGGGACAGCGGGCAAGCGCAGACCCGGGCGGAACATTTCATTGGCCGCGGTCACGCCGGTGCCGCGCAAAGCCACTGCCGTGGGCTTTCCCGGCAGGAAGCGGAGGAGGGCGGCGACGCAGCCAGCGTCGGTGTCCACCATGACCGCACGAACGATGCCGAGCAGGAAGCCCTGGGCGCCATCGCTGTGGACCGCCACCAGGTGGCCGTTGCCCAGTCGCATCCCAGGCTGGCTTAGAGGGCGCACGAGACGCAGGCCGGCGCTGTCCTCCTCGGCAAGCTGCCAGACTTCCAGCGCGTATTGCTCGCCGTCCCCGTCGCGACGTCGGGCAGCGATGCTGCCGAAGGTGGCGATCTCATCCAGTTCCTGCTTGTTCAGCCGGGCCGGACCTGCCGGCTGGCGGAATGCCTCGCCGGAAAGCTGATAGTGGATCGCGGCGATGCCGCCGACCAGTTGGCAGCTGGCGTTCCTGCTCGTTCGCCTGGGCGTGAGAGGCCCGCCTTTGCACCAGATCAGATAGACCTGCTTCAGCAATTCCGCGCAGGCCGGTTGCACGCAGTCCTTGCCAAGTTGCAGCAATTCCGGCGAAACGCCGTCAGCCAGCGCCGCCAGCCTGACCTTGAGACTCTTGCGCAGTTTGGCTGGATCCAGCCAGCGCAGCAAAGCACCGTCGTTCCGTATCGGCTTGAACAGAACGGGCTGCTCGCCGGCCAAGTCCACGGTCAGAAGTGGAACATTCGGCCGCGTGCCCGGCGGCGCATCCGGTGGCGCCACCGCCAGGATCAGCACCTTGCCCGACCAGCGTTGCGCCCACCGTGCGACCAGATCAAGTTGTCTGGGAGTGAGTTCGAAGGGCTGGGCGGCGGCTATCAACAGCGGTTCGACGTAAGCTGCGGCGACATTCGTGCTGGCATGGCCTCTCAGTTTGTCCGCGACCGGTCGGTGGGTCAGTTGCAGGCTTTCGGCGGCACGATAGATACCATGCAGGCGGCGCCAATAACTTGCCGAAGGCAGAAACCCGGCGCGGCAGTCGTCCTGCAGGGCCCAGGTCATGGCACTGAGCGCGCGTTGGGCGATCAGTGCCGTCCGCTCGGGCAGTTGCCCGTTCTCCTGCAGGCAAAGCAGGTAATTCGCTTCCAGCGCCAGCCAGAGGGCCAGGCTGGCCTGGTAAGCCGCTTGCTCCGCCTCCGCCAGGGGCAGGAGCTTTCCGGCGAAGCGTCGGGAGCAGGAGGTCTGGGCGAGGACGATGGTTTCGCGCAACAGTTCGAGGATCTCCGCGCGTTCCCCGGGAGGCAGGGCGGTATCGGCGAGCAGGTTCAACTGACGCAGGAGCAGCGCCTGCAACTGCTGGCTCTCGGCGAGGGGCAGGTTGGCCAGCCAGGCCCGGCAGCCGCTCGCGCTGGTGAAAGCGAGTAGCTCCGTCCCGGGGCCGGCGCCGATCATGAACTGCCCTGTTCCCCTGCCAACGCCTGCGTGATTGCCTGGCGCAGCACTGTGCTGTTCACCTCGGCCCGGGTCGGGCTAGCCTCGCGCTTAGGTTTTGCCCAGATCGGCGCGGGAAAATGGCGGTCGTCGGAAAAGCGTGGGATGACGTGCCAGTGGAGATGCGGCACGACATTGCCGAGGCTGGCGAGATTGATCTTGTGCGGCCGGTAGCATGCGCGCAGCGCCGTTTCAGTGGCGAATACCAGCGCCAGTAGATGAGCCCGGTCGGCGCCGGAGAGGTCGCTCATCTCGCCCACGTGAGCTCGCCAGATCACCCGGCAGAAACCCGGATAGTCGCGGCCTTCATCGCCGCCCACGCGCACCACGCGGCAAAGTTCGTCCTGCCAGAGGAGCTCGCCGCCGGGAAGCCGGCACAACTCACAAGGTTCGACGGGGTCCATGTTCATCGCCGCTTACAGTAACACCCTTTCGATGCCGCCGCGGTTTGCGCGCTGGACATACTCGGCCATCCAGTCGGGCCCGAGCAGCCTCCCGGCCATTGCCACCACGATATAGTCGGCGCTGGTTCCGGCATCGTCATCGAAGCGGCTCAGACCTTGCAGGCAGGAAGGGCAGGAGGTGAGGATCTTCACTTCCCCGGTGAAACCATCGGCGCGCAACTTTGCGGCACCCGTCTCCATCTCCTCCTGCTTGCGGAAGCGCACCTGGGTCGAGATATCCGGGCGCGACACCGCCAGCGTGCCGGATTCGCCGCAGCAGCGCTCATTCTGCAGAACCGGCTGGCCCATCAGCGCATTAACCACCTTGAGCGGATTGTGCGTTTTCATCGGCGTGTGGCAGGGGTCGTGATAGAGGTAGCGCGTGCCGGTCACGCCGTCGAGCTTGAGGCCTTTTTCCAGCAGGTATTCGTGAATATCGAGCAGCCGGCAGCCCGGGAATATCTTCTCGAATTCGTACTTCTGCAACTGATCCATGCAGGTGCCGCAGGAAACGATCACGGTCTTGATGTCGAGGTAGTTGAGGGTGTTGGCGACCCTGTGGAAGAGCACCCGGTTGTCGGTGCTGATGCGTCGGCCGGATTCGTCGTCGCCGCTTGCGGTCTGCGGATAGCCGCAGCACAGGTAGCCGGGCGGCAGCACTGTCTGCACCCCGAGATGGTAGAGCATCGCCTGGGTGGCCAGGCCCACTTGCGAGAACAACCGTTCCGAGCCGCAGCCGGGGAAGTAGAAGACAGCATCGGCATCGGTCTGTCGCGGATCGCGGATCACCGGGATCACCTTGTCGTCCTCGATGTCGAGCAGAGCCCGCGAAGTTCGCTTGGGCAGGCCGCCGGGCATCGGCTTGGTGACGAAATGAATGACCTGCGCTCTTAAGGTCGGCCGGCCCAGCGTCGCCGGCGGATGCCGGGCTACCTCGTCGGTCAGCCCGAGCGCTCTTGCCGCCCGGTAAGCTAGGCGCTGCGCGGCGTAGCCTGCGCGGATCATGCCGGCGCGGAGCAGCTTGATCGTCGCCGGATCGGTGGCGTTGAGGAAGGCCATTGCCGCACTGGTGCCGGGGTTGAACTTTTTTTTGCCCTGGCGGCGCAGGAAGTTCCTCATGGCGATCGAGACATCGCCGAAGTCGATGTCCACCGGACAGGGGTTCAGGCACTTGTGGCAGATCGTGCAATGGTCGGCGACATCGGAGAACTCGTCGAAGTGCTGCAGCGAGATGCCGCGCCGCGTCTGCTCTTCGTAGAGGAAGGCCTCGATCAGGAGCGAGGTGCCGAGGATCTTGTTGCGCGGGCTGTAGAGCAGGTTGGCGCGCGGCACGTGGGTCGAACACACCGGCTTGCATTTGCCGCAGCGCAGGCAATCCTTGACCAGGTCGGAAATCGTGCCGATCTCCGATTGTTCCATGATCAGGCTTTCCGCGGCCAGCAGGTTGAACGAGGGCGTGTAGGCATTGGCCAGATCGCCGCCGGGCATCAGCTTGCCCTTGTTGAAGCGGCCTTCGGGATCGACCCTGCGCTTATAGTCCTGGTAGGGGCGGATCTCTTCTTCGGAGAGAAACTCGAGCTTGGTGATGCCGATGCCGTGTTCGCCCGAGACCACGCCGCCCAGGGTTCTGGCCAGCGCCATGATCCGGGCAACTGCCTTGTTGGCGGTGGCGAGCATGGCGTAGTTGTCTGAATTGACCGGGATGTTGGTATGCACATTGCCGTCGCCGGCATGCATGTGCAGCGCGACGAAGACCCGGCCGCGCAGCACCTCCTGGTGCAGTCCGTCGATGCGCAGGACGACTTGGCGATAGGCCTTGCCGTCGAAAATCGCGGAGAGCGGCACCGCCAGCTCGGACTTCCAGGAAACGCGCAGCGAGTAGTCCTGGAACCGGTGAAACAGGGTCGGGTTGGCGGCTCGGTTGGACAGAGGTCCCGCGATAATTCCTCGTGCAACGAGCTCGTGCTCGGCCTGGAGCAAGGGCAGGTCGAGATGATCGAGCAGCCACTGCCAGCGCAGCGCCACCGCCGAAAGCAGCTCCAGCGCCTGCTCGCGCCTGTCGTCGAACATTTCGGTCGCATCGAGGCCAGTATCGCCGGCGTCCGCAGGCAGGTCTCCGGAGAGGAATTCGACGAGGGCGGCGCAGAGATCCAGCTTGTTCCTGATCGACAGCTCGATGTTGATACGCTCGATGCCGTCGCAGTAGTCGCCCATGCGCGGCAAGGGGATGACCACGTCCTCGTTGAGCTTGAAGGCGTTGGTGTGCTTGGCGATGGCGGCGGTGCGCGCGCGGTCGAGCCAGAATTTCTTGCGCGTCTCGGGGCTCACCGCAATGAAGCCTTCGCCGCCGCGAAGATTGGCGATCTTCACCACTTCCGAGGCGGCGGCCATCACCGCGGCTTCGTCGTCGCCGACCAGATCGCCGATCAGCACCATCTTCGGCCGGCCATGGCGGCGGGCCTTGGTGGCATAGCCGACCGCGCGGACATAGCGCTCGTCGAGATGTTCCAGACCCGCCAGAAATACGCCCGAGTTCGCGCCGTTCTGACCGGGCTTGAAGTATTCCGTGATTTCGACGATCGAGGGCACCGCCTCCCGCACCTGCTCGAAGAACTCCAGGCAGACGGTGCGGGTGTGGGTCGGCATCCGGTGCAGGATCCACACCGCCGAGGTGATGATGCCGTCGGTGCCTTCCTTCTGCACGGCGGGTAGTCCCGCCAGGAACTTGTCGGTGACGTCCTTGCCGAGGCCCGCCTTGCGGAATTGCCGGCCGGGAATTTCCAGCGTCTCCTGGGCGAGCAGCCTGGTCCCGGAGGCATCGAAACGGGACAGGCGAAAGCGGGCCAGTGCCTGCTCGTGGATCTTGCCGAAATTGTGCTCCAGACGCGTAACTTCCAGCCAGTTGCCATCGGGCGTGACCATCTTCCAGGAAGCCAGATTGTCGAGCGCCGTGCCCCACAGCACGGCTTTCTTGCCGCCGGCGTTCATGGCGATGTTGCCGCCGATGCAGGAGGCGTCGGCCGAGGTCGGGTCGCAGGCGAAGACCAGGTTGGCGGCTTCCGCCGCCTCCATCGCGCGCTTGGTGACCAGCCCGGCGCCGGTGCGCAGGGTCGCATAGGGCCGGTCCGCACCGGGCAGCAGCAGCTCTTCGACGCTGCCCATGGTGATCAGCTTCTCGGTGTTGATGACCACGGAACGGTCGGTCAGCGGCACCGCCCCGCCGGTGTAGCCGGTGCCGCCGCCGCGCGGGATGATGGTCAGTTCCAGCTCGATGCAGCCTTTCACCAGCGGGCCGACCTCCGCTTCGCTGTCGGGCGTGAGCACGACGAAGGGATACTCGACCCGCCAGTCGGTGGCGTCGGTGACGTGGGAAACGCGGCTCAAGCCATCGAAGCGGATGTTGTCGCGGCGGGTGTGCTTGGCCAGCACGCGCAGCACCTTTTGGCGCAGCGCCAGGGTGGCAGGAAAGCGCGCCTCGAAGCGGCCCACCGCCTGATGCGCCGCAGCCAGCAGCATGCCGACTCGTTCGTTGCCGTGGCGGCGCTTCTCGATTTCCCCGAGGCGGTGGCGCAGCGCCTCGGTCAGCGCCTGATGCCGTTCCGGGTTGGCGAGCAGGTCGTCCTCGAGATAAGGGTTACGCAGGACGACCCAGATATCGCCGAGCACTTCATAGAGCATCCGTGCCGAACGGCCGGTGACGCGCTCCGAGCGCAGTTCGTCGAGCACGCGCCAGGCCTCGTGGCCTAACAGGCGGATGACGATCTCCCGGTCGGAAAACGAAGTGTAGTTATAGGGAATCTCGCGCAGGCGGGTGTTCATCTGGTCAGGCCGCGATGGGCCATAGTGCAAAGCGTGATATTTTAGGCCACCTGTGCCCATGTAGGTCGGTCTTCAGGCCGACGACCGGAGGAAGTCCCCGTGGGACGTGTCCCGATGTTGCGCAAGCTCTTCCATTTGTCCTGGCCGGTGCTGATCGCCCAGCTGGCGGTGATGGCCAACGGCGTCATCGATACCATCATGGCCGGCCGGCTTTCCGCCGTCGACCTGTCCGCGGTCGGGGTCGGCGCCTCGATCTACATCGCCGTATTCGTCAGCGCCATGGGCGTGCTGCTGGCGCTCACTCCGACGGTCGCGCAACTCTACGGCGCCGGCCGGTATCTGGAGATCGGCGAGGAAGTCAGACAGTCGGCCTGGCTCGCGCTGTTCCTGGGCGGCATCGTCATCGTCGTGCTGCGCCATCCCGAACCCTTCCTGCTTCTGTCGAAATTGACGCCGGCGGTCGAGATCAAGGTGCGTGCCTATCTCGATGCGCTCTCCTGGAGCGTCCTGCCGGCGCTGTGGTTCCGCGTCTTCTACGCTTTTTCCAGCGGCATCGCCCGGCCGCGCGCGATCATGGTTTTCAACCTGATCGGCGTAGTCCTGAAAGTGCCGCTCAACCTGATCTTCATCTACGGCGCTTTCGGTTTGCCCCCGCTGGGCGGACCGGGCTGTGCGGTGTCCACGGCGCTGGTCAGCATGGTCAGTTGCCTGCTCGCCTGGCTCTGGTGCGCGACTGCCCAAGAATACCGGCCGTACCGGATCTTCGCCGGACTGAGTCTGCCCCGGCCGGCGAAACTCGCCAGCCTGCTCGCCCTCGGCCTGCCGATCGGCGCTACCTTCTTCGTCGACGTCACCGCCTTCACCTTCATGGCGCTGTTCATCGCCAGGCTAGGCCCGGTCACCTCGGGCGCGCATCAGATCGCGGCCAATCTGGCGGCGCTGACCTTCATGCTGCCGCTGGCGCTGGGCAATGCCGCCAGCGTCCTGGCCGGCCAAGCCCTGGGCGCCAGCGATCCGCGCCGCGCCCGGCAGGCGGGCCTGACCGGCATGGCCGTGGCCCTGGGCCTGGGCGCCGTGACCAGTCTCGCGCTGTGGTTCGGCGCCGGATCGATAGCCGGCTTCTATTCGAAAGATCCCGAGGTGAGGCTGGCGGCGGCGACGCTGATCACTTATGTTGCGGTCTATCATCAGTTCGACGCTTTGCAGGCGGTGGCGGTGAGCCTGCTGCGCGGCTACAAGAAGACCGCGGTGCCGATGGCCATCTACGCCGTCGCCCTGTGGGGCGTCGGCCTAGGCGGCGGCTACCTGCTCGGGCTGACCGACTGGATCGCCGCGCCCGCCGGGGCGGCCGGCTTCTGGCTCGCCGCCGCCCTCAGCCTGGCGCTGGCCGGAGTTCTGGTGGCGGGCTATTTCCTCAGGGTTTCACGGCAAAGATTGTCCTAGCCGAGTGCCGGGCCGCCCCAAGCGAGGCGCAGCGTTGGACATGGAGTCCCGGAGGGACCAACCATCGTCACTCCCTTTCGCGGAAGGGGGCGGGGGGATTGTCCTATTCCGCCTCGGCCTGCTAGGCTTCGCCTCTTTAAACTTGGTTCCCGCATCCGCATGCATCCCGACTACCTGGAAAAGATCCTCAACGCCCGCGTCTATGATGTGGCCATCGAATCGCCGCTGGAACTGGCGCCCAACCTCTCGGCGCGCAGCGGCAACCGCATCTGGCTGAAGCGCGAGGACATGCAGCCGGTGTTTTCCTTCAAGCTGCGCGGCGCCTACAACAAGATGGCGCATCTCACGCCGGCGCAGTTGAAGCGCGGCGTTATCACCGCCTCGGCCGGCAACCACGCCCAGGGCGTCGCGCTGTCGGCGCAGAAGCTGTCCTGCCGCGCGGTGATCGTGATGCCGGTGACCACGCCGCAGATCAAGATCAACGCGGTGCGGGTGCGCGGCGCCGAAGTGGTGCTGGCCGGCGATTCCTTCGACGAGGCCTACGCTCACGCGCTGCTCCTGGAGAAGAAGCAGAAGCTGGTGTTCGTCCATCCTTACGACGACCCCGAAATCATCGCCGGCCAGGGCACCATCGGCATGGAGATCCTGCGCCAGCATGCCGGGCCGATCGACGCGGTATTCTGCTGCGTCGGCGGCGGCGGCCTGATCTCCGGCGTGGCCGCCTACATCAAGCGGCTGCGTCCGGAAACCAGGATCATCGGCGTCGAGGCGATGGACGCCGACGCCATGGCCCGGTCGCTGGCCGCCGGCCGACGCATCACCCTGGACCGGGTCGGTCTGTTCGCCGACGGCGCCGCAGTGAAGCTGGTCGGCCAGGAAACCTTCCGCCTTTGCCAGGAATATGTAGACGAGATGGTGCTGGTCGATACCGATGCGATCTGCGCGGCGATCAAGGACGTGTTCGAGGACACCCGCTCCATCCTCGAGCCGGCCGGCGCGCTGGCCATCGCCGGCGCCAAGGAATATGCCCGGCGCCACAAGCTGAAGAACAAGACCCTGGTCGCGGTGGCCTCGGGCGCCAACATGAATTTCGACCGCCTGCGCTTTGTTGCCGAGCGCGCCGAAGTCGGCGAGCAGCGCGAAGCGGTGCTGGCGGTGACGATCCCCGAGCAGCCCGGCAGCTTCAAGAAATTCTGCGACCTGATCGGCAGCCGCAGCATCACCGAGTTCAACTACCGCTTCTCGGATGCCGAGGAGGCCCATGTCTTCGCCGGCGTCCAGGTCGGCAACCGAGCCGAGTCGCTGAAGCTGGTCGAGTCGCTGAAGAAGCACGGCCTGGCCACGCTCGATCTGACCGACGACGAGATGGCCAAGTTGCATGTCCGCCATATGGTCGGCGGCCATGCGCCGCAAGTGCATGACGAACTGCTCTACCGCTTCGAGTTTCCGGAGCGGCCGGGCGCGCTGATGCGCTTCCTGGAAAGCATGAGCGCTGGCTGGAACATCTCGCTGTTCCACTACCGCAATCACGGTGCCGACTATGCCCGCGTACTGGTCGGCATGCAGGTGCCGGCGAAGGAAATGAAGGAGTTCCGCGCCTTCCTCAAGAACCTCGGCTACCGCTGCTGGGACGAGAGCGGCAACCCCGCTTACCGACTATTCCTCGGCTGACGCCCGGCCTTGCATTGATGGCCATGCTGCCGCTTCGAGAGCCTGTGCCAGGCTGGCGATCACCTGGCTGCGCAAGCACCGCCACTTCTTGCCGCCCGCCGCCACGATGCCCTGGTTGATCTCCAGTTCGATGCCGAGGTAATCGTCGGCCGGGAAGCGGCGGCGCAAGTAGGCGGTGAGGCCATCGGACTTTCCGCTGTAGGGATAGTTGCGGCGCAGCCTCAGGCCAGGTTCCCGTTCCCTGAAACACGCTAGCCACGCCTCGCACAGGTCGGCTTCGCCGGCGCGTGCCGGGTCGTAGAGCAGGCCTACGTCGGCTGATCGAACGATGCCGTCGAGCACGGGCGTGAAGCTGTGGCTGGAAAGGTGGATCACGCGCTGGCCGCTTGCCAGCGCAGCGACGATCGCAGCCTCCACCTTGCTGCGAAACGGCAGGTAATAGTCCGCGAGTATCCGCTGGCGAAGCTCCGCTGGCAGGCGGCGAATGGCCTCGGCATGGAGGCGCGGATGGCCGGGCGAGCGGTTGAGGTCCACCAGCAGGCGGCTGATGGTCGAATAGATCAGCGGCGCGCCGAGTTGTCGTGCCAAGGTCCGGGCCATGCTCAAGGCACCGGCGTCGTAGCCGCGGTGGCTTTGCAGCAGGTCTTCGCAGCCCGCGAAGCAGTCGCGGTAGCGTATCGGAATCCGATTGCCGCCATGTTCGCAGGTGATCAGGAACCGGCCGTGCTGCTCCATGTTTAGCGGTCCATGAACAGGCGTCCGTCGGCCAGGCAGTCGCAGAGTTCTCTATAGACAGCGTGAAGACTATGCCGCTCAAAATTCGCACCGAGTGCGCGCATGATCCGGCGCGCGAGAGGGCCCCTGCTCAATATGAGATCGAGCGGCGCGAGGTTCACCTGTGACAGCAGGGGATCTGCGGCGCACGAGGCAAACAGGTGACGCCACAACTCATGGGCCTCGCAGTGGTCCTGCGGGAAGCCGAGCAGATTCAGGTAATCCGCATCGACTATCAGCGCCCTGTCGGCGTCGCGGATGCATGCGTGCAGAATGTCCGCCAGGGCGCCGGTTGCGATGCGCCGTTGCGCCTCGGGAGGCGACCACCGGCCCTGATACAGCGCCCTGGCGACGGCGCTGGTGAGGGCGGCGATGGCCAGATCGGCCTGTGGGCATTCCTGCAGGTCGATGACACGGATTTCCAGGGCGTCGCGGTCGAAGCGCGGGATGGCGCCGCGGGTGTTTAGCCACTCATGCTGCAGCACGCCGTCGGGGTCGAGGGAAGCGATATCGCGGTACATCGGCGCCAATACCTCCGCCTCATATCCGTTTCGGCTGGAGGCATTATCGGGCACTAGCCGGCCGATCAGCGAGGGCACGCGGGCCGGATGGAGGCGATAGCACTGCATGCGGAAATCGAGAGCCTCTTGGGCTCGCCCTTCCGCCACCGGAGAACTGGCCGCAAGCGCCGGCAGGATGGGCAGCACGAGGCGCGCGGCGGCATGCAGTCGCGCGAACTCTTCGTCGCCGGCGAAAGGCAGGTTGAGATGCATGCTCTGGATATTGGCCCAGCCGTGCGAGCGGCAATCGAAGATCCGGTCGTAGCTGCGGTAGATGGCCGCGCCATGGTGCGGCCACAGCCGCGTTTCGTTCGCCGGATTCATCCACGGGTGCATCGCGCCGGGCATCAGCCTCGCGCCGAACTCGGCGAGCAGCGCCGCTATGCTCCTAAGTTCAGCCTGGAATCCCTCTGCGAGTCCCTCCAGCCGCGCTTGCGGCGGTGCGTTCTTGATCTCGACCAGATGCAACGTCAGTTCGTTGGACCAGGCGAAGCGACCCTTCTTCACCTCGTTCGCGTAATGGCCGGAGGCATTTTGCAACAGCCGGTCGGCGATCGGCAGCAGCGCCAGGCTGTCGCTATCCACGATCATGTACTCGAGTTCGATGCCGTAGGCCGAGAATGCCCGCAGCGCGGTAGCAGACGACGTCATGGCAGGCGCCACCCGCGCGCCGCCATCCTGCGGGCGAACACCGTCATGACCTCGAGGTAGAGCGCGTCCTTCAGCACACCGTCCTCGTTGCCGGCATCGACGTTGGGGTTGTCATTGACCTCGATCACGCAATAGCCGCGCCCCATCGCCTTGAGGTCCACGCCATAGAAGCCGTCGCCGATCAGGTTGGCCGCCTTCAGGGCGAGCTTGATGACTTGCGCCGGCGCATCGTCAAGCGGCAAGGCCACTGCGGCACCTTCTGCGTAGGCGGTTCCCTCCGACGCGTGCCTGATGATCTGCCAGTGCCCCGGTGCCATGTGGTACTTGCAGACGAAGAGCGGGCGTCGGTCGAGGATGCCCACGCGCCAGTCGAATTCCGTCGGCAGGTATTCCTGGGCCACGATCAACGCGGACTTCTCCAACAGGCAGGTGACCGCCGCGCTCAACTCGGCCTCCGATTCCGCCTTGACGACCCCGAGCGAGAAGGAACCGTCCGGTTGCTTGAGGACGCATGGCAAACCGAGGGTCGGGATGATCTGCTGCACGTTGTCCCTATGCACCAACAGGGTCTTCGGAATGGGAATGCCGTGCCGGGGCAGCAGTTCGGCCAGATAGACCTTGTTGTTGCAACGGAGGATGGATTCAGGGTCGTCGATCACCACCAGTCCCTCGGCTGCGGCGCGCCGGGAGAAGCGATAGGTATAGTGGTTGATGAAGGTGTTGTCGCGAATGAAGAGTCCGTCGAAACGGCCCAGCCTTGCCATGTCCGAATGACCAATCAACTCGGCCTGTATGCCTATCGCATGCGCGGCTTTGACGAACTTCGCCAGCGCCGCATCGTCGGAGGCCGGATGGGCACAGTCGCGATCATGCAGGATAGCCAGATTGAAGCGGGGCGGACGCTGACGTAGCGGCCGTAGCTGGCGGCCGTCGAAATACCCGTGCGCCGCCTCGACTGCGAAGTCCTGATGCTGGTGCGGAATCTCGCTGGCGGCGATGGCCTTGACGCTGCTGACATGCCAGACGCCGTCCTTGCGGGCAAACAGCGCGCGCAGCAGGGGTGCCTGGAACAGATCGAAGATTTGCCGGCTCAAGGCGTCGTAGCGGGCCGTCATGTTGCGGCCGAAATAGATGCTGAGCGTGAACTCGTCCGACTTGATTGGCGCCAGAGATTTCGCGACCAGTTCGTCGAGGCTGGAAGTCATGAGCCGGACCAGATTCTGCGATTGCAGGTCCTCAATAGCGGAGACGAGCGGCAGCGGCCTGTGGCCCCGCGCTTCCGCCAGCAACGAGACGTAGTAGCCGAAGCTCTGGTAGCGGTAGGATTTGCACAGGTTGTAAACCCGCACGGCAGGCTGCTTGCCGTAGGCCGGCTCGGTCAGGTAGGCGCGTGCAGCGACGACGGTCACGTCGGGGATCGCCAAGGGCCAGTCTTCGGGAACGTCGACCACGACGAGCAGTTTCATGGCGATGGCCCGAGCGCAGGCTGGATGATCAGCAGGTTGGCATCGTGGGTGACGATGCCCAGCAGGATGGCGCCGACGGCGCGGTCGATCCGGATCCAGTAATCCCTGGATGGCCCGTAGGGATCGGCAACCAGCACGGTGCGCGCCGGCCGATCGTAGCCGGCGAGGACGACGAAGTGACCGCCAGGGGTGCCGCGGACGTCGTCCGCTTCGTCTTGCGGACCATACTCGCGCATCGCTCGATAAAGATAGGTGGCGCTCAGGCCGGTGATGATGGGCAACCGGCGGCGCAGGATTCCGCGCAGCAGATAGCGCGACAGATCCGTCAGGCGCAGGCGGCCTCCGAGCCGCAAAAACTCGATATAGCCGGCGGTGACCTCTTGCACGCGCGGGTCATGACTTTTCTCTGCGCGCTGTCGCAAAAGGCGTTCGCCGATATCGACAGTGCCTACGAACCAGGTCGGGTCAAACACGGTCAGGTTGAAGGTGTAGATCGTTGCCTGAAAGCCCTGCCGCAATGCGTCACAGGCGAGGAATACCGCTATCGTGCCGCCGCGTTCGAGTTTGCCGGTGCGGGCGATAACATCTTGCAAGTGTTCCTGCCGGCCCCAATAGCGGTAGACGGCATGCAGGCAGGTCGGGCCGCATGTGGATTCGTCCGGCTGTGGCAGGATCTCGACGGGCAGGTGGAGACGAGGGGGTAGCATGGACTAGCTTCCCCCCAGGCCGGGGAACAGTTCCTTGAACCCGACCGCCATCGATTCGACTGCGATTGCGGCAAGCAGCAGTCCGAGCAGGCGCGTGGCCACGTTGAAGCCGTTGCTTCCCAAGAGGCGGCCGATGGGAATCGCCAGGCGCAGCATCACCCAGAGGATCAGGCAGACGACGACGATGCCGGCGATCACCGCCACCTGGTTCTGCCAGCCTCCGTGTTGAACCGCGATCATCACCGTGCTGATGGCGCCGGGGCCGGCCAAGAGCGGGATTGCCAGCGGGACGATGCCGGGGGGCTCTTGGTCATGGTTAGCCGCCTCCGCCGTCTGCCTGAGGTTGCCCGGCTTGGCCTGGAGCATCGCCAGCGCCATCAGCAGCAGCACCAAGCCCCCGGCGATGCGGAATGAAGACAGACTGGTGCCGAGGAAGCGCAGCAGGGCTTCGCCGCTCACAGCCGTGCCGACCAGGATTGCCAGCACGGTCATGCTCGCCACGCGCGCGATCCGGCGGTGCTCGGCCTCGGGGCGGCCCGCGCACAGGTCCAGGAAGAAGGGGATCGCGATGAAGGGATCGAGCACCGCAATCAGGGTGACGAGAAAACTGCTATGGCGGCTCCACGATTCCATCCCGGTCATCCCTTGACGCAGACCAGCGGCGCGAGCCGCGCCACCTTGCCCGCCAGCCCGGCGGCGGCTGAGGCATCCACCACCGCGCCCACGTCCTTGTAGGCCAGCGGTGCCTCCTCGGCGACGCCGCGCGAACTCGGACTGCGAATCAGAATGCCGCGCGCCGCCAGTTCATCGACCACCGCCCGACCGTGCCAGCGGCGTGTGGCCTCGTGGCGGCTCATCGCGCGTCCGGCGCCGTGGCAGGCGGAGCCGAAGGCGCGCCCGCCTGCCCTGCCGGCGAGGATATAGGAAGCGGTGCCCATGCTGCCGCCGATCAGCACCGGCTGCCCGGCCTGGCGGTATTCGGCCGGCAGTTCCGGATGGCCTGGAGAGAATGCGCGCGTCGCCCCTTTGCGGTGCACGAACAGACGGCGCTTGATGCCATCCACTGCGTGGATCTCCTCCTTGCAGGTGTTGTGGGAGACGTCGTAGAGCAGCGGCAGAATGACGCCCGGAAAGACTTCGGCGAAGGCATCTCGGGTCAGTTGCGTCAGGATCTGGCGGTTGGCCAGCGCGCAGTTGATGGCCGCGCGCATCGCGCCGAGGTAACGCTGGCCGAGGCCGGACTTGAGCGGGGCGCAAGCCAGTTCGCGGTCCGACAGAATGATGCCGGCTGCCGGTGCCGCCAGCACCATTTCGCGCAGGTAGTCCGTGCCTATCTGGTGGCCCAGGCCGCGCGAGCCGCAATGGATGCTGACGACCACGTCATCCACCGCGAGGCCGAAGGCGCGGGCGACAAGCGGATCGAACAGTTCGGCGACCACCTGCAGCTCCAGGTAGTGGTTGCCCGATCCCAGCGTGCCCATCTCGTCGCGCTGGCGCTTCTTCGCCTGTTCGGAAACGGCTTCGGGGTCTGCGCCGGCCATGCAGCCGGACTCTTCGATGCGCGCCAGGTCGGCTGTCGTCCCATAGCCTTCCTTGACCGCCCAGCGCGCGCCGCCCTTGAGCATGGCCTCCATCCCGGCAGCCGCAAGATGCAGGCCGCCGGTGCTGCCCAGACCGGCGGGGATGCGCGCATAGAGCAGGTCTGCCAGACGCGCCTGGCGCGCCTCGATGTCGGCGCGCGTCAGGCCCGTGTGCAGCGTACGCACGCCGCAGGAGATGTCGAAGCCGACGCCGCCAGCTGAAACCACGCCGCCCTCTTCCGCATCGAAGGCCGCGACTCCGCCTATCGGAAAGCCGTAGCCCCAGTGGGCGTCGGGCATGGCGTAGGAGGCGGAGACGATGCCCGGCAGGCCGGCGACGTTGGTCACCTGTTCGAGCACCTTGTCGTCCATCGCTTCCATGAGTTCGGGCGAGGCGAAGATGATCCCGGGGACGCGCATCCGGCCTGTGGCCGGCAGGCACCATTCGACGGGGCCGCGTTGTTCCAGTCTCGAGATATCCATCGCAAATCAGGGCCCCGTTGCTAGCGATTGTAGAAATAGCTTCCTGTCCCGCTACGACCAGGATCAAACATCGACGACGCACTGGGCAAGCCATTGTCCGTTCGCGGAACGCCGCACCTCCAGTTCGCAGAACGACGCGCCCTTGACTTCGGCGGCGGGCTGGTGGCGAGCAACATCCACCGATTCGCCCCAGGCGGTCGCCAGCAGGCGGATGGGTTTCCGGCCCTCGATGCGGAGTTCGAAGCGCGAAAACAACATGCGGCGCGTGGCCATCTCATAGACCAGGGCGTTGAGCCAATCCACCAGCAGCAGTTCTTCATCGGGCGCCTCGCATTCGATGAGGATGGCCTGCTCTGCCAACACTCTGGTCGGATCGCAGATCGTCGCGGTGAGTGCCGTCGCCGCGTCGGCGAAGGCTTCGGCGAGGGTGGCGCCGCTGCCGCGCACGCCGATGTCGGCCTGGTGGGCGAAGGTCTGCCAGTTCATCAATGGTTCCCGGCACTTGCTTCATACCGCAGCCGGCAAACTCGCCTGGTGCCTTCTAAGGAACCAATGATCGAGCAGCACATAGCGGGTAAACCATCGATTTCCAAGCAATGCCCCAGCGAGAGAACTGCGCAGCAACCCTGGTCCGGCGTCTCCGGTAGGGTCCATATCGCGCCAATAACCGGCCTCGGCAGGCCGCCAGTCGGGAGCTGCGATAGTCTTTCCCGGCTTCCAGGACGGTTGCGGCCGCCATCAGACGGGATTCGACAGCCGGTCGCAGCCAAATCGTGATCTGTTTGACACTCGTTACATCGTTTCATTCCAACCTCAACCAAGGAGAATCATTATGGCCAACATCACCCGTTTCTACCCATTCAACGAACTTGCCCGTTTCGATCATTTCCGCGACGTAGACGACCTCTTCGGCGGCTTCATGGTCCGGCCCGCTTGCCGCGGTGTTCGGCGCGGTAATGGGCTGCGACCGCGATGATCTGCTGGCGCTGCTCTGGTGCTCGACTGCTCATGGTAAACTCCAGAATAGGACATCGGCATTATGTTCCTCCCATGGCGTATTCAACAAGCATATTCGATAGTTCTGCGACCGATCTCGGCTTCGCTCCGCCGCCGCTCCTGCTCGAACAACTCAAGGCGGGCGAAGCCTTGGTCCTACCCATCGGAGGAACATTCGCGCAGGAGTTGCGAGCGATGAGAAAAGAGGGAAGAAATGTGCTGCCGGTAGTAGTCCTTACCTTGATCAAATCACCGGCAGACGACACGAGCAAGCCGATCCAATGATCGCTACTGAGGCTGCCCATATGCTTGCCATGCGCCTTCACCGGCCCGGCGAACCTCTGCGCCTGGAGCGCCTGCCCATCCCCTGCGCTGGGCCCGGGCAGATCCAGTTGCGCGTCGAAGCCTGCGGCGTGTGCCGCACTGACGTCCACCTGATCGATGGGGAATTACCGCATCCGGTGCTTCCTATCATCCCCGGTCACGAGATTGTCGGCAGAATCTCCGCACTTGGTGTCGGGGTCAGCGGCTTTTACATTGGCCAGCAGGTTGGCGTGCCCTGGCTGGGCTGGACCTGCGGCGCTTGCCGCTTTTGCTTAAGCGGGCGGGAGAACCTTTGCGACGCTGCCCGCTTCACCGGTTATCAGATCGACGGTGGTTACGCCGAATACACCGTGGCCGATGCTCGCTACTGTTTTCCTTTGAATCCCGCATCGGCCGGTATGACGGCCCTCGAACTGGCGCCGCTCCTTTGCGCCGGCTTGATCGGCTATCGTGCGCTGCGCCTGGCCGGCGATGCGAAACCGGTAGGTATCTACGGCTTCGGGGCGGCTGCCCATATCATTGCCCAGGTGCTCAGACATCAGGAACGCCGCTTCTACGTATTCACCCGTCCCGGCGCTGTGACTAGCCAGAATTTCGCCCGTAGCCTCGGTGCTGCATGGGTGGGTGGCACCGACCAGATGCCTCCGGAAGCCCTCGCCTCGGCGCTGATCTTCGCACCTGCCGGAGAATTGGTCCCCCTGGCCTTGCGGCATGTGGCAAAGGGCGGTTGCGTGGTCTGCGCCGGGATTCACATGAGCGACATTCCCGCGTTCCCTTATGCCGACCTGTGGGGCGAGCGGATGATCCGCTCCGTGGCTAATCTAACTCGTGAAGACGGGCTGGAATTCTTGGAACTGGCTGCGACAATTTCGCTACGCAGCGCCGTAACCGCATTCCCGCTGGAACAGGCGAACGAAGCGCTTGCCTGCCTGCGCACGGGGAGGTTGCAGGGGGCTGCGGTACTGACGATGGAGCGGGAATGATTGCGGATTCAACCGGTCGATGCAACACTCCTTCTGCTTACGCGGTCTCTAGTGGGTTGCATCCACCGGTTGAATCCGCAGTGTCCTTGCCGGCACTCCTGGTCGGAATCGCGTCGCGACGTGCAAACGCCTCGAAGCCTTCGATGGGCAGCGGGCGGCTGAAGAAATAACCCTGATAGTCCTGGCAGCCTGAGCGCGCGAGGAATTCACGTTGCGCTGCCGTTTCCACACCCTCTGCAATCACGCTCAGCCCCAGGGTCTGCGCAAGGGCTATCACAGTCTTGGCAATCGCAGCGTCATTGGGATCGGTGAGCACGTCACGGACAAACGACCTGTCGATCTTCAACTGGCCCAGCGGCAGGCGCTTCAGGTAGGACAGCGAGGAATAGCCGATACCGAAGTCATCGAGTGCAAAGCCCACTCCTCTGGCTTTCAGCGCGGTCATCTTCTCGATGATGTCCTCGATGTTCTGTACCAGCAGGTTCTCGGTCAGTTCCAGCTTCAGTCGTCGAGGATTGGCTTGGGTGGCGGCAAGTACCGTCAATACCTGATCAACGAAATCGGGCTGGCGGAACTGACTGGGGCTGACATTCACGGCCAGCGTGAGATGGGCCATGTCCGGCTGCACGGCCCATTTCGCCAACTGGGTACAGGCCGTTTCAAGGACCCAACAACCCAATGGCAGGATCAAGCCGGTTTCCTCGGCCAGGGGAATGAAGTTATCGGGCAAGACCATGCCGCGCTGGGGATGCATCCAGCGCACCAGGACCTCGGCCCCGATCACCTGGCGTTCGCCCGCCACCTGGGCCTGGTAGTGGAGCGCAAAATGTTTTTCGTGCAGCGCATGCCGAAGATCACTCTCCAATGCGCTGCGTTCCTTCACCGTGACTTCCATGGCCGGATCAAAGAAGCGAACAGCATTGCGGCCTGCCGACTTCGCCTTGTACATGGCGAGATCGGATTGCTTCATCAGTTCATCGGTCGAAAGCAGAGAGCCTTTAAACAAGGTGGCGCCGATACTGGCGGTGCTGTGGTGGGCGACGTCGCCGAAGCGATACTCCATATTGAGCGCATCGAGGAGCTTGGCGGCGACCATTTCGGCGCCTGACGCTGCTTCGGCATCGCTCGCACTCAAATTTGCCAGTATCACAACGAATTCATCGCCCCCGAGGCGGGCCACCGTGTCGCCGTCGCGCACACATGCCGAGAGGCGCCGCGCCACCTGCTGCAACAGCAGATCGCCGGCATCATGACCCAGCGTATCGTTCAGGGACTTGAAATTGTCGAGATCGAGGAAGACCAGCGCGCCATTGCAGCCACTGCGGCCACTGGCTGTCATGGCCTGCTTCAGACGATCCAGCAGCAGGGTCCGGTTAGCCAGTCCGGTAAGCTGGTCGAAGAAGGCCAGTTCATTGATTTTGTCTTCCGATTGCTTGCGTGCCGTGATGTCGTATTGCGCGCTGACGAAATGGGTTACCGCACCCTGTTTGTCTTTCACCGCTGAGATGGTCAGCCATTTTGGGTAGACCTCGCCGTTCTTGCGGCGGTCCCATATCTCTCCCTGCCAGCCGCCGTTCGACTTGATGCTCTCCCACATCGACCGATAGAAATCCGCATCGTGACGGTTCGACTTCAGCACGCGCGGCGTTTTGCCGACGATTTCCTCCGCCGTGTAGCCAGTGATTTCGGTGAAAGCATGATTCACCCGCAGGATGATGCCATCGGCATTAGTGATCGCCATGCCTTCCTGGGATTCGAAGGCGGCTGCGGCAATTCGCAGGTCAGCCTCACTCCGCTTCTGCTCGGTAATGTCGCTGCCGACGCCGCGGTAGCCCTTGAAATTTCCGGCGGCATCGAATAGCGGGTCGCCGCTGACGGAGATGTGGTGCACGGCGCCATTGACCCGGGGGCGCGAAATCTCGAATTCGCGGAACGGCAAATGCGCATCGAGTACTGCGCGGTGCGCGCGCCAGCCGGCCTCGTCCGGGGCAAGAGACGGGATTTCCCAGCGGCACTTGCCGACGGACGATGCCACATTGAATACTGATTCCAAAGCCTCCCGGTGGCTCTCCGAGCGTATGGTAAGCCGGTGCTCCGCGTCGGTCTCCCAATAGAAGTCCGAAGACATCTCCGTAAGGCAGCGGAAGCGCTGCTCGCTTTCGCGGAGTTTTGTCTGTGTCTCCCTGAAGCCGTCGATGGCGCGTGCGATCCGCTGCATTTCGTCATCGCCATCTTGCGCTGGCTCAGATCGACCGTCGAGTTGGCTGAGCGTGTCTATCTGTGCCTCGAGCGCCCGGGACAGGAAGCGTGAAAGAGCCACCGACAGGAAAAGCAACAGGCTTGCGCCGGCGATTCCGGCGAACGCAAAATACGCCGTGTTCGTCCGCGTCTGGCGGATCTCGGCTTCGACGTCTGTCGCAAATACGCGTCGCTGCATTGCCAGCAACCGGGAGAAGCTTTGATTCATGGCGCCGAAGCGCTCGCCGGCAAGCGCGGCATATTTTGGCCCCAGCCCGGGATTGACCGTGGCCATCTCGACGGCATAGGTCACCGCCTTACGATACTCCTCGGTAATCTGCAGGAGGTTTGATTGTTGTGCCTTGAATGCCTCATCGTCGCCGAGGCTGCGATCAACACCGTCAAAGAAGCCGCCGATCTTGGAGATGGCCGCGTGGATCGCGTTCAGATGATCCTTCGCCTGAATATAGACGGCTTCCTCGTGGAGAGTGGCCGCATTATCGAGCAGGTCGTCCAGCGCCATCTGCCGGTCGGTGAGTCCCATGAACACTTCTGCATAGTGGTCGAACGCCGCCAGGCGTGTTTCGACGACATTGGTCAGCAGGGTGGACTGGCGCTGCAACTCGTAGATGAATCCGACCATCAGGCTGCAGATCAACACCAAGCCAAGTAGCGGCGCCACGAGAAAGCGCTGCCGCAACGACAAGGGTCGGCGCTTGACTGCAGCGATAGGGGCCGGGCTGTTTGTCATTTGTCCGTCGCCGGTCGGGGCACCAACGGCGCGGAAGATCTGATCCTGGCGGCAACCCAGTCTTCCGGCAATATCCGCGCGAGCGGTTGGAACTGGCCGTTCGCCAGCGGTCGGAAAATGTAGGCGGCTCCCTCAGGTTTGGCGAATATATCGGCGGCTTCAAGCAGGTTGGCCGAATGGGAAACGACCACGTTGTTGGTTCCCTTTTCCGGTGGTGTCCCGAGCATGCGGCGCAGGCTTTCCGTCCGGCGCCTTGTTTCGGCCGAAGTCGAACCGATCACGAACCCGAGATCCGGATTCTCCACGAAGCGGCCGAAGGACAGGCGCGCGGTGTCCTTGGCGCGACAGTAGGGGCTGGTTGTCACCGTTCCGATGGGAATGCCCAGGGCCTTGATCGATTCGCCAATCTGCAACGCATCGGCCTTGCCCTTGGCCGAGAGATGGCGTTGTCTATCGCAGCTTGTCAGATCCTCCGGAGCGTCATTTGCACCCGCCTGGTCTGTCGCGGCATGCCTGAGGTAAATGACCAGGCCACCTTGGCGCAACTCATGGCGAACTTCTGCCAGCGTTGCCAGCGGTTTTTCCTGTGCATTCGCGCGGCCCGCGGGCACGGCGGTTGCGGCGGCAATGAGCAACGCCGCCAGCACGAATCCCCGCATCATGATTGCTGCCGAGTGCTCAAGCTTGATCACGTGGCTTCTCCCTGCACACGAAGCATTCCGTTCTTAGAACGCGTTAGCGTCGAAATGAGCCGCGGTCGCAATTGTCATACCGTTTAAAAGTGCTCGACACAATTCTAGTCGACGCGTGCCGCCTAGGTCCAGACGAAATGCGCTTCGGTTATTTGCGTGGGCGACTCCTGCGTATATTTGTCACAACGACCCAAGCCAATCGGGAGAGAGCAGAGACAAACCGGCCGGGTTTGAATACGGGATTGCCGGTAGTGCGTCGCCGACGCCACGGCGCTAGACTTGCGCATGACATCATTGTTGGCTCGGCGTCATTCGACGCCAGCGTAGCTAAGCTGAGGTGGCGATGAAAAAGCTGAAGCGCGAACACGAAGCGTTCAAGCCGCACTGGTCGCTGGGGTGAAGTACGCCGAAGCCAGGGGCGTAGTCGAGTTTGAAGCGACAGACTCGGCCAGCTCGGCCAACGGTGCGGCCTTCGCTGTCGAGATCATTGACCATCTGCGCCGTTACATCGAATTATCTTCCAACCCGCAAAGCACCAGGGAGACATCATGACTACGAACGATACCTATCTCGCAGTGTTCTTAGGCAGCAAGACCAGCGTGCGCCGAGCCGCCTGGGATGCCCTTCCCGAAGGCGAGCGCCATGCGAAGGAAAATGAGGGCATGTTGGCCTGGAAAGAGTGGGTCGAGAAACATCACGCCACTATCGTCAGCATGGGCGGGCCCTTGGGCAAAACCAAGAAGGTCTCACAAGGCGGCATCGCCGATACGAGCAATGAAATGGGTGCCTTTACGGTGGTCCGCGCGGACTCGCATGAGGCCGCTGCCAAACTGTTCGAGAACCATCCACACTTTGCAATATTCCCAGGCGATTCCATCGAGATCATGGCCGTACTTCCCATACCAGGGGCATCGTAGGCAAAGTGCACCGGTGGTAATCATCTACTTAGCCGCCATCCAGATGTTCCCGGTCTATGATCTTCCTTAAAAAGTCTTCGCCAACCATAATGCTGGATTAAATCTGTCAACTATTGTGGTATACAGCATCTAGGGGCTGTTTAACACCGATCAGGAGGCTATATGGCAACCGACGGCGAAATTTCAACTTCAAGCTTTAATAACGACAGTGCCGCGGGTAGTCATGTCCCGCCGGAACTCCCCAGCCATGAAGAACTATCGCAGCTTGCTCGTGATGATCCCCAAGCCTATGAGACATTGCGCAGAGAGTTGGTGGAAAGCTTCATCGCTAACGCTCCGGATAAATACCAGAAACGCCTTCGAGGCATTCAATTTCGCGTGGACCACCAGCGGCAGTTGTCGCACACGGCATTGGGTTCTACAGTGCTAGTCTATAGATTAATGTGGGGCAGCTTCCTTTGCCTCAGTAGCACGTGGCAAGAATTAGCCGGGGTTGGCGATCGTTGTGGTTTTTTTGAGTCTAGACCAATCGAGGAAAGTTTGCCTAAGACAAGCGCTCAGATCCTTGAATTCCAGCCACGACATTCGTTGGCGGACCGCGCTTAAATTCTGCTTCTCTGAAGCAGTCACTCGCTACTTAGAACACCCGGCCATGCAAAGTCGACACCGACATTTCGGCCAGCGAAGCCTTTGCTGATATCAATTCCTTTTAGTTGAAGGCTCATTTAGCGAATGATGTTGTTGAACTCATACCCTGACGGCGAGAGCGAGCAACTGCACGGGATCCGGGCTGAATCGCGGCGACCGGTCGAGCGCCCTGAACCAACCGAGATAATTTGCGAGGTATTTCGTGGC
>CAILCO010000047.1 GCA_903832735.1 uncultured Sterolibacterium sp.
AGGGGCAGCACCGTGGATGTAGCCAGCGATGGCGTTTCCGGATTGCATCTGGCCGCCTCCCACGATTACGACATCATCATTCTCGACCTGATGCTGCCGGGCATCGACGGGTTGACGATCTGCCGGCGGCTGCGCGAAGTGGGTAAGCAGAAGCCCATATTGATCCTCACGGCGCGTGACTCGTTGGACGACAAGATCGCCGGGCTTGAAGCGGGCGCCGATGACTATGTGATAAAGCCGGCGGCGTTGCGCGAGATAGAGGCCCGTCTGGCGGCCCTGATCCGCCGTTCGCAGCTGCGCGAGGGCCCGTCCCGCCTGCAGGTGGGCAACCTAAGTTTCGATCCGGCCACGCTGAAAGTGATGCGCGGCAAGCGGCTCATCAACCTGCCGCCGATTCCGCTGCGGATCCTCGAAACTCTGTTGCGCCACTCGCCCCGGGTGGTGCCGCGCGAGGAACTCGAACGTGGGGTCTGGGGCGACTCGCCGCCGGACAGCGACGCCCTGCGCGCTCATCTCCACATCCTGCGTCAGGCGGTTGACCGGGATGAGGATCGTCTTCTGATACGCACCCTGCGCGGCATCGGCTATCAGATTATCGATGAGGCGGGAGACGCCCATGGCGGAGACTGAATGCGGCAGAGTAGATCCCTGAGAAACAGCTTGCGCTTTCGCCTGGCGGCGATCTTCGCCTGCTTCGGCGCCTTCGTCAGCGTGATTCTGGCGGCCGGGCTGTCGATTGCGGCGCACGATCAAAGCAGAGAACTGATGGACGAGACCCTGTATGCCGAGATTGACGATACCCACAATCGTCGCGCCCGCAATCCTTATGCATTGCCGCCATCGACGGTCAGCATTCATGGCTACATTTTCGCTAAAGGAAACGGCACTGATGGGATTCCCCCGGAATTGACAAGACTCTCTCTCGGCCTGCATCAGCTGGCGATCTCGGAAATCCCCTACCGGGTTGCCGTAGTCGACAAGGGAACCCAGCGCTACGTCATGCTATTCAATGAAATAAACCAGCGCCAGCGCGAAGAACAGTTCTGGATCTACTGGATTGCCGCCACCCTGTTGATGACGCTGGTGGCCGGCGGCATCGGTTGGTGGCTCTCGGGAAGGATCGTCGCACCGGTGATTGAACTCTCGCGGCGCGTTGGCGTGGCTCGCCTGGAAGATGAGCCGGAGGATATCGCCAAGGGTTTCCTCGATGACGAAATCGGCAAGTTGGCCCGCGCCTTTGGTGGTTATTTGAAGCGGATGAAATCTTTCAGTGAGCGCGAGCGGGCGTTTACCGCGGATGTCAGCCATGAATTGCGTACGCCCCTGGCCATCATCCAGGGCGCGGTCGAATTGTTGGAAGATGACGAACGTCTCGAAGAGCGGCAACGCCAGCGCCTCGCCCGGATCGATCGCGCCGCCCGGCAGATGGTCGCGCTGACCGCGACGCTGTTGATCCTGGCGCGGGAGAGCAATGACAGAGAAGCCAGCGAAGCACAGTGCGACGTGGCCGATGTCGTCAAGGATGTCGTTGAAGCGCATCGTTATCTGGCGAGGCCGGACGTGGTGCTTGAACTCGCCTGCAACGCAGCACCTCGGATCGCCGCGGAACGCTCGCTGCTTGGCATCGTTGTCGCCAACCTGATTCGCAACGCCCTCAACTATACGGAGCGCGGAAAAGTCTTCGTTCTCCTCGATGAACATTGTCTGAGCGTGGTCGATACCGGACGAGGTATTCCCGGCGAGGAAATCGGCAAGGTTTTCGACCGATACTTCAAAGGATCGGAAAGCGCCGGGGAGGGCATTGGCCTGTCCCTGGTCAAACGAATCTGCGACCGCCATGGGTGGCATATCGCCATCGACAGCCAGGCGGATGTAGGCACCACTGCTCGACTGCTGTTCACCCGAGAGCAGAATAACGAGGTCCGTGATCTTGACGCAATTTTGACGTCGCCTTGACATTGGCTTGACGTGAGCGGGAGTAGCTTAGGAACTGGCGAGGTTGGCCTACCGGAACACTGAGCCGACATCAGATCATCCCCTTTTCGAGAGAGCGAAATAATGAGGACATTTCTTACAGCCACGGCAGTCTGCCTATCACTCGCAGCCTGCCAAACAACCAGTACTTTGCCGCAGCCGAGCAAGCCGGAACCGGCAAAGCCGCTGCCTGCCGCGCCAACCCCGCCGGCCGCCAAAGCCGCTCCGGTGATTCCGGTGCAAACGGAGGCGCAGCGGTTGGAAAAATTGCGCGCCGCGTTGGCGAACAAGAGCGTCTATTTCGATTACGACAACTTTTCGCTGAAGCCTCAATATCAGGATGTCGTGACGCAGAACGCCGACTTCATGAAGCAGGCCGGCAAGGATACCGTGGTCCTGGAGGGGAATGCCGACGAGCGGGGCAGCAAGGAATACAACCTTGCCCTGGGTCAGAAGCGGGCCGAGGCGGTACGCAAGGCCATGATCATGGTGGGTGTGCCTGACGCCCGTATGGAAGCGATCAGCTATGGCAAGGAAAAGCCGCGCGCCACTTGCCAGGAAGAAAAGTGCTGGCAGGAAAACCGGCGCGTGGATTTTTCGCACAAGTCGAATTAATAGGAATCGACGAGGAGGAGGCAAAAAAGGAGGAGTGAGCCCATGTCATGCAAATTTCGAGGCAGCGCTCCTCGGACTGTATGCTGAAGGCCCGCAAGTGTTGATTGACAGCCCCCGCGACTGGATAGTTTCGGGGGTTTTTTCTTCTCAGTTCCCCTTCCAGCATATTGCAATGATGAAATGCACAGTCAAGCAGCCGCAGTACTGGTTTTTGCCACGTTATTCCGCATTAGGGCTGGTCCTGACCCTGGGTCTCGCCGCCTGCGCCACGCCGGAATCGCTCTCGACCGTCGTGAGCGGCCGCCCTGATGTGACCGCTATCAAGACCGCCCCGGCATATGTCCCTACAACAGCGCTTGTCGCAGCACCCCCACAAACTCCGAAAGAAATCGATCTCGATACTTCCGACAAAGATATCTTGCTTACCCCGGATCGGCTAACCAGCATATATTTCCCTCTCGGCGCGCATTCGCTTGACCGCGAAGCGGAAGCAAAGATCAAAAGCTACGCAGAGAAACTCATGGCCAATCCACGCTTGTCCGCTACCCTGATTGGGCATACGGATGACCTGGGTAGCAAGGAATACAACGACGCACTCTGCATCAAGCGAGCCGTAGCCGTCAAACAGATGTTACTGGACCTGGGCGTTGCTGCAAAACAGCTACGTTTGTCCATCAGATACGGTTACGAGACGCCTCCCCCCAAACCCTGCCTGGGCGACGCCTGCCGAAAAAAAATGCGCAGGGTAGAAGTGCTATTTGACAACACTGCGCCAGCACATTAATGCTCTTTCAACGATTGGCGGGGCGGGGACGAAAGCGTTGTTCATGCCCTGGAGGTGGCGCATAGACCGCGCAAACATTATTTCTTGCTTCTGTAATTCGTTTCAAAATCCGCCAAGGCATCATTCGCAGATGACCAATACATTTTCGCCTCGGAATTATCGTTGCCATGCCAGACGTTTAGTGCAGCGACGTAGGCTTTCGCGGCAGACCGAATGACGGCATCACCCCTGAGGAGTTTTGTCATTTCACTTTCGGAGTTGTTTTTCACATCAGATTCCCATCGGGCAATATCCGTCTCGATTTCGCCAACCTGTTTTTTATATTCATCATAGCCAACATTGGTTTTCACCATTTGCCTGACAGCGAATAGCTTTGCCAACATGACTTCAGTGGAGTTTGACTCGGCGAATGTGGAGGAAGAGAGGGATACTGCCAGAAGCGCCAAAAGCGCAGCGAAAAGTTTACGTATCATTCAGGTTTTCCTCGGAAATGTCGGAAGGCGGATACTGGGTACATCAAAACCTGTGGCGAGCTGTATATGCCCACATGGATCATGATAGTACGGGAAAATACCATCGAGGTGAATGCAACCTCGTTTCCTTGAAATAGCCCGTACCTGGTAATTCTTTGAAGGATGTCGATGCGCTTGCTTCTCGTTGAAGACGACGTAATGATCGGCGAAAGTGTCGTGGAAGGCTTGCGCCAGGAAGGCTTCGCGGTCGATTGGGTGCAGGATGGCGGCGCCGCCGAGTTGGCCATAGCAGGTACGGTATTCGACCTGATGTTGCTCGACCTCGGGCTGCCAGGGAAACACGGGCTCGATGTTCTGCGCAGCATCAGGTCCAAGGGAAATCATCTTCCGGTGTTAATCCTGACCGCCAGGGACGCGGTGCCCGACCGTGTCAAGGGGCTCAACGCGGGTGCCGACGACTATCTTGTCAAGCCCTTCGATCTCGACGAACTGGTGGCCCGAATTCATGCGCTGCTGCGCCGCCAGGCAGGCCGGGCGGAGCCCGTCGTCATTTACGGTGCGCTATCCCTGAATCCGCTCACCTACGAGGTGAGCATGGATGGCAAGTCCTTGTCTTTGTCGGCACGCGAGTTTTCCTTGCTTAAGGCCCTCCTCGAGCATCCCGGCGCGGTACGTTCCGTGGCGCAGTTGCAGCAACACATGTATCGATGGGATGAGGAAGTCGATAGCAACACCGTCGAGGTCTACATCCATGCACTGCGTAAGAAACTCGGCCCCGGGTTTATCAAGAACGTCCGTGGCGTCGGCTATAGGGTGTCCAGGCTGCCATGAGATCAATACGGATGACCCTACTGCTCTGGCTGTCCTTCGGGCTCTGCGCTGGAATCGTGGCAGCTGCGGGCTTGGTTTACCTCCAGGCACGGGAGGAAGCCAATGGTCTCTTCGATTATCAGATGAAGCAGATCGCTGCCTCCTTGCCGCGCCAGGCATTTCAACCCATGGGGCCGATCGTCGGCGATGATCTCGATATCGCAGAAGATGTCGTAATCCAAATCTGGGACAACACCGGACTTCGCATTTACCACTCCCATGAACATCCCAACCTGCCCCAGCGGGCGGCTTTGGGTTTTTCCGATGTCTCGACCCGCGACGGCGTATGGCGTGTATTTAGCGCGCAACTTGGTGGAACCGTCGTACAGGTGGCGCAACCCTTGAGCGCCCGACGAGACCTCGCTGCGAAAACAGCGCTTGATACCATCGCGCCTTTGATCGTATTGCTGCCGTTCATGGGCATATTAATCTGGCTGGCAATAGGCCGGGGCCTGGCGCCGATCAGGCTGGTCGCCAGGGAATTGCGCTCACGCGGTTCGATTACGCTAACCCCCGTACCGGATAAAGGTATGCCGGAAGAAGTCGCACCGCTGACCCATGCCTTGAACGATCTGCTTTCACGGCTTGACCACGCGCTTCACGCCCAGCGCGCTTTTGTCGCCGATGCCGCGCATGAATTGCGCACCCCGCTGGCGGCCTTGAAACTGAGAATCCAACTGGTCGAACGCGCGGCTGATGAGGCCGAACGCAGGAAGGCCATAGCCGATCTGAAGTTGGGACTGGATCGGGCTGAGCACCTGGTCCAGCAATTACTGACCCTGTCTCGACAGGAGTCCGATTTGACGGATCATCCGTCCACCGCCGTTGATTTGCTCGAAGTCGCGCGCCGGGTCATCGCCGAACTGGCACCGATTGCGGCGGCAAAAGATATCGATCTGGGTATCGTCAGCGGCAGCACGGCAGTGATCTTGGGTGATCCGGGGGCTCTCGAAGTAATGCTCAACAATCTGCTCGACAACGCGATCCGTTATACCCCTGCGGCCGGCCGTATCGACGTCTCCGTGTCCAGCAACCATCATGAAGCCACGCTCATGGTCAGCGATACCGGACCGGGCATTCCGGCGGCGGACAGGCAAAGAGTTTTCGACCGATTCTATCGGCTTGCCGGCTCGCCGGCCCAGGGCAGCGGGCTAGGCCTGGCCATTGTCAAGAACGTCGTCGACCGCCACAGGGGAACGATAGATCTTGCCGAAGGCCCGACAGGGCAAGGGCTCTTGGTCGTCATCCATCTGCCGCTCTCCTGAAACGCTACTACATCTTGTTACATTAAGGCTCATTTAGCGAATGATGTTGTTGAACTCATACCCTGACGGCGAGAGCGAGCAACTGCACGGGATCCGGGCTGAATCGCGGCGACCGGTCGAGCGCCCTGAACCAACCGAGATAATTTGCGAGGTATTTCGTGGC
>CAILCO010000048.1 GCA_903832735.1 uncultured Sterolibacterium sp.
ATGTCCCAGGCATTTCGCATCCGTGTTTCGGTTCAAAGTTATTCACCATCATCATCCCAATAGCTCATGTCGTCATCCGCCAAATCTTCCGGCGTGTTCAGTTCATCAAGATCGGCGTTTGCTGTGCCGTCATTCCACAGCGCATCGGCGCAAGCGATGGACTCCTCAATAGTTATTCCCGCCAATTGCTTGTATTGGGCGGAGGCGCGCGTAATGAATTCAGCTTTTTCCATTTCAATCTCCTTGCCTAACATCCGGTTCAATGCTCGACTCGCTGACGCTCGCGGCCTTAACCGGGGGCGTTATGCCTCAATGCCAGTGCCTCACCGGCTATTACATAGGCGTCCGCGATCCGTTCTGTTTGCAGAATCAGTATCTCGTTCAGCGCGTCTTCGAGCTTTCGCGCGTAGGCGCTCATTCCGGCTGCTGTCCATCCACCATCGAGCGCACCGTCAGGCAATCCAGCAAGTGCCATCCGTTCTTTCTCTCCGGCTTTCCACGCTTTCAGCACAAGGCTCTCGCATTCCGTCCATTGGTCTTCGTCCAACAGTTCGCCAAGCCGCACAGCAAGCCTGCTCAGTGGGTGGTATTTCGGTGGGTGTGCGCCCGGTGTTTCTGTGTCGTTCATGTCTTTCTCCGTAGCCCCGATAGGCATAACATTTGCGTCAACGCGGACGCTTCGCCTGCGGATCCGAGCCGGTTAAGCCAGGCGTTAGGTGCCTGCCTTCATCACGGCATCCATATGCTCACGAGCCAAACCCCGCAGCATCTCGCGCCGTTCCCGCACGCTCAAAATCTGTTTGATGTCGGTCGCCAGCTCTGTCGCCATGCGATTCACCATCCTGTCTGCCAGTTCGCTTTCCATCCGCTCGGCAATCTTTGCCATCAGCTTCGCGCTATCCACCAAGCGCCAGCACTCGGACACCCACTCGACCGGAATCTTCAGTCTGCTTTCGTAGTTCGGCATCAACCATCCGCCGTCCTGCACGAATTTCAACACCGCTTTCTCTGCGGCGTCCTTCACCGCTGTTTCAAAATCAGTCATGTCTTTCCCCTTGTAAAAGTCGGTTCTGGTAACACGGCACCTAACACGTCGGTCAACACGGACGCAGGCGATAAATCCGCCCGCGCCGGTTAGCTAAGCGTTGGGCGGCGCAGGCAATGGCGTCCAGTGTGTAACCCTGTCTCCCACTCTCCAATGCACATCTTCATATTCGTTGGTCTCGTACCAACCAGCCACGCACCAATAGGTTTCCGTTTCCTCGTCGTATTCGCCGCCTTCAACATCACATGACTGCTCAAGCGTTTTTGCTGGGGCGTATTGCGCGCGGATGCGCCGGCTTTTATCGCCACTGCCATAAGACGGCACAAAAGCAATCACCGGCACGCCTGCTGGTGGCAATTCATCAAAAGCGTTTTTCCATTCCATTTCAATCTCCTGTTGTCACGCCCAAAAATTACGTCGACCGGACTCCGGGAACGTATCACTCCGAATCGGCCGGCGCGTGGGCGCCGGCCCCGTCAAAGTCGGCCCCGTCAATGTGGCAACAATCACCACGGCAGCAAGCGCCGCCAAAAAGTGCCACTTGGGCACCCAGCGCGGGCCGCATGCACAATTACGCCCTTGGTTGCAATTTTGGTCGCACATGGCTATTTCTCCTTTTTCGGGTTAGGTATCTGGTCCAGCTCTTCCATATTCGCATGTATCTTCCTCGCCGCCAATGAGTGCTTCAATGGCCTCGCATCCTTCGTTCCACAGAGCAAGGTCGATAACCATCACCATGCCGTCTTCACCTTCCATTTCTTCGCCGTGGTGGAACACCTTCGCCAGCGTGTTCAGTGCTTCGTCTTTTTCCATTTCCGTTCCTTAGTCATGCCCAACAATCGGGTCAAGCGGACGCCGGTTACGCCAGCGTTCGGCGTCTTGTGGTAATCGCGCAGGTGGTCGCTCACTCCTTGTTCTCCTTTGAACGCCTTTCCGCACTTCGGGCACTTAGGCTTTGCCTTCTTCGGTTTATCGCCGTACATGCTTCCGGGGTCAAATCCGTGCTTGTTCATCACTTCGCGTCTGTAGTAGTCGTCTGCGTACTCGCCCATGATCTTGTCCTCAATAGTCAGTATTCGCGGGACGGCGACGCCGAACACTGCGTTCGAGCGGACGGCCGAGAAGCACCGCTCAGCCGTCCGCCCGAACGCAGGGCATCTTCAGAGCATGCTTGCCAAAGGCGGTTACGTGGTACACGTAGTCGCCGCCAGACAGTGCGCTACCGTCTCTCCGGGACATCATCCCGGCCTTGACCAGAGCCTCGCAGTGTGGATAATCAGTGCTGCCAGGACCCGTGCAAAAATGGTTTCGGTAGCCCGGGCTACCGTAGCCGAGTGCATGCATCATGATGTCACGTTGGATTTCAGTCATCTCGATTCCTTCTCTGTCATGCCCAACAATAGTTTCAAGCGGAGCGCGGAACATGCCGCTTCACTTCGTGGTTGGCGCGTCACCGCGCCCGCTTAAACTGGCGTTAGAAGGCATCGGCTTCCACAGCGTTGGTTTCGCCGGCCACAGATCGCCATGCGCCTCACTCCAGAATCCGCCGCCTTCCGCCATGTGTTTGTTGCTCATCCAGTAGCACGGAAAAACGCCAGTGCTGCCGGCCTCAATCGAGCGAAACCGCGTGCCATCCTTCGGTGCGTACTGCCCATCTCGCCAGCCGAGAGACTTCAGCCCCTCGCGTGCGTCGTGCATTTGCCTCAGCAACTTTTCCTCGCCGGAATCGCGCCAGTCCTTTGCTTTTTTGTCGGCGGCGGCCCAAATCTCCCGCAGGTTCGGCTCTTCGTTTTCGCATGTCTCACACATCTCTGTATCCCTTCTAAGTTACGGGCGGCCGCTGTTCATGTTCAAGTGGATGGGTTTCGGCATTGCGGTTACTCCTTGCTGGTGGGTTGATACAGGGTGGTGATGCGCTTTACCAGGGCGATGCAGATGGCGCGGAAGTCGCATTCCCGGTATAGCTTGGCGGCGCGCTCATGTCCGACCGGATCGAAGCCGATGCCAGCCAGGAACTGCGCGGTGATGGTGAAGCCCAGGCGTTCGCAGATTTCGCCCAGCTTCATGGTGGCGCCGGTGTCGGTGTCTGGCGCCGGTGCCGTCTCGTTGATGATGGCTTTGTGGATCTCGGCATTTCGCGCCTTGGTTTCCTCCTGCTCTGCACGCTGCGCTTCCAGTGCCACGCGGATAGCCTCTTTCTGCTCGGCTTCGATGCGGGCCAGTTCGGTGGCGCGCTCCTGGCGCATGCGATCTTGCTCAAGCGCGCGCTGGCGGGCCGTCTCTGCATCACGCGCATCCTGTTCGGCCCGTGCCTTGGCCAGGGATTCACGTTCGGCACGGGCCTGTTCCTCGGTGCGGATGCGGGCGCGATCGGCTTCAAGGCGTTCGGCTTCGCGCCGATCGGCTTCAGCCTTGCGGGCACCCATCAGGTTCAGGAAGTCGTTGTAGTCCTTCTGGCACACCTGGCCGAAGTCCGGGAACAAATGCGCGCAGTCAGCGCACGCCTCCTTGTTGGCCTGGATGCGGTCGGCAATGGCATTGGCCTCGATCTTGGCGTTAGCCAGGGCGGCGCCGATCTTGTCGCGCATCGAATCAAGCGATTTCAATCCCTTGATTGCGTCGGCGAAGTAGGCGTAAGGCAAAGCGGGTATCCACTCTCCGCCGATGCGCCGGCACAGATCACCCCAATGGCGACCGAACTCCTCGCGCGCCTTGGTAACAATCTCGGTGCGGCGGTTTTCCTTCTCGCCCTTCACCAGTTTGTCCATGCCCAGCCGGGCCGCGCGGATGCGCTCGCTGATGTCGTCGATGGTGCGGAACACTTCGTCAATGGTCACGGCCTGGGCCTGGGCGGAGCGCTTCACTGCCGACAGGTTTTCCTCTGACTCCTTGCACGCCTTGACAGCCCTTTCGCTGTCCGCGAAATACTGATCGCATTCTTGAGCGTACTTTGCCAGGATGGATTCGTCTTTTTCCTCTTGGATCGGAGGGGTTGGAGGCTTCGGCAGATGGTCAATAAACGCGGCAGCAGCGGCGCGGAAGGCTGGCATATTGCTCGCTACTACCTTGCCTTCCACCTGGACGAACAGCGCAGGCAGGGTTTCCGGATCATGTCCGATCACTTCCGCGACGATGGTCTCGGGCTGGTAGTTGGCCAGGTCGGTGACGAACTGGCGCCATCCTGCGATAACCTGAGCGCGTCGTTCTGCTATCGATTCGTACCACAACGATTCGATGTTCTCAGCACCGTCGCTGACGGTGAACAGCACCTTTTTGGCTCCGCTCACCAGCATCTGATGCTCCAGTTGAGGCCAGTGGGTATCAGGAACATCACCGGCGCGAACCTCGGCAGCAAACGACGCGTTCCAGAGTTTGTTTTCCCACCCAATTGTTTCGTCCAGCGTCAGGCCGTCGAAACTGGCGAGCAAAGGGAGTCCCCCATCAAACTCGACGGTGCCAGTCACAGGGTACAAGTCCTCGCCGATGAAATTCTCGGCCCAGGCGCGAGTAATAGCCTCGCTGGCGTGCCCTGCGTCGAATCTGCGCTGGGTGGCCTCATCGACTTCCGGGACGATCCCGGTCGCCTTCTGACGCAGCAGTTCCGCGCGCTGCATGTACTTGCTCAGTCCAAGCATGGCCGGAGCCTCGCTGGCGGTTAAGCAGTGGCTACGTGCTTCCAGCCATTCCTGAGTCCCTTGGATCAAACTGAGCGTTTTCATTGCGCGCACTCCTGCTCATGCGGCGGAACGAAGTCGTCGCCAGGAACATCGGACTCGTCAGGATTCTTCTCGAAATCCCGGATTGCATTCTTCTGCGCATCGGTCAACCCGACCTTGGTGCCGATCAGGGCAATGATGTCGTCGGCCGTCTTCTTGCCCTTGGCGATCAGGTCGCACCACTTGGGGAAATTGGCGTCGAATTGGTGGGCATCATAGGGCGGAAGCTCTGCGCGACTCTGCTCGACTCGCGCAACGACCGTGCCTTCAATGGCGGAATCGTTGATCGACTTCCCTTCCATCTCGTCCGCAGTCGGGGCACTTCCAGCTTCCGGGAACGCCTTGCGCAACGCCTGGGCTTCCGCGCACTTGGCAATCTGCCCGTAGGGACGCTTGGTCCACATCGCGTTCGGAGCAATGGATTTTTCCTTGCCACCCTTGACCGCGTAGTTTTCCTTCCATCGCTCGGTCGCCGCGAACTCGGCAACCATGCCGCTGGCCATGGTGCGGCGTACCACGACCTTGCACCACGCCGGGTACGTAATCACGATGCCTCCGACGTTCTCCTGCACGTCAGGGCCGAACTCGGGCTCACTGACGCCGGCATAGTTTCCGCTGCGCGCGGCCTGGGTGCGGTAGAGGCCTACGCCTGGCATGATTACGTCGCGCATGCGCTGCGCCTTTCCGTCCCACACAGGGACGATGTGGACCGGCTTCTGCATGGGGTCCAGACCAGATGCCTTGCAGTAGCCGATCACCATCTTGATCGACTCGGGGGCGGCGCCAGGGTAAAGGCTTCCTTCAAGGACGGTCATCAATTCCCGTTCATTCATGGCGAGCGCCGGAATACCGCCGCTTTCTTGCCGTACCGCTACTTCGTTGCTCATGGTTGAATCTCCATTCGTGTGACAAGTTGCCGCCCGCGCATCACTGCGCAGCGCAGGGAGCCGTCCGGCTCAAAACTGGTGTGGCTGATTTCGCCAGGTGCCGGCAAGCAGAGTGCGGCGGCGCGCTCGGCCTGCAACACCTCGCGCTCTCGTGCATCCATCTGCGCGCCCAGGTAGAGCCAGGCTAGGCATACGGCGACCGATACCGCGACACTGCCGGGGGTGAATAGTCCGGCTTTCATATCCACGGCCTCACAACAAGCCACGCCCAGCGCGCGGCCTCGGAGCGAGAATCTCCGGCTTCTCGGTAGTGCAGGTAGTGGTGCACAAACTCGACCGCCAGGAAGGCGACAATCAGCAGCAAGATTATGGATAGACCGACGATGACGATGTAGCCAACCAGGCCGGGCAAGTTCATTTCGATGCCCCCACGTAGATGGGCGCATGCAGCAGCGCCTGGCGGTCCAGGTAGGCGCCCAGGTATAGGTAACCCAGGCAGGTGGCGATGGCGGCGATCCAGAGGGCGGCTGTGCGCATCAAAAATCCTCCTGCTCTATCTCGCGCTCAAAAGTGCGCTCGGCGACGGTCTCCAGCTCCTCCATCACCATCGAGCGGACAAGCTTGCCGACGGCCTGGTCGTTCGCGGCCGTGCCATCTTTGTGCAGCGCCAGGGCCTGGAGGATGTCGGCGATGCGGGTTTCGAGGATTTCCCAGTCCCAGGCCAACTTACCGGCGACGGCGATGTCGGCGCATTCGGACAGCATCGCTTCGGCGGTGCTGGCGAAGTCGGGCGTGTCGTCGTCCGGGGTGCGCGGGTCCATCGGGTGGCCGGTGCACGCCGGCCAGCATTCCGGATCATTGGGTCCGGGCATTCTGTGGTTATTCAGCATCTCGTTCTCCTATGGTATGGATCCGCACCGCTGGCGACTCTGCTGTGTTGCCTGCGTATTGGCTGCGGCCAAAGCGATCCGGTTTCGCCTCGGGTGTCGCCGCATCAGGCTCAAACAGAGCGGCCAGCGGTGCGGACTGGCCTTCGGCTACTCAGCGGTACATCTCCATCCGCCTTTCAGCCTACCCTCCGCGCCTCCGGGCCTGCCGGCATCCCGTGCGATTATTTGCCTGGGTTCTTCCTGCCGGGGGTTTCCGTCGAGTTGTTGGGGTGACTGAATCCTATGCCATAAAATGCAGGTATGCAAGAGAATATTTGCATTGCTTCCCGTGGAATCCTGAACTACACTAGCGGCATGGAAAAATTCATCGCATCCC